>DASVMX010000644.1:0-19842 GCA_036384215.1 Ktedonobacteraceae bacterium | reverse complement strand
GGGCGAAATAGATGCGGGCTTCTTCCCATTCTTCACTGGAGCCCCAGCCACTGTGCAGGAGGTAGACATCGGTGCAAGGGGTGAGCACTTCGGTGCAGGGGGCGAAGAAGACCGAGACATGTGTCAGCGGATCAACCTCGTTCATAAAACGGAAGACTGGCGGCCCCTTCCACTCAAAGGCCAGCAGGGCGTTTGGCTCTATGGCCGTGATTTTGCAGCCCAGCGTGCTGTTGTATTCGGGATCATCCAGATCCCAGAAGAGTTCGTAGCTGCCGCCCACTTTCGGTTCCACATTCGCGCTCCTGGTCAACCACGCCTGCAACTGTTCATTCTCGGTGAACATCGCGAAAGCGCGTTCGACTGTACAATGGAGTCGGGCGCTTTGCGTCACGATCTTGCTCATAAGTATCTCCTCGTACCGATCTTTCTTAACATAACACATGGTTATGCAGGATTGGTGAGAGCGGCCTCTATTTCTCTCTATTATAATAGAAAATACGTTCTATTTCAAGCCAGCTCTGAATTTTCTGTGGCTGTATTCTTTTTCGCGGGCGGGGATATGGAAACGCTGCGCGCTCGATGTGATACTATGAAGAAGAATAAAACACAGCCAGGGAGGGAGGGAAGGAATGCGTCAGATTGGGCAGATTAAGCAGGTGCAGGTCCAGCGTGCCAGCTTGAAGCGCGGGATGAAGCCGCATCGTTATTATGATCCAGCGGATATCCAGGTCGTGGAGTATTTGTTGCTGGCTTCCGAGGGGATTGTCGGGGTGACAGCAGGAGGTGAGCGGATTCTGGATATTCACAATAGCACGCACCCGGAGAGCAAGAACCTTGATGGCGTGAACGGTATTTCGTTGGGCTTTACCAGCCATTATCAGGCTATGCGCGCAAAGTTTGGCCCGCACCTGTGGGATGGCATCGCGGGCGAAAATATTCTGGTTGAAACAGAGGAGGCAATCGCGCTGGAGACGCTGGGTAAGCGCGTGGCTGCGCGGGATCGGGAGACTGGAGCGCTGCTCTACCTGGAGCGACTGGAGGTGGCCGCGCCCTGCGTGGAGTTCAGCCATTTTGCGCTTAACAAGCCAGAGCCGGTGCCCGCCGGGATGCTGCGCGACGCCTTGATCTTTCTGAACGATGGGCAGCGCGGCTTCTACGCGACGTTTACCGGCCAGAAGCTGCTTACGCTGCGGGCCGGGGATGGCATTTTTGTTGGGATTTGATGGGGCGTCGTTTCTCCATAGAAGAAGTGTGAATAGAAAAACGCCAGTGAATCGTGTAGAGAGCAGAGCGACGAGAAAGTGTCGCAAGGAGGTTCTCTATATGACACTGACAGAATTGATTGTAATGGTGATCATTGCGGCCCTTGTGGGCGTGATAGGAGAGGTTCTGGCGCGTCGGCGCACACCATTTGGTTTTATTGGGGCCGCGGTCCTGGGCTTCATCGCCATTTTTCTGGTGACCAACGTGTTACACTGGCATCTCGTGGGTGAGCCCTTCCTGGATGGTGTGCCATTGATCACCTCAGTTATCGCCGCGGCGATCCTAGTAGCTCTGTGGAGCGCCTTCGCGTATCGTCACGCTTATGGCTACACTTCGCGCTACTATCGCAGAGGAGCATATGCGCGCCGGCCTCGTCGGTGGTGATAGGCACTTCTTGTATAGCGTCCCGAACTGACCTGATTTCAGGCCAGTTCGGGACACTACTATTTGGAGACATATGAACATTAAAGAATTTCGCGGCTAACAGGAGGAGATGGGCCTTATTGAATAGTGAATTGTTTCGAGAGCAAGAAGGCGCTGAAGTTGGCGACGCTCTCGACATCTCCTTCGTTGAGCATGTTGACTATTTTTCTCACGGCCTGGCGATTGGGCTGGCCGACCTTGCCGGGCTGAGTGAAGCCGATGACGGTCAGCTTCTCGGGCTCGCGCTCGTAGCGGATCTCTTCCGCGACCATTTCCAGGAGATCAGCGATATCTATGTCCAGGGCCGCAGCGATGCTTTCCAGGACGCGCGAGGAGGGATATTTTTGCCCGCGCTCAATCTCACCGACATAGATTTCCGATAAGCCAGCTTTCTCGCCCAGCTCTTTTATCGTCAAACGCCGATCCTGGCGCTCGCGTCTGATCACCCGTCCCATGATTTCTTGTAAATCCATCGTGCTAATCCTTCCTATGCTGTTAGCATAGCTGCTCTTTTTCCCTATGCTGTTAGCATAGATTTTCCCTGCCATTATACGCTGTTAGCATGATATATTCAAGAGGAAGAGAAAAGCGGAGAGCAAGCTCTTGCTCCCTGAATTTCTTAGCCAGTTGAGAGATCTGTCAACGTTCATACCCGGCCTGTAGAGGGATAGCTGCAACAGGGCGTGAGTTTCTAAAAGGAGAATACCGAATGATCGCTAACATGTCTACCTGGGGACGCTTTGCTGGACGAGATGATGTCCAGCCAGCTTTACATGTTCCGATAGTCTATGAGAACGTTGCGGCCAATCCGCAGCAGTGGGAATATCGTGTAGTGAGCGTGGACACGCGCGAGGAGGCGCCGCTGGACGAAGAGCGTTTGAGCGAGCTTGGCGCTCAGGGCTGGCTGCTGGTCGGCGTGCTTGAGCCGAGCCATCCCGAATCGCGCCCGCGGGTGTATTACTACTTCGCGCGCCAGAAATAGTGTGTATAACTTGTGAATAAGCGAGAAGAGAGCATAAAGGAGAAAGCGCATGTCGTCGTTACTTGTTCCAACAGTGATTGAGACTACCGGACGCGGTGAGCGGGCATATGATCTGTATTCGCGCCTTCTGCGCGAGCGGATTATTATGATCAATGGCGTGATCGAGGAGAATCTGGCAGGCCTGGTGGTAGCCCAGTTGCTCTTCCTGGCCGCGGAGAACAGTGAGCGGGAGATCAATCTCTATATCAGTTCGCACGGCGGTTCGGTGGATGCCGGCCTGGCAATTTATGATACGATGCGCCATCTGACTTGCCCGATTGCTACGACCTGCGTGGGTTACGCGGCCAGTTTTGGCACGGTGCTGCTAATGGCCGGGGATAAAGGCTTGAGGCGTGCTCTGCCGCACGCGCGCATTCACATGCATCAGCCGCTGATTCAAGGCGGACTGGCCGGTCAGGCCACCGATATTGATATTCACGCGCGCGAGATCTTGCATACGCGCGATGTTCTCAACGATCTGCTCGCCCATCACACCGGGCAGACAGTCGAGCGCATCAAGCGTGATACCGAGCGTGATTTCTATATGAGTGCTCAGGAGGCCGTGGAGTACGGTTTGATTGACGAGGTTATGCAGCTTGCGGAGAAGCCGTACTAAAGCGTTTCGATGCTTAGTTGAGTAATCTCGAACCATTGTGACCCGCTGGTTACGGAGCCGAAGCGTAGCACGCCGCGAGGTGTAGCGATGGCGAACTGGTTGTCGAGCCAGGCGACGAAGCCCAGTGGGCGCGTGGGTGGATTGAGCGCGCGCAGGACCAGCTCTCCATCAACGGAGAAGATGGCTTCCTGCGCGTGCCATTCAAGGGCGTAAGTGTGCCAGGTAGTCAGTTCTACTGGCAGAATGGCTTCCTGGGCGCCGCTCAGGCGCTGCATCCAGCGCGCGGCGGGACGCGTTGCGCCTGTCAGGGCAGCCAGCGCGGCGGTGAGAGCCATGGGTGGAACTGAGAGAAGCGCGCCAGGTCGCATACTGTGCACTACCTGGGCTTTCCAACCCCAGCCAGGGATGCCAGGGACCAGGGCCATGTTGGAGGGCGGCGAGGCGTAGAAGAACCAGATTGACTCTGGCAGCATTAAGATATCCCCGCGCACCGAAAATGGATAGTTCCAGAAGCCAAAGCCAGCGGTGCCGCGCAAGACGGCGCTTTCTGGCGTGCTGTTCGCGGTCGCGGCTGGCAGCGACGAGCGCGCCCTGACCTCCATGCGCAGCGGTGGGTGCCAGGGAAATTGCGCGCGAGCGAGCTGGCCGTAGTCGTCGATCTGGGCATCGCTATAGCGGCCCCGCGGTGTCTCCGCGAGACTCATGCGCAGAATGGAGTTATCGATAGTCAGGGCGCCATTGCCAATTGTGGTCTGCGTCCAGCGTGGATTCAACGGCTGCTGAAAGTCTTCAAGCATATAGATGTAATATTCTTGCTGCTGTTCAAAGGACACCGACGCTGTTAAGCGAGTCGCCATTTTCCGGCAGCTTGAGGATATCCCTTTCCAGTCCCTCCCAGACGTATTGTTCCGCATCCACATTATGCTGTCCGTACAGTTTCAGGCGGGCCTCGGTTATGCGCTTGCGGAAAGTTGAGAAAAAGCTGCGCTGCTCGGAATGAGGCGGCATGAGGCGCAGTTCGATGTGTGTGGGATCGACGAAATCTGCAGGCGCGAAGGCAAGCGAGATCAGGTGAGCGTAGTCAGCGACCAGGTTCAGGCGTCCTGGCAGCATGAAATAGTCTGGTTCGGTGCTGGAGACCAGCAAACAGCCAGCGACTCTTCCCGCGTACAGAATGGGATGAGCCGCGGCGCTTACTTCATGATCGAGCTGGTGTCCGGGCAGTGCTTCGTTATCCTCTTTATAATTTTGAACCTCGGAAGGATGGCAGGTCGAGACCACGTAGCCGGCCAGAGATTCGGCTCCCAGGAACATCGCCGTCTGTTCCAGGTTGCCCGGCCAGGGAGCGCTTGCCTGACCTACGCTCTGGCGGAGGCTGAGGATTTTGTGGTCAGGGCGAGCGGCAATCATACATTTAACAACAGTAATGGCCATGCCCAGGTGTTCCGGGTCGAGCTGGTCCAATGCCTGGCCCAGGATCGCGTCAGTCAGCGACCAGAAAAGTTGGGTTGGGCCGACATTCCCGCGCATCTGGAAGATCTGCGTATAAAATTTGGGCGGAATCTCCTGGTGAGGATCGTCGAGAGTGAAATCGGCGAAATCCTCGAACTCCAGGGGAATCAGCTCAATAAAGCGTTCGCGGTACTCTGGCAGAGCGATGAGCAATCTGCGAAGGTTTTGCGGGCGCGGATCGGATTCTTTTTTGACCCAGCGTCTGATTGTAATGTCGCGCACTCCCAGGCTTTGTACAAGTCGTTGCATGCCAGCCGGGTCGTTAGCAATCCAGCCAAGGAGCTCACGCCAGTCCTTTGGTTCTTTTTCTACCATCTACTTGATCTCTGCTGTAGGAAGCAGGTGACATGCCATCACCTTTTCTCTCATACTTTTTCAAATATGGAGTATTGTAGCACAATGCCTGCATAAGTGCAACAGTTGCACAAGGTGACTGTATTAAAAAAAGCTCTCGCTGGATACACTATGGCTGCTGGATTACGCCTTGTGAGCGACCAGTTGCAGCCAGTTACGCGGTATGTTGGTCAGACCGAGTTCTTCACCAACCTGGTAGACAGTGGTGCCGAGTGCTTCGGCTCCAAGAGCCAGGGGGATGCCGGGCAGGGCACCTTCGATGAAGAGCCAGTACTGGCCGATGTCATGATACGACTCGACGGTCATGATGGCTTCTTCCTGGAGCACATCGACGGTCGGGAAGCCGCCTTCTTTGAGCAGGCGGATATAGTCGTCCGCGTCAATCCACTGCATGGCTGTGGTTTTGGCTTCGCGCGAGACATGGGCCTCGGGATGTTCTTTACGCAGCCAACCAATGGCGCGGCGGGTCCAGAGGCGGTAGAAGCGCTCTGTGCCTTCAACATAGGCGCCGTTATAGAAAGCGCTATTGCAGGCGAAGAGTCCGCCAGGAGCCAGGATACTGGCCATCAACTGAAAAGCCACGCGTTTGTCGGGAATCAGGTGGATCGCGTTACAGAAAAACGCGGCGTCAGCGTTCTGAATCAGGCGCGGGAGATCCTCGGTATCGCCCTGGAAGAACTCTGCTCTGGCATTAATCTCCTCCATGCCTTTCTGGGCAAGGCGGATCGCTTCCGCGGACGGGTCGACGCCGATAATGCGTGCTTCGCGTCCCTGGCGTTTGAGTTCTTCCGCGATCAGACGCGTTACCGCGCCGGTTCCGCAGGCCATATCAACGACCGTTAACGGCTGATCGACGGGCCGGCTTTCAAAATGAGCCAGTGCCTGGCGCACCAGCGAGCGATTAACTTTTGTATAAAATGCATGGGCTGCAAAAGGCTCAAAGGTAAATTGGTTAGTTTCGTCGGTTTCAATGAGCATAGAAGCCATCTCCTCCAGTGATATTCTGATAGCCAGGTTTGCAACACTGTTTTCTGGCTTAAAAGATTTAGAGAAAAATTGCCCGGATTTTGTTTCACGTTTTTTGGCTTCTGTTTCTGGCATTTTCTCTATAATCAGGATACGCAAAAAAGCAAACGGCACACATCAAAGCCGTTTGCTTTCTGAGGCTGAAGTGGAGAGATGCTGGCAGGGGGCGTTTAGACGTGCATGGCCATGCCGCCATCGACGCGGATTACCTGTCCGGTGATGTAGCCAGCCTCTGGCGAGCAGAGGAAGGCGATAGTTGCGGCCACTTCTTCGGGGGTACCGAAGCGGGCGAGCGGGGTGATATCCAGCATCGATTTTTTCTGCTGCTCGGTCAGTGTGGAGGTCAACTCGGTCGGAATAAAGCCGGGCGCGACCGCGTTGGCGGTGATATTGCGGCTGGCCATTTCGCGGGCTGTGCTCAGGGTCAGGGTGATCATACCGGATTTAGAGGCGCTGTAGTTGGCCTGGCCAGCATTGCCCAGTAGACCCGCGACCGAAGAGACGTTGATAATGCGTCCCCAGCGCGCCTTCATCATGCCGCGCAGGGCGGCCTTGGTGCAGAGGAAAGCCGAGTGCAGATTAGTCTCTAAAATAGTAGCGAAATCCGCCAGAGACATCTGGAGGATGAGTTTATCTCGCGTGGTGCCCGCGTTATTGACGAGGATACTGACCGGGCCCAGTTGTTCATTGGCGACGGCGAAGAGGCGCGTAACCTCTTCTTCTTTGCTGACATCGGCCTGAACCGCGATGCAGCGGCGGCCCAGCGATTCGATGCTGGCTTTTGCTTCTTCTGCGGCGCCGGCGTTGCTGCGATAATTGATGACGATGTCGGCTCCGGCCTGGGCCAGGCGCTCCGCAGTGGCTCGCCCGATACCCTGGCTACTACCAGTAACCAGCGCGACCTTCCCTGCCAGTGGTGTAGATTGTTCTACCATAAAAAACTCCTTCACGTTTATTTATTTCCCCGCACTGCTCCATGTTCCTGATGCTATGTTGTGATGCCAGGCACGCGGCTCTCTGGTACTCTGCTGACGGTTCCCGCGGTGCTGAAAGCTCTGCGATTATACTATAATAATGACGCTGACCAGTTCCTTTCTGTTTTCTGCGGCGGTATACTGTGCATTTTTGCCCTGTGCTTGTTTGAACTGTCCTCTATTGTACGCTATCATTTCCATCAGGGCAACCAGAGCGGAGCCGATTTTTGACTGTTTATTGAGCATTGGTTTCATTCCTGGTAAACGTTGAGGGATACGATGGCGAGCATCAGCTTGCTTCTCACGCAACTATTTTATCTATCCTTCGGTTGATGCCTGTTGATCGATGGAAAGCAATGAAGGCAAACTCCGTAGAGCTTGCCTTCGCCGGTGAATTTGCTCCTGGCTAGTTGGCATGTGCTTGCTGCTTTTTTTGTTCGCTCGAGCCAGGGAGTGGCCGGGTTTTTGGTGCGCGAGGCTGCAACTGGATGATTTTGCCGGTTGGCCGTTCATCTTCGTCGGGTTCGTCGGAGCTGGCGACGGGCAGCAATTGCTTTTCGGCGCCTGGCCCTTGCTTGCTTGCAGGGGGCTGCGCGTTGGAAGCTGCTTGTCGGGTTTTGCTGGCACGTTTTTTGGCGCCGCTCTTTTTGCCTGTCGCATTGAGTGTTTCGGTGTTTTCTGCGGGTGTTTCCGCGTTTGTTTCAGGCACAATGGGTGTGCTGGTCTCCGCGAGTTGGGCTGGGGCCTCGTTCTCGTGGCTGGCTGCGGGCGTGGACACTTCCGGCACCGCGGGCGTATCGGACGTTTCAGGGCTGGCCGCGGTGATCTGTAGCTCGCTGGCGTTTCGAGAGGGGTCGGCAACAGGCAGAGCTTTTGCCTGAAACGGCGCGCTGCCGGGGCTTTCTGCGGCAGTTGTGGCGAGCAATTCTGGGGGCGTTGTGAGCACGCCGGGGATGCGCGGCAGGGTGATGTCGATGAAGCTATCGACGCGGGTAGTGCTGTCGTAGATGGCTGTTTGCAACTGCACAGGCGTGAGGTTGCGCGCTCCCGAGAGGTTGGCGCCATGCAGCACGGCGTTATGCAGGTCCGCGACCAGCAGGTTGGCGCCGGAGAGATCGGCTCCACGCAGGTCCGCGCCGGAGAGATTGGCGCCAGTCAGGTTGGCCTGTTGCAGATTGGCGCCGGTCAGGCTGGCGCCGGTCAGATCGGCCATGGAGAAGTTGACTGCTGTGAGCCGTGCTTCGCGCAGGTCGGCGCGGTCCAGGTAGCGATACGAGAGGTCGCGTCCCGCCAGCTCGGCCCGGTAGAGCCGCGGCGGCTGCCAGCCCTTCGGCTGGAGATGCCCGTGCTGGCCCTGATAAGCCAATTCAACTTGTTCGATATGTGGTAGACGCGCCAGCTCTGTTTCGCCGTCCGCGCTTTCGCGCCATTCCTGGTTCTCCTGGAGTACCTGGGAACCCCAGTCGCGCCATTCCCGGCGCGCCTCTTTCAGTTGATCGGCCAGCTTCTTTTCCGCGTCCAAAATATGTTTGCCCTGCCGAACTTCCCAGGTGCGCTGGCGACCTTCCTGTGCCTGCTGCCAGGCTTCGCGTTCCTGGCGCGCGTTATCGAGCGAGCGATATTGCAGGCGTAGCGCGATCAGAGCGCTGCCTGTAGAGACGAGCAGACAGAGCGTTACGATAATAATCCAGAGTGCAACCATCTTTCAGCCTCTTCATGTCTGGGCTGCGAACGCAGCTCTCCAGTTTTTTGATTTAAAACGTAATAATATCTCATGGCAGTCTACCACAAAATAGATGCAACTGTATTTCTATAGTATCAAACGGAGGTTCTTTTGTACGGGTAACCACCGTATGACCTCTTGCTTGACAGGTAATACAATTGCTGAAACAACTATAGACCTTGTTCACCTCTCTTTCGTGGAAGAAACTGTTGTGGATAGAATGAACGCGCTCTATAAAGAAAAACGTGCCATACGGGAGAAAGTTTCCCTTGCATATTATGTTTATTCTCAGCGCCTGCGGCACTTCGCAGAGATGAAGAGAGAGCGAGATTTCTGGCGCGGACATTGCCCGCATCGGAAATCTCGCTCTCTCTTCATCTCTGCGAATATTTGCCTATCCTTCGTCGGACAGGTGTTTGCCGAACTGGCTGACTTTCGCGGGGGCGGTGAAGCGGAGAACAAGGACCAGGATGATGCCCAGGACCAGCCACGCGCCCGCGATATAGGGTATATAAGTGAAGGGGGCGACTGGCGCGGGAGCTGGCGGAATCGCGGCAAACGAGCCGTAGATCGTGGCACCGACGGTGGTGCCGCAGATAAGGATGGCGATCAGCGGCAGCAGGATATCAGCGATGGCCGTGAGGGCGCTTCTGGGCTGCCTGGGAGCGCGGAAGGTCAGGACGATCCAGGAGAGCGCGACCAGGATGTAGACCAGTAGTACGGCCAGCGAGCCGATGGTGGCGGTAAAGCCGAAGAAGGGGAAGACGCCCAGGTTGCGGCCCAGTGTGATTCCCAGTATGAAGGTAATGATCAGTGAGAAGAGGATACCAACCCAGGGCGATTTGAAGCGCGGGTGCGTCCAGCCGAAGACGCCAGGGATGCCTTTGTCGCGACCCATGGCGAAGAGGATTCTCGCGGCCAGGTTGAGGCCGGCCAGCGCGGCCACGAAGGCATCCAGGGCGACCATGAGATCGATAAAGGTAGCCAGGCCAGAATTTCCGTAGCGACCCGCCAGGTAATCGAGCGGGGGAACCTGGGCGC
Organism: Ktedonobacteraceae bacterium; assembly: GCA_036384215.1. GTDB lineage: Bacteria > Chloroflexota > Ktedonobacteria > Ktedonobacterales > Ktedonobacteraceae > Paraktedonobacter. The sequence continues at coordinate 9,889 of DASVMX010000644.1, read as the reverse complement.
CGGCCCAGACATCGGCGTGGTTGGTGCCGTAGCCAACGGACATGGCATAAGTGACCAGGACGTAGTAGATGACCCCGACAATTACCGAGATCAGGATAGCGCGCGGAATATTCACGCGCGGCCTGGCGGTTTCTTCGCCCAGAGCTGCCGCGGCTTCAAAGCCGATGAACGCGGTGAAGCTGAAGATGGCCGCGAAGAAGAAGCCGGGGAAACCGCCAGAGATCGCGCTCGGCGAGAGTGGCGTGAACGACAGACCGGAATCCCCGCCGCGTACCAGGATTAGCCCGGCCAGCGCCAGGATGGAGAGCACGCCCACGCCTGCCAGGACGAGCTGGATGCGCGTGGAGATGCGCACATCGAAGAAAGCGAAGAGGAAGAGCAGCACCAGCAGCCCGCTATAGATCACAAACCAGTCCAGGGTGATGTTCAGGTTGGCGAACAGGCCGGAGAGGTAGAAGCTGGCAATCGCCAGGACAAAAGAGATGCCCAGGACGAAAGCGCCGCCATACAGCCAGCCGCCCACGAAGCCGGTCTGCGAGCCGAGCCCCTGCGCGATGTAGGTGTAGACGCTGCCCGAACTGGCGACGCGCCGGGTAAAGCGAATTACCACGTATGCCAGGCAGAGGCTGGCCAGGCCGACCACCAGGAAGGCCAGCGGCGCGGCAGCGCCCGCGTAACCAGCCGCGGCTGAGGTCGATAGGGCGGTGCCCATGACCAGGGCCAGCAGCGCGATCGACTGGGCGATAGCATCGAGCGTGCTTAAACTTCCTTTGCGCAGCGTGTTCGCGGAGTCTGTCCGCGCGGGCTGCGCAACATCAGTCTGGGTTTCAACATCCATGTGAATAATTCCTTTCTGTTCCCGATTAATCAAAGATAAGTGCGAAAATACGCGCGGGCGCGCCGTTGGCCGCTTTAACTTTCATTGGCGCGACGACCAGCAGAACGCGTTCCGGCAGTTGATCCAGGTTGGTCAGGTTCTCCAGAATGAGGCGTCCGGCTCCCAGCCAGATTCGGTGAAAGTCGAAGGTGGTGGTCTCGACTGGATCGGCGGACGGCCCGTCGAAGCCAATGGCCGAGATATCGCGTTGAATCAGCGCCAGGGCGGCGTCGGCGTCGGGATAACACCAGCCGTTCCAGTACGCGTCCGCTCCCCAGTGGCGCGACCCGCCTGAATGGATCAGGACGATGTTGCCGGCTTTAATCCGCTCCAGGTGCGGTTCTATCTCTGCTAGAGTCAGAGGACCGGGGGCGTGCCGGGAAAAGTCCAGCACGACCGCCTCGGTGACCAGGCGCGTCAGGGGGATGTCGTCGAGGTTTTGCCCCACAACCAGGTGCGAGGGGGCGTCGATGTGGGTGCCGATATGGTTCATCAGATGATACTCTGACATCCCGTAGCCGTCCACTTCCACCCGCGCCGTGTCTACAAAAGAAGGGCGCGGCATGCCGGGATAGAGCGGCATATCATTGGACATGCTTTGAGTTAAATCTATTGTTTTCAATGGTTTCCTGCCTCCTTGGCTATGGTGTCCGTGAAAAGGGTGGCGTGCTGGTGGGCCGGTAACCAGGCGCGAGGCTGGTTTGCGCGCCTTTTCACAGGTGGGATGGTACGCGTGTGAGCGTGTTCAGGGTTTCGATCACCTCCTCTTCTGTGGTGAAGCCATGCGGGGCCAGCCGCAGCAGGTGGCCGCGGGCTGAGACCATGATTGAGCGCTGGCGCAGTTCGTCCTCAAGCGCGTGGGCGTGCTCTGGAGAACTGGTCACAAGCGCGGTGGTGGCGCCCCTGGCGGACGTGTCTGGAGGTCCGCTGAGGACCAGTCCCAGGCGCGCGGCTTCTTCAGCGGCCAGGTTTGAGAGGTGCAGCAGCCACGCGCGAATCCGCTCGACGCCAGCGGCCTGTACCAGTTCGATGCCGGCCCGCGCGGCGTAGGCGTTGAGGACCGGGGGCGTGCCCAGGTCGAAGCGTGCCGCGCTCTCCGCGTAATCCAGCTCGCGCGGCTCGAAGGCAAACGGGTTCTGGCGGCCAAACCAGCCGGTGACGGTGGGCCGGAGGCGCTCCTGCACTCGCGGGTGGACATAGAGGAACGCGATGCCCGCGCTGCCGCAGAGGTATTTCAGGACACCCGCGGCCAGGAAATCGACATCGCTGGCCTCGACATCGACGGGGACTGTGCCGAGCGACTGGTAGGCATCGACGAAGAGCAGGCTGCCCCGCGCGTGGGCAATTTCGGCCAGGCGGGGCAGGTCGAGCAGCGCGCCGTTGGCGTAGCAGACGTGGGGCGCCGAGATCAGCGCTACCTCTTCTCCGCTGGCCGCGTGAAAACGGTCAGGGCTGACAACACCCTGTTCGTTCGCCTCCAGGATCTCAACCTGCCAGCCGTGGGCGCGCGTGGCCAGCCAGGCATGGGCCACGCCGGGAAAATCCATCACGCTGCTGAGAATTCGGCGGCGCGTTGATTGAACTGGCCCGGCTGTGACCAGGGCGCTGGCGACCGACGAGGTCAGTTGCGACAGCGAGGTGCCTACCGCGATATTAGCGGGCGTTGTACCAATCAGCGTGGCGAACGCCGCGCGCGCCCGCTCCACTTCCGTGACCCACGTATTCCACTCCATGCCCTCCTGGCGCCAGCTCTCAAGATAGTCCGCGATAGCCGCCTGGACCGGATTGGCCAGCGGGGTCTGAGAACAGTTCGCCAGGAAAGCGCGGTTGCGCAGCAGTGGGAATTGCTCCCGGAAAAGCGCCAGGGAGCTGGGTTGATGGATTGCGTCCATAGCTTTCTCCTTCATTGAGAGAACGCGCAGGTCCGGCCAGATGCTGGCTGACCTGCTTGTTCTTCGCGGCTCCCGCTCTGGCCAGGGCAACCAGGTCTTCTGATTCGGGGACGAGGAAGCTGTAGGTCGCGCCAATAGCCAGGCTGCCCAGCGTGACCAGCAGCACCCAGTAGAACCAGTTCTGGTTATCCAGGATTTGCGGCAGCGGCGAGCCAGCGAAGAGAGTAAAGTAGATGGCGATACCCGCCGCGCCGATGCCGGACAGGCAGGCCAGCGTGAGCAAGAAGCGGGGGAGCAGCCATTTTCCAACGAGCTGGCGGCTGTAGCGGACAAAGAGAATCAGGCCGCAGAGAAAGAGCCCGATCATAGCGATGTACCAGACCAGGGCCGCGCCGTTGATCGTAATCAAAAAGACCAGCGTGGAGAGTCCCTGACTGGATGGCGCGAAAGAGGGCGCGACCAGGAAAATAGCCGCAACGAAGACAATGTTAAAGATAGTCTGGACCAGCGTCGCGTTAAACGGAACGCGCTTCACGCTCAGGCGGCGCATCGCGACCGGCAAGCGCCGGTCCACGCCCGCGACCAGCAAGAGGCGCGCGAACAGCATGTTAAACGCCGCGGTCGCGCAGATGAAATAGACGATCAGGATAACGTAGTTCAGGAAGCCCAGCGCGTTGCCCAGGATCGGACCAAAAGCGCTGCGAAAGACCTCGGTAAGGAACGCGGGATTGAACAGATCAGCGGGCGGCAGGATGGCAATCACAGCCAGCGTGGCGAGCAAATAGACGCCAATCGTGATTACGGTTCCCCAGAGTAAATAGCGATTGGCTGCTTTGCGATGGATGATTTCAGCGCCCAGGTTGAGCGGAACGGCCATGCCGAGCAGAGAGAGAATGACCGTGGCGAAAACGGGGAAATTGGCGCTCTGGACCTGCCAGCTCTGGGGCGAAAGGTCGCCCTGAATGTGGTGCCCCGCGGCGATATAGACCAGTCCGGCGAAGCCGAGCAGCAGGAACATGAGCAGGTAGGCCATGAAAACGCTGTTCAAAATAACTTGCAGCCTGCGCTGTCCCAGCGAGCAGAGGAATTGAGCCAGCAGCAGAACGCCAATTTCCGCCAATCCCTGCTGCCAGGCTGGTTGGAGCAAGGCCGGATTCAGCGCCTGGATCGCGGCGATACACGCCCCGGCTTCGACGGTTAGACCGATAGCTCCCGGCCACCAGTTGCAAAACAGGCCGAGAAACGAGTCCCAGAAGCTGCCAAAGGCCTTATTCGCCCAGAGATAGACGGCGCCTTCGCCTGGAAAGAGCCGGTAGAGTTGCGCGCAGACCAGCGCGGAAGGGATCAGGAAGGTCACGAAGCCCAGTCCCCAGTAGAGAAAAGCCGCGCCGCCCGCGCCTGCGATCCCTGGCACATTGGTGACCAGGAGAACCGAGAACAGGCAGAGCACCGTCAGGTCGCTTCCGCGCAAGATGCGAGGTAACCAGCCCTCCGGCAATTGTTCCGAGGGAAGCGCCGGTTGAGGCATCTGTGAGAGCGCCGCGCTAGCCTTTTCAGGCGCGCTTTCCGCGCTTCTGTTTTGCAACACGTTTCATCCTTTCTTTGACATAGAAAGAAATATATTTGTATATTATTCAATTAATCCAGCAGATTGCAAGTCGCGCAGGATCATGTCAAGCAGCCTGGCAAAATTTGGCGGAAGGAGGCGCAGGATTTCTTCTTTACTGCGCGTGTCGTTAATCAGCAGAAAAACCGTGCGATGTTCGCGCGACCACATATGAGAGGGAACACCCTGTATGCCGAGATGGGAGCCTAGAAACGTGCGCCGCGGAATCTCCGCCGGATTGAATTCGGATTGCTGTTTGAGTATATAAGGATGGGTAATAGGCGTTTTCCGCGTTTTTACCTCTTCAACAGGTATGGTGCGCTGTTGGAGAGGAGCCTCGCACAGTACTTCTTTAAAGTGCCAGTAGACTCCCTTCTGACGTGTTAGAAACTCAAGGGCCGCCTGTCCTCCCATCAAAATAAGGCCATCGGATAGACGGCGAACCCTGAGTTCGCACATTTTTCCCTCTTGCAGCAGAGCAGTTGCCTGCCAGGAACAGTCTTCTTGCGCAAGTGCAGGGGTGAGGGAAAGCGTGCCGCTCTGTGCGGAAACCTCCAACAGATTCAGGATATGTGGAAGATTCTCCGTATACACCTGCATTTCCTCTCTGCGAACCTGTGCTGTTAACGCACAACCACCTTTTTCTCGTCAAACGAACTTATATCAAACTTTGAGCTGCCAGTTCCAGGCGCGCTGTTTCTTGTTCCAATTGTTTACCGGCGTCCTCAAACTGTTGCGCGATCTCGCGCGCGCCTACCATAGCCTGATCGAGCTGATCGAGAAAGATATCTTTGCCCAGCTCGTCGGCGGTAGTAGAGGCAATGGAGTGAATAGCCTGGAAGCTTTGGTAGAGCGCCTTTAGCTCTTCTAAAGTCTGCGGGTCGCGCGTCCCTTGCAGTCTGTAATGAAGGTCTTGCAGGACGGGCAGTGTATCCTGGCAAGTGCGCGCGATCTGCGTGGTATTGCGAATCAGCATCCGGCGGCGGCTGGAGAGCCGTTTGCTGGCGCTGCTTAAAATAGTTGTGCCCACGGTATGGTCTTCCGCGATAATTTTCGCGTTGTGGGCGAGTTTACGCACATCTGCCGTGGTGGATTCAATGACGCGCGTAGCGCGCCGAATGGGCCGGATGATTGGCAGGGCTATCCAGGTTGCGACGAGTACAACCAGGACAAAGATGCCCAGGAGAAGCAAGGGAGTGTTGCGTCCAAGCGAGACATGTTGTCCACTGCCCATGGGATCGCCGAGGATGAGTACAAGCAAAATCGAAGGGAGAAGTGCAATTAACGTGAGAGCCAGCAGGAAGCGCAATTTAATGCCAAAGCCCGTGTGGTGAAAGAGTTCTTTCCACGTAATGCCAGGCTGTTCGTCAAAAAGAGGAAAGGATTCATTACCAGGGGGCGCTGCCGGCGCGTGATGCTTTCCTTGTTGCATATTATTTCATGTATCCTCTCTTTACCATTCATTCGCCAGGGAAAAGATATATAGCTCTAAAAAGGCGTGAAAAATGGGTACTTTGGCTATAGAAATCTGTGTTCTCCATGTTTTGTACTATACCCATTTTGCCCCTTATGGGCAAGCAGATTCTACCACGCCGGCTTAAATCTTAATGCTTTTTTAATGGAGGCTAACGCCGTAGAATTCTTTTATACAGAATCAATGACCTGGAGTTATGAATGCCATTCCATTGACGGTTGAGACTACCCGGACGGCTGCCAGGTGCTATAATGGAGAGCCTGCCCGCCAGAGAAAACGCGCGGGGCAGAGACGAGAAGACGTTGAGATTGCGCGCTGCGCCGTGCAGTTGACATAATAAAGAGGAAAGACCAATGTCGCAGTATGATCATCCGATCCCGACTTCGTTTTTATTGGAAGAGGAGACGCGCCAGCTTATTTTGAGCTGGAGCGATGGACACGAGAGCCTGCATAGCTGGGAAGCCCTGCGTTGGGCCTGTCCCTGTGCCTGGTGCGCCGGCGAGGGAGGCCAGCCGGGCGTGCTGGCCAGCAAAAAGAGTCTGAGCACCGAAGAGACCACGCTGGCCAACCTGGAGCCAGTGGGCCGCTACGCCCTGGCGCCAACCTGGGAAGATGGTCACAAGACGGGCATTTACACATTTGAACGGTTGCGCGCCAGTTGCGAATGCGAGGAATGTAAGGCGAAGAGATATCGATGAATATTCACGGGGATTGGATATAGTACAAAATGTACTACGAAGACACAACGGTGTTAATTCTCCTACGAACTTTCGTTGTGGTCAATAGATACACTTAAACAGGTGTATTTATCCTGGACATGGAAGTCCGGGATGCCTGCCAGGCGCAGGGATGAGTGTTTTTGGATCTATGACGGAGAAAAAAGATGTCTTCAAATGGAGCAGGTTTTACAACGCCTCCACCTGTGGCAGGACAGCGGCGCGTGCAGATTTCGCGCTGGTTGATCCGTTTGCTAATCGCTTTTGTGGTTTGCGTGCTGGTTGTCCTGTTTTTCTTTACCTCAGACGTAGTTTCCCGCTAGTCTCCGCGGGATGTTTCAGGCTGGTGTGCGCAATTCTCCACGCATCAGCCGACGGGTCAGGGGCAACTCGCGCAGGGTGGCGGGCAGGCGAGGGATGACCAGGCGCGCGCTGCGCGCGGTGAGGTCGAAGGCGCGCTGTTGAGCTTGAGACCATTCCAGATTGTAGATTTCGCGCACAGGCTGGGGCAGCAGCGCGTTAGTGATGTTCAGGTTGAGATGCATCAGTGGGCGCAGCTTGCGGGGCGCTGGCGGAAAGAGTGTCTGGAGAGCCAGTTCGCGTGCCTGGAGGGTGGGCGCCAGGCGGTCGCTGTGGACCATCTCGTGAACATAGGCTTTGAGATCGTCGATTCCACGCGGCATTTGATCCTCTGTGAGCCCCAGCAGACGCGCGATCTCTTTGGATTCCCGGTAGTATTGCTCCTCTTCGGCGTGCGTGAGCGGTCCCACAAAGACCTGGTAGCTCAATAAAAGCGTATCCACCAGCGTTGCGTGCACCCAGAGCAGCAGTTCTGGATCGCGCGCGTCGTAGGGGGTATTGTGGGCAAAGGCGCCAGCGTCATTGGGAAGATGACCGTGAACATGTTTGTGCAGATTATTGATGGTGCGAGCGGCCTGGCGAGCTACGCGCGACGAGCCGAAGGTTAGCTTTTCGCCCAGGACAAACGTGCGTTCAGCCCGGCCAAAGGGATCGGTCATATAGCTGCTATGATTGCTCACACCCAGCGCGACCAGCGGGTGGGCGAGCTGCATCAGCACCGCGCGCGTGCCGCCCAGCAAAACGACCCATTCGCGGTTAACTTTCCAGGCTACGCTCCCCGGGCCATAATAGCCAAAATCAAACATGTGTAGCGGCCACGTCATATGTTTGTCCTTCATTAGCTGTTTTGAGCGGGATTGTTCAGGGCGGCTGCCTTTTTCATCCCCTGGATGCGGCTGCCCTTAACCGGGTTCGGGGTATCCCCGAAACGCCTTTTTTCTTCTCAATTGCACCGCCGCAGGCGGTGCAATTGAGAGCGAGAGAGAATCTGGGAATACCCCAGACCCAGGCAGGGAGAACCCTGCACCCTTTCAGGACGCGCCTGTGGAGGCGGGCTCCGTTGTAAATCCCAAATAAAATCATGTTCACGCCGGGCGAGCGCTCTGCGCGGCCTGGGCTGCGATGGCCTGGTGCATGGCCTGGCCCATTTTGCGTTCGGCTTTGTCCGGGTCCGCGGCGTAGAGCTGGAGGGCGCGGGCGATATCGCTGTACGGGGCCAGAGTCAGGTCGCGTTTGTCCTCCAGGATCGCCTGGAGGATGTCGCTGGCCACCTGCTGCGGGGTGAGCAACACGCCGATGTTGGAGCCGAGCATGATGTCGCTTTCCTGGTGAACCATGGGGGTATCGACCCAGGCAGGGTAGACCGTGGTGATGCCTATGCCGCTGCCTTCCAGTTCCGCGCGCACCGCCGAGGTGAAGCCGCGTACCGCCCATTTGGAGGCGCAGTAGCCTGAGAGAAAGGGATTCCCCAGCTTACCCGCGACCGAACTCAAGCAGACGAAATGGCCCTTCCCCTGCTTGCGCATGGTGGGCAAGGCTTTTTGCAAGCAGTGAAAGGTACCCATAACATTAATGTCCAGCAAGCGCTGCATCTCGCTGGCGGCAAAGGTATCGATTTGCCCGCTGACACCGATGCCCGCGCAGGTGACAACCAGGTCGATACGTTGACAAATAGTGACCGCCATCTCCATCAGTTCCCGAACCTCGTCCTCGCGCCTCACGTCGGTGGGCATGCAAATAATTTCCTGGCGCGCGTCTGGTGCCTGTTTTCTCAGATGTCCCTCGGCTGTCCTCAGACCCTGTTCATTGATATCAGCCAGAACGACGCTTGTCCCTGCGGCGTAGAGAGCTTGAGCCACGGCCAGTCCAATCCCGCTTGCTCCTCCGGTGATAACGGCGGTTTTTCCTGAGAAGTCGGTCAGTGCCATAGAGTTCCTTACTCCTCTCGTGTGGTTGGGAATAATCGAGCCCCAGTGCCCGGTTTCGCTTTGATCTTACCCCGCTTGCTTAACCGCTGTCAACGTTTCGCGTGCATGATTTCTGAATAATTAGGAAGAAGGGAAGGAAGAGCAGGCATCAGAGCTGACGCCTGCTCTTCCTTCCCTTCTTCCTATTGTTGCTGTTCCATGGGAGGCAGCTCTTGCTGCTGCTGCTGTTCGTGATAGGGCGTCTGGGGTGTCTCGTATTGCTCACCGCCTTCCTGATAGGTCTCGTGCGGCTGTGCGGACGCGCCCTGATAGCCTTGCTGGTAGGCCTGGTCCTGTTGAGGATAAGGCTGCTGGGGTTGCTGGTAGGCCATGGGGCTGGCGCCGGTCAGTCCGCCCATGATCGGCCTGAAGAGCGCGCCCAGGATTATCGAAACCACGACCGGCAGGAGAATCCAGGGCCAGAAGCCAATGATAAAGCAGAGTGCCAGCCCAAACAGCCAGATGAAGCCATAAAAGCCGCCATAGATGCCATTGCGGTTAAAAGTGCTGATCGAGCCAAACAACGACGCGAGAGCCAGGCCTACAAAGAGCAGTGGCAGGAATAAATGACCTCCCAGGGTGTCGTTGAAGGCGAAGGCGATAATCAGCGCGATCAGGACAAAGGCGCCCGCCAGGCCGCGCATCGGATTCTGGTAACGATAATAGCGGCGCATGTTGCGCTCATACTGGCGCTGCGCGCGCCGTGCTTGCCGATCTCCAAACGGGTCATACATAGCAAAGCTCTCCTTCTGACGTGGTTTATGCCATCCATTTCTCTAAACGCGATTGGCGTTACTGTTGTTTCTGTTCTTAGTATATGTCATCGCACGGCGAAACGAACCTGCCATCAGTCACGATTCTGCTGAATGACTCCTGGTACAGGCGCTATGCCGAAAGTCATGCGTAGCAGTTTCCTGGCAATTACACAAATGTATCGCGTACCCGTGAATGGAGCGACGGCCTTCATGCCCGCTGGTCTTCCCAGGAAGACCAGCGG
>DASVMX010000643.1:0-15815 GCA_036384215.1 Ktedonobacteraceae bacterium | reverse complement strand
GACCTCCAGAGCAGCCACTTTCTTTGGGGTGGGATACACAACCGCATCATTCTTCAGACCTTGCGATTTCCCAAAATCGGGTGATACAATAGAGTTGTTCCAACCAATGGAATTATTACTGATAGATTCCTATGCCCAGTTCAAGACCAGGACGAGAAAGTGAATTTTTATTTCATTGAAGTCCGGGCGGTTTCGAGTCCTCATGATCGAGAGGCACACAAGCTGGCCCGTGATATCATACACTTACCAGTAGACCAGTTACCTTCTCTCAGTGTAATCGATAGCAGTCAGTCTCCTCTTACCCTCCGCACAGCCCAGCTTTACCAGATCTCCGGTTCTCTTGCTCCCTCCCAGGTAGATCAGCTTACACGCCAGTTGCTGGTTGATTCTGTGGTGCAGGAGGCGCGAATCTTCCGGGCCGCGGCTGCGGTTGAGACGGCTCACGTGGTAGATGTGTTTTTCCATCCAGGCGTGACAGATACGCTGGCGGAGAGCGTGATTGCCGGCGCGCAGTTGCTCGGCATCGAGGAGATTGCGCACGTGGAGACGGGGCGGCGCTACCTGCTCGATCAGCGCCTGCACGCCAACGAAGCGCGTTTCATCGCCGAACAGTTGCTGTACAACCCGGTGATTCAGCACTATACGCTGCAACTCGCCAACGCGTCGCCAGTTTCCACCTCGCCCGTTCCAGCGCCAGCGGAACCCACCGAAGCGGCTGCTACGACTGGAGCGGTGGCGACGGTGGCGCTGACGCGGATGTCCGATGACGATCTGCTTGAAGTCAGTCGCGGCGGACTGCTGGCGCTGAATCTTGCTGAGATGCGCACGATTCAGGAGTATTTCCGCGAGTTGGGGCGCGAACCCACAGATGTTGAGTTGGAGACGCTGGCTCAAACATGGTCCGAGCACTGTTCCCATAAGACGTTTCGCGCGACGATCAATTATCGCGAGGTTGACCGCGCGGGCAATGTGCTGGAGGAGGAGACGATTTATAACCTCCTGAAGCGCTATATCATGCGCGCGACCAACGAGATCGCGCGCCCGTGGGTGGTTTCGGCCTTCAGCGACAATGCTGGGGTCATCTCTTTCACGGCGACGCACGATGTGGCATTTAAAGTAGAGACGCATAATCATCCTTCGGCGATTGAGCCGTTTGGCGGCGCGAACACGGGCGTGGGCGGGGTGATCCGCGACGTGCTGGGTGTATCGGCGCAGCCGATTGCCTGCACGGATGTACTGTGTTTTGGACCACCTGAGACGGACGTGGAGACACTGCCGGCTGGCATTCTGGCGCCGCGCCGCGTGGCCTCTGGCGTAGTGAACGGCGTGCGCGATTACGGCAATAAGATGGGTATCCCGACTGTCAATGGCGCGGTGCTCTACCATCCCGGCTATATCTATAATCCGCTGGTCTTCTGTGGCTGCCTCGGCCTGCTGCCTCATGGGAGTCATCCGCGCGATGCGCAGCCCGGCGACCTGGTAGTAGCCCTTGGAGGGCGCACGGGCCGCGACGGTATCCACGGCGCGACCTTCTCGTCCGGTGAGATGAGCAGCGAGATCAACGCGCAGGCCGGTACGGCGGTACAGATTGGCGCGCCAATTACGGAGAAAAAGGTTAGCGATGTAATCTTGCAGGCGCGCGACCTCTGCCTCTACAGCGCGATCACGGACTGCGGTGCCGGTGGTTTCTCGTCCGCAGTCGGCGAAATGGGCGCTGAAATTGGCGTGCAGGTCGAACTGGCCAACGCGCCGCTGAAATACCGGGGGCTGGCTCCCTGGGAGATCTGGCTCTCGGAGGCCCAGGAGCGCATGGTACTGGCTGTGCCGCCTGCGAAACTGGAGCAACTGCTGGAGATCTGCGAGATCGAAGAGGTCGAGGCCAGTATCCTTGGCACCTTCACCGGCGATCAGCGCCTGAAAGTCAGTTACCAGGGCAAAGTCGTGGCCGACCTGGCCATGGAATTCCTGCACGACGGTCGCCCGGACCGCACGCTGGACGCGATCTGGCGGCCAGCAGGCGCGGAGGAGATCGCGGCCTATCTGAAACAGATGGGCGGTACAGACACTCACATAGCGAACTCGCAAGATAGAAGTGCCACCAACGCGCAGTTTGAGAATAACGCGAATACCGCGTTGCTGACTCTGCTCGGCCATCCGACGATTGCTTCCAAAGAAGAGATCGTGCGGCGCTACGATCACGAGGTCATGGGGGCGACGGTACTGAAGCCGCTGGTGGGCAGTTCCGGCAACGGGCCGGGAGACGCGGCGGTGCTGCGGCCCATTCTCGACCAGCCGACGCGCGAGGGCATTGTGCTCTCGAACGGCGTGAATCCGCTTTACAGCCTGGTCGATCCCTATCAGATGGCCCTGTGCGCGGTTGACGAGGCGCTGCGCAACCTGACGGCGGTGGGCGGCGATATCGACAAGGCGGCAATTCTGGATAACTTCTGCTGGGGCAACCCGGCTGACCCTGCGCAACTGGGCTCGCTCGTGCGCGCGGTCAAGGGCTGCTACGACGCGGCGGTGGGCTTTGGCACGCCGTTTGTCTCCGGCAAGGACAGTCTGAATAACGAGTACCGCGCCCATGGCCAGCGCCTGCCAGTCATCCCTACGCTGCTGATCTCGGCCTTTGGCACGATTGAAGACGCGTCGCGAACCGTCGATATGGCCTTGAAAGCGCCTGGCAATCTGCTTTACCAGGTTGGCGCGACCCACGACGAACTGGCCGGTTCCCATTACGCTCTGTACCTGGAACGCGAGGAGTTCGAGGCCCGCTTCCCGCGTACCAGCGGACCGAAAGTCAACATTCCCACAGCCCGCGCGGCCATGCAGGCGCTGGGCGCGGCCATCCGCACCGGGCTGGTGCGTTCCTGCCACGACCTTTCGGAAGGTGGGCTGGCTGTGGCGGCGGCTGAAATGGCGCTGGCCAGCCAGATGGGCCTGCATATTGATCTCCAGCGTGTTCAGCACTCCCTGCGCGTCGATGGCGATGGCGCCACGACCCTGCTTTTCAGCGAAACTCCTTCTCGTTTCCTGGTCGAGGTGGCGCCGGAGCAGCAAGAGGCTTTCTCTACCTTTATGATCGAACGGGGCGTGCAGGATTTCGCTCAGATTGGCTCTGTGACCGGAACTGGACGCCTGGAAATTGATTTTCACGCGCAGGCTCAGGTCAGCTTGCCCGTTGCCAGTCTGCAAGCAGCCTGGAAAGGAGAACAAGCATGACCATAGCCCGCGCTTTAATTCTACGTGCTCCAGGCATTAACCGCGATCACGACCTGGCTTACGCCTGTCGCCTTGCTGGCTTTGAAGCGGACCTGGTACATATCAATCAGTTAATCAAGGAGCCAAAAAAGCTGCTGGAGTATCATCTGCTGGGTGTGCCTGGCGGCTTCTCCTACGGCGACGACCTGGGAGCTGGCACACTTCTGGCAAAGAATATGATGGTTCACCTCGCGGGGGAACTACAGCAATTTGTGGACGAGGGCCGGCTGGTGCTGGGCGTCTGCAATGGCTTCCAGACGCTGGTGCGCGCGGGTCTGCTTCCCGGCGCGTGGTCGGACGATAAAACTGCTCCGGCAGCCACGCTGACCGACAATGCCTCGGCTCAGTTCGAGTGCCGCTGGGTGAGCCTGCTGCCCCAGCCTGGCCCGTGCGTTTTCACACGGGGCATTACCCGTCCTATCGAGGTGCCCGTCGCGCACGGCGAGGGGCAGTTTGTGCTGGCCAACCAGGCCGAACTCACGCGCTTGCAGGAAAGCGGACAAGCGGCGGTAGTGTATACTATAAATGCGCGGTCGGCTACACCCTCGCCCACCGCGCCAACTTTAGAGGCGGGAGAAGCGTCGGCGACAGCGGCCCCGGTGCCCTACCCGGCCAATCCCAATGGCTCTCCCGGCAATATCGCGGGCGTCTGCAACGCCAGGGGCACGGTTTTTGGCATGATGCCGCATCCCGAAAACTTTGTTCACGCCATCCAGCATCCCCAGCGCCGCGACGGCACCGAGGGGCCAGGCGACGGCCTGCTACTTTTCCAGAATGCCTATCAATACGTGCAGGAACAGTTCCTCACCCCTGCCCCTGTGTCTTACGCAGCCAGCGGCGTGAATATCGCGGCGGCGGACGATGTGCTGGCACAGATTAAAGACGCGGTACGCGCGACGCATGGACCAGAAGTGCAGGCCGGCCTGGGCGCCTTCGCCGGTGTTTTTCTGGCCAGCGCGCTGCAAACCATGCGCAAACCCGCGCTCGTAGCCTCGACGGATGGCGTGGGCACGAAAACTCTGCTGGCCTCGCAGGCCGGACGTTTTGAAGATATCGGCCACGATATCGTCAATCATTCGCTTAACGACCTGCTGACGCAGAAGGCCACGCCGCTCTTCTTCCTGGATTACGTCGCCACCGGCAAGCTCGCCGCCGACCAGATCGCGGCGGTTGTCAAAAGTGTCGCTGCGGCCTGTAAAGAGGCCGGGGTCGCCCTGCTGGGTGGCGAAACGGCTGAGATGCCTGGCGTCTATCACGATCACGCTTTTGATCTGGCCGGCACCATCGTCGGGGCGGTGGACCTTGTCGAGGGCTGGCAGAATGGCGCGACCATTCAACCTGGCGATATCCTGCTTGGCCTGCCATCCAGCGGCCTGCATACCAACGGCTATTCACTGGCCCGCCGCGTCTTCGCGTCTTATCCCCTGGAAACCGTTTTTCCAGAGCTGGGCGAAAGTCTGGCGGACGCCCTGCTGCGGCCCCATCGCTGCTATCTGCGCGAATTGCACACCCTTGATCAACGGGTAAACATCAAGGGCATGGCGCATATTACCGGCGGCGGTTTCGCGGGCAATATCTCGCGTATTTTGCCCAAAGGCAGGCAGGCACGCGTTGACATCTCTGCATGGCAGGTTCCGCAACTCTTCCAGTTGATCGCCCGCCTGGGTAATATCGAGATGGAAGAGATGTATCGAACTTTTAACATGGGCGCTGGCATGGTGCTGGTGCTCGCGCCAGAACAGGCCGAGCAAGCCCGCCGCGTCCTTCCTGAACTGCTCACCGTGGGTACCATCGCGGAGGGCAGTGGAGTTATCATTCAAGGAGCTTCATTATGATCCATCATCCCGCCTTTGGCGCGCTTCTCGCGGAAGGCAAAACCAAACAGATCTACGCGCACCCGAGCGACAGTTCGCTGGCCTATATGGTCAACAAAGACCAGATTACCGCGGGCGACGGCGAGAGGCGCAACCAGTTGACCGGCAAATCGCGCTGGAGCACGATCACCATGGCCAACATCTATCGCCTGCTCAATTCCGCGGGTATTGCCACGCACCTGGTCGATCAGGTCGACGATGTCACCGTGCTGATCCGGCGCTGCACTATGCTGCCAATCGAACAGGTCATGCGCCGCGTCGCCACCGGTTCGTATCTCAAACGCACCCCCGGCGCTAAAGAAGGCGACCGCTTCGAGCCGGTGCTGGTTGAAACCTTCCTGAAAGACGACGCCAATCACGATCCACAGATCTGGGAAAAAGACATCATCGAGCGCGGCCTGGCCCGCAAACAGGAGATCGACTGGATGGCGGAAGAGGGCCGCCGCGTCTTCGAGACGCTTGAACGCGCCTGGGCCTCCGTCGATGTCACCCTGGTAGACCTGAAAATCGAGTTTGGCCGCGACGCGCTCGGTCAGTTGGTGGTCGCCGATGTAATCGACAACGATAGCTGGCGCATCTGGCCAGGCGGCGATAAGAATCGCATGCTGGACAAACAGGTTTACCGCAACCTGAAGGAAGTCACTGAACAAGATTTACAGGCTCTGGGCGATCGCTACGCGCTGGTTGCTGACCTGACGGGCAAATTGAAACTCAGCTAGTATGCTGTCAGGGACTACGCCGGAGCCGCGCCTCTGGTGTGGTCCCTGAGAAAAAGGAGCAAACATGGAGCGACTACACGACGCCTGTGGAGTTGTCGGTATCTACACCGGAGCGGGCACGCCGCAAAACGAGCAGATCGACGTCAGGCGCTATCTCACGCTGGCTCTGACCGCGCTACAGCATCGCGGCCAGGAGAGCGCGGGTATGGCAGTCTATGATGAGCAGGGCCGGATCGTCAGCCGCATTGAAATGGGCAAGGTGCGCGAGGTCTTCCCTGATTCTGGCACGGGCCTGCCGGAAACGTGTTGCGGCATCGGCCACGTGCGCTATTCCACCACTGGTTCTAGCTGCGTCGAAAACGCCGGCCCCTTCGTGGTCGGCGGCTCGCCCGAATCGATTGCGGTTGCTCACAACGGCGACCTGGTCAACGGCAAAGAACTGCGCGCGCTTTTTCCGCAGGAGACCCTGCAATCGACAACTGATAGCGAGGCCATGGCGCTGCTTCTGCTCCACGCGCGGGGCAAAACCCTGCGCGAGCGTATGCTGGAGACTTTCCCCCGCCTGCGCGGCTCGTATAGCCTGGTCATCCTGGCCGAGGGCAAGCTCTATGCCATGCGCGATCCCTGGGGGATGCGCCCGCTGAGCATTGGCTACATCGGCGAAAATATCTGGGTTGTGGCCTCCGAATCGTGCGCCTTCGAGCGTCTCGGCGCGACCATTCTGCGCGAAGTTGAGCCAGGCGAACTGATCACTATCGACGAGCAAGGCATGCACGCGGAACGCCTTGTGCGTATCCCGCGCCAATCCCTCTGTGTCTTCGAATACATCTACTTCTCGGACGCCACCAGCCAGCTCGATGGCCGTTATGTGTATAATGTACGCGAGGCGCTGGGCCGCGAACTGGCCTGGGAGCATCCCATAGACGCGGATATGGTCGTCCCCGTGCCCGACTCGTCGATACCGGCAGCGCTCGGCTACGCCCAGGCTTCCGGCATCCCCTATGGCCAGGGCATCCTCAAAAATCGTTACAGCGATCGCACATTTATCAAGCCCGATCAGCGCCTGCGCACGCTGGAGATTGACCTGAAATTCAACATGGTCAAGCCCAAAATCGAAGGCAAACGCCTGGTTGTTGTCGATGACTCGATTGTGCGCGGCAACACCATGAAGCGCCTGGTCGCGGCCATGCGCAAGCAAGGGGTCAAAGAGATTCACCTGCGCTCCAGTTCGCCGCCGCTGCGCCATCCCTGCTATTTTGGCATCGACATTCCCCAGCGCGATGAACTGGTTGCCGCGGGCAGAACTGTGCAGGAGGTCGCCGACTACATCGGCGTCGACAGCCTGGGCTATCTCAGTCTGCCCGGCCTTGGCCGCGCCATCCACTCGGCCAATCACGCTACCACGCTGGACGACGCCACTGCGCAGGAGTTCCTGCACAGCGAATTTTGTTATGGCTGCATGGAAACTCAGGGCTGGCCCTTCGATCCCGCCAAAGCCCACACAGCCCAACCCGTCGAGTTTATCATGCCTCAGCGCGCCCGGTAAAATGAAGAAGAGAAAAGGTGAGAGGTGAAAAGATGCGGGTAATGGTTATTGGTTCGGGGGCGCGCGAGCACGCTCTGGCCTGGAAACTGGCCCAGAGCCCCCAGGTCACGAAAGTCTACGCGGCCCCCGGCAATCCCGGCATGGCCGAGTGCGCCGAACTGGTTCATCTGGATACAGCGCGGCGCAACGAACTGGCCGACCTGGCCGAAAAAGAGGGCATTGACCTGACCGTGGTCGGTCCCGAACTGCCGCTGATCGAAGGCATCGTCGATGTCTTCCGCAAACGCGGCCTGAATATATTTGGTCCCAGCGCGGACGGGGCCGCGCTGGAGGGCAGCAAGGCTTTCGCCAAAGAGCTGATGTCCTCGGCTGACATTCCCACCGCGCAGTTCCGCACCTTTCTGGACCCCAGGGCTGCCCTGGATTACCTGGAAGAGCACTGCGCGCCAGTCGTGGTCAAGGCCAGCGGCAACGCGGCTGGCAAGGGCGCTATCGTGGCTCTGGACCTGGCGACCGCGCGCGAGGCCGTCGAAGATATGATGATTCGCCACACCTTCGGCAGCGCTGGCAAGATCGTGGTGATCGAAGATTATTTGCAAGGCGACGAGATCAGCGTCACCTCCGCCTGCCATGGCACACACTATCTGCCCCTGGCCACTACCCAGGACCACAAGCGCGCGCTCGACAACGACCAGGGACTCAACACCGGCGGCATGGGCGCTTACACGCCCCTGTTCTTCGTCGACGCGGAAACAGAGAAGCGCATCTACCGCGAGATCATCGCGCCCACGCTCCAGGCCATGCAGGCCAGAGGCATTACCTTTACTGGTATACTCTATACAAACGTCATGCTCACAAAGCATGGCCCAAAGGTTATCGAGCACAATACGCGCTTCGGCGATCCCGAAACGCAGGCTATGATGCTGCTCATGAGCGCGGACCTGGTCGACGTTCTGCAATTTCACGAGACGCTGCCCGTCAAGCGCGACGCGCTCTGGCATCCGGGCTACGCCATTAGCCTCAGCCTGGCCTCCGGCGGCTATCCCGGTGATTACCGCAAAGGCCTGCCCATCAGCGGCATCGACGCAGCCAATCGCCTGCCCGGCGTCCACGTCTTCCACGCTGGAACCGCGCTCAAAGATGGCCAGCTCGTCACCGCCGGAGGGCGCGTCCTTAGCGTCACCGCCCGCGGCTCCACCCTGCGCGCCGCCGCCGAGCTCGCCTACGAAGCCGCCAGGCTGATCTCCTTCGAGGGCATGTTTTACCGGCACGATATCGCGCGCCGCGGGCTAGAAGCAGAAGCACAAGCACACAAGTAAGGGGAGTATTCGATATATGACAGCCAGAGTTATCATCGTTATGGGTAGCAAGGGCGACCTTTCGCATGCCCAGGCCATTACAAAGACCCTCCAGGCGCTGGAGATTCCCAACGTTATGCGCGTCTGTTCAGCACACAAAGCGACGGCGCAGCTGCTGAATATCCTGGGCGAGTACGAGGAGAGCGGGCCGCTGGTCTACATCGCCATCGCGGGCCGGGCGAACGCGTTGGGAGCAGTGATGGATGCCAATACGCGCCATCCCGTGATTTCATGCCCACCGTATAGCGACCGCTTCGGCGGCGGCGATATCTATTCGTCGCTGCGGCTGCCCTCGGGACTCGCCACGCCGACAATCCTGGAACCGGATGGCGCGGCCTTGCTGGCCGCGAAAATCCTGGCCATCTCGGACAGCGAACTGGCTCAACGCCTGAGCGCCTATCGCCAGCGTTTCGGCGCGGAACTGCTCCAGGCCGACGCGGAGGTCCAGAATCTGTGAGCGGCAAACAGCGAGCGCAGTTCTCGTGGAAAGTGCCGGGCGAAAACACGCCCGGCAAGCCCGCGCCTGAACCAAAGCTGCGCCTGGGTGTGTTGATCTCCGGCTCCGGGACCAATCTCCAGGCCATCATCGATGCCATTGAAGATGGCAAACTGCCCGGCGTCGAGATCGCCCTGGTGATTAGCAACAGCGCGAAAGCCACTGGCATTCAGCGCGCGCTCAACCACAAGCTGCCGGTAATCTATCTGCCCTGGCGCAAATATCCCGCGGGCGCGTTCCTGCACGAGATGACACCCAACGAGGCGCAGATTGCCAGCCTGCTCCAGTTCTTTGGTATCGACCTCGTGGTGCTGGCCGGCTGGATGCGCATTCTTGGCGCGCCTTTCCTGGAACGCTTTGCCAACCGCGTGATCAACATCCATCCCGCGCTCCTCCCCCGCGAGGGCGCGGGCGAGACCTGCACGCTCAGCACAGGCGAACAGATCCCCGTCTTTCGCGGTATGCACGCCGCCCAGATGGCGCTCGACGCCGGCGTCCGCGTCACTGGCAGCAGCGTCCACTACGTAACGCCTATCGTAGATGCCGGCCCTGTGATTTGCCAGCAAGAAGTCGCCATCCAACCCGGCGACACCGCCGACACCCTGCAAGAACGCCTCAAACTGGTCGAGCACAAACTCATTGTTGAGGCCATACAGCAATTAACCCCAGGCCACTGGCCCTCAAGATAGCGCTTTACCAGGCCCGCGTGGGAAAGGGGGCGCGAGAGGTCATTCAGATCACAATTTGTCTCGTAGTCCAGCAGGACCACTGCCTGCTCTGTCGCTCGCTCGCGCAGTTCGGCCAGCAGATCTTGCAGGCAGTGCTCAAGCACCCAATGATAGGTTGGTAGATAGATGCTGCGCCGGGCCTCGGCATATGTGAGTAGAAGTTCCCCATCAACCCCCTGGCGGTGGCCGAGAACGTTGCCATAGGTGCGAGTGGAACGCTTGAGATTTTTCATGGTAGTTACGGCGAAGCGCGCCAGGTCAACATCGCCCCGATCAAAGACCTTGAGTCCCTGCCAGATACCTTCCACGCTGGCACTGACCCGGCCTGGCGAAAAAGGCACGGGGATATTGCCATGTGGATAAAACGGGCTGAAACGCACCCACGGCTGCGGACCACGCGAGGTTACATCAAAGACTGCGGCACCCGGGTACTGGCGTTCCACGCGTTCCAGGTTCGCGCGCCGATTGTGCACAATAATCAAGCGAGGCCTCCTGCATATAAAATATCAGAGCGTCAAAAACATTTCGTGCTGGCTAAAAATTTCCGTGAAGCCCAGGCGTATATAGCGGATCAGGAGAGTATCGTCGGGTTCATTGTAAACCTGGATGGTATGCGCATCGCCAACAATATAGCGCAGAGCAGCGGCTAATTCTTGGTCAGTCAGTTCATTGAGACCAGCCGTGGCGATGACGCGTACGTTCCCATTGGCTCTCTGAACGACAAGACCACCTGAACCTCCATGGAGAATAAAGGTTTCTAAACGCATAGCCAGAAGGCTGGCCGGTTCATATCCCCAATAGGGGCGCACACCGCGCACGAGCCTGGGAAGAAAGTCGCTAAACGGGACATTCTCAAGCGGGGCAAGCGGTCCCTGCGGGAGATTCGCAGCGGCTATTTCAAGGCCAGTCAGCCGTCGCTGGATCGTAAAGCCAGCGTTTTTATAGAGCTTGAGCGCGAGCACGTTCTGGGTTAAGACCTCCAGTTGCAACATCTCCAGTCCGAACGAACGCGCAACGAGCACCATCTGTTCGGCAAGCAGCCGGCTTGCCCCGCTTCCGCGATACTCGGGCACAATGCCAAAACCGCCACACCAGCCGCGCCTTCCACGCGTGCCCATACGTGCAAAGCCCACAAATGTCTCGTCCTGGTCAAGCATCACAACCGAGCAATTGGCATCAATCTGGTTTATACGCCAGAAATCCGCGCTCATCCCGGCGGTCATCTCAATTGGAACGAAATATCCATGAAAACTCGCGTTATGCATCTTACTTAATTGCTCATGTGTATAATTCAGAGCATTGGAAAAATGATATTCTCGCATCTTTTCCCCTTCTTCTATCTTGTATTTCATATCAGTGAGACTGTGCCACGACACATTGCGGCATAATCCATTCTAGCATGTTTCATAGATGAGCCATACACGGCACTGACAATGCTTGAGGCTGCTTGAAAGAGCTTATAACTTCCACTGGTAGAGCCACATGATCCGGTGAAGGTCCACAACGGAGGCCAGCTCCGTTGTCATCGTTTCTTCCACTCTGATAAATCGGAGAAACTGGTTTTCAATCAGGTACGTTTCTGTCCCTTTTCCCGCTATACTGAGAGAGGAACAGCTATTCCGACTGGAAAAGCCAGGTGAAAGGGCATAATGGATATTCTCGAAAGCTACCGGCTGGGAACAACGCGCTCAGCGACAAAACGAATAATAAGGCTACAGCACGAATCAGGCGAGCGTGGCAAGCTCGGCATTTCCCCCGCAGACCACGACGCCGACGCGCTCGCCCGGCGCGGGTTGGTAAGCGCCGCTGAGCAAGGCGGCTGTGGCGGTCGCGCCTCCTGGCTCGGCAATGACGCGCAGATCGCTCCAGAGCGCGCGCTGCGCGTCCCTGATGCTTTCGTCGCTGACCAGTACAACGCGTTCAACATAGCGCTGCGCCT
Source organism: Ktedonobacteraceae bacterium (assembly GCA_036384215.1). Taxonomy (GTDB): domain Bacteria; phylum Chloroflexota; class Ktedonobacteria; order Ktedonobacterales; family Ktedonobacteraceae; genus Paraktedonobacter. Next base: position 3,894 of record DASVMX010000643.1, on the reverse strand, counting down.
GCGTGAAGGCGAGGCTGCCCACGCGCCTGGCTCCCAGCGAATCAACAGCTACGCCTCCTACCTCGACATCAACCGGCTCGCCAGCGGCGAATGCTCGCGCCATACTGGGCGCGCCCTCCGGCTCTACGCCGATCACGCGCACGTTTCCGGCAAACCAGGCCGCGACACCGCCAATCAGTCCACCACCGCCGATTGCGATTACTATCGTATCCAGTTCTGGCGCCTGTTGAGCAAACTCGTAGCCAAGTGTGCCCTGGCCCGCGACCACTTCGGGCTGATCGTAGGCATGAACTACAAGCGCACCCGTCCGCGCGGCTCGCTCCTGACTGGCCGCCAGCGCCTCCGCGTAATTCGCGCCCATAATGTTGACCTGCGCACCATAATTGCGCAGGCGCGCGACCTTTACAGGAGAGCAAACCTCCGGTACAAAGATCTCCGCCCGGTAGCCCAATCTCCGCGCCGCGTATGCCACCGCGATCCCATGATTGCCGCCCGAAGCCGCGATCACCCCCGCCTCTGGCACAATATTGCTCAAAATCCGATTGAACGCCCCGCGCGGCTTAAACGACGCCGTGTGCTGGAGTTGCTCGAATTTGAGCGTCACCAAACTACTCAATCCCCAGATCCCCTCCTCCAGGTGCATAATCGGCGTGGTACGCACATACCCGGCGATGCGTTTGCTCGCCTCTTCAATTTCAGCACGCATAGTTTTGCTCCATTTTGTTGTGATAGATGATGTGACTCATGCTCAGTATCAAAAAATTTGATAGTTCACAGCTCTCCGTACAGCACGCGCCCGCCGACGATGGTGGCGGCAACGCCGTTTTCGCGCAGCTTTGCGGGTTCGATGGTGAGCAGATCTTCGCGCAGGACTACAGCGTCGCCGAGCTTGCCAGGGGTGAGGGAGCCTTTGTCGTGCTCTTCTCCCCCGGCGTAAGCGGCTCCAAGGGTGTAACTCCAGAGCGCCTGGACCACAGGCAAGGCCTGCTCCGGCAGCCACGCGGCTCGCTCGGGCGTGGCGGGATCGTTGCGCTGGATGGCCGCGTAGAGAATGCTCAGAGGATCAAAGGTTTCAACCGGCGCGTCCGAGCCGAGAGCCAGGGGGATACCCAGTTTCTGCATACTGCGATAGGCATAAGCACGCCGGGCGCGCTTGCCCCAGTAGCGCTCGGCCATGTCGCGGTCGGCCACGGCGTGGAAGGGCTGGACCGAGGCGACGACCCCCAGACGACGCATACGCTCCAGGTCTTCGGGCGCGACCAATTGCGCGTGCTCGATACGATAGCGCAGGCGGGCGATAGTTTGCTGCTGGTTGGCGTCGCTCAAACGCTGCTGCGCGCGCTCGATAGAATTGAGCGCGACCCGCACGGCACGATCGCCAATGGCGTGGATGGCGATGCCCAGGCCCAGCTCGGATGCCGCGCTAACCGTCTCCATCATCGTCGACTCCGGTATCGCAAGGATGCCGCGATTGTTGGAATCGCCCTCGAAGCCTGCCAGCATGGCAGCGGTCTGCGAACCAAGCGTGCCATCAGCGAAAATCTTAATCCCGGCCAGGCGCAGCATGTCGTCCCCAAAGCCCGCGCGCAGACCCAGCGCCTTCAGCTCCGGCAGTGTGTGCCGCGGCAGAATCATCTGCACGCGCACTCCCAGTTGATCCTCGGCGCGCAAACGCTGGAAGAGATCCAGCGCGTCGCTGCCCTCAATATCGTGGATCGTCGTAATACCGGCTCTCAGCAGCTCTGTCAGCGCCTGGCCTACCAGGTGGCGCGTCAGGATAGGATCGCTTTTATCAATGACCTTATAAACGAGGTTGGTAGCCTCTTCCTCCTGTAGTACGCCGCTCGGCTCGCCCGAGCCAGCGCGCAGAATGGCCCCGTTGGCCGGATCTGGCGTCTGCGCACTGATACCAGCGCGTTGCAAAGCCAGTGAATTTACCCACAGCAGATGCCCGTCCTTGCTCCACAGCGCGACCGGATGTTCGGGAGCGGCTACATCCAGCGAGGCCTTGCTCGGAAAAGCCTGTCCGGGCCAGGTATCCTTATACCAGCGGCCACCCTGAATCCACTGTCCCGGCGGCGTCTGCGCGGCCCGCTGGCGCACCAACTCCGCCACTGCCTCCTCGCTCGCGCAGTCAGCGGCGTCAATATAATGTGCGCGATAAGCCGTGGCCAGCAGGTGAATATGCGCGTCAATGAAACCGGGCAGCATCGTCCGCCCGCGCAGGTCCACCAGTTCAGTAGCGCGCCCGCCAACCCGCCGCACCTCGTCATCCGTTCCCACCGCCAGAATGCGCCCGCTGCGCGTCTCCACCGCCATAGCTCGCGCCCGCGGCTGCGCGGCATCCATCGTATAAATATTCCCGTTAAGGAAAAGTATTGTGCTCATGATAGTCCTTATATATGCGTGAGAAATAAAAACCGGGTGTTATCAGGCAATACGGCTTTCTCGATAATGCTTGCCAGGTTTGGGGAACGTGCTTCGATATTGCAAAAGCTTCGCCTTGCCTGTCTCTATAGAATTGTACCATGAGATCAAGAGCTTGAAAAAGCATGGCCCTGGTGGCTCCGGGGCCATTTACTTCTCTTCTCAGATCTTTGCCCCGCCCTCATTTTTTGTTCAGTGATTTTTCGGGCAGGGGTGCACAGCACCCCTGCCCGAAAAACCACTTTTGAATCTTTGGGGTGAGGTCTGGCTTTTACGAGGAGGGAGAAGTACATAGCCCTGTGGCGCTTGCACAGATCAGAATGAGACGCAGGAGCGAGTTCATGTATTCTATCTATGCCTTGTTGTTTTCTTGCCTGGAGATCAGGTAGACACTGGCCAGGATGAGGATGCCGCCGATGATGGTGGTAGGCAAGAGCTGGTCGCCGAGCAGGAGGATGGCCAGGGTAGCGCCAAGGAGGGGTTGAATGAAGAGGGTGATGGCGGCACTGGCGCCTTCGAGCTTTTCCAGGCCCTTAAACCAGGCCAGGTAGCCAACGGAGGTGGACATCAGCGCGAGCCAGAACAGACCCAGCCAGCTCTGCCAGCTCAAGACGGGCCAGCCATGAACACCTATTTCGTAGCCTGCCATGGGTATCCAGAAGATGGTGCTGCCAACGATGGCGGCGGCAGTCACCAGCAGCGGCGAGTGCTTGACGAGTAGCGATTTGCCGCGTACGGTGAAAAAGGCCTCGAAGGTCAACGCGCCCACGACCAGCAAATCACCAGCAATGCGCCACGCGCCTCCGCCAGCGGGAATATTCGGGACCAGACTGCGCTCGATAATCAGATACACGCCCATGAGCCCCAGCAGCAGCGCCAGACCGGTCAGCAGGCGAAATCGCTCGCGTAAAATAATCCAGGAGAGGATCGCGGTAAAGATCGATTCGCTGGCGATCAGCAGCGCCACGTCAGAGGCCGTGGTCAGAGCGAGGCCGCCGTACTCCAGCATCTTGTTGATCACAAACCCGATCAGGGCCAGCAGGGCCAGTTGCCACAGATCGCTCCGGCTCAGCTTTAAGTCCTTAAGCCCGGGCAGCAGTAGCGGCAGGAGGGACAATGCCGCGATAATCATGCGCAGGGAGTTCATCAGATTGACCGACAGACCCAGCAAAGCGTACTTGGCCGCCACGTAGCTGCCGGCCCACAGCACATTGGCCATAATCAGGAGAAACCAGGAAAAAGTTCGCCGCCCTGACCCGGCAAACGCGCGAGAAGGTGTATTATCCAGAATGATCCTCTTCTTTCATACCAAACGGTATGGATGAATATATCCAAGTGTAGCATATTTCCCTGACCTGGAGATTGGATGAAGGGGCAGGATGCGGCAAAAATTTCCAATTTTTGCCGCATCCTGCCCCTTCATCCAATCTCCAGGTCAGGGAAATATGCAAGCAAGCAAAATTTTTT
>DASVMX010000642.1:0-30002 GCA_036384215.1 Ktedonobacteraceae bacterium | reverse complement strand
TCCAAACCAGAAGGTTGAAGAAAAAACTTGCACATCGGGTTAGTTATTAAAACACTGCACCAGGGTCGTAATTGCCACTTATTCTCCCCGACGATGAAGAATCTCGTAGAGGACAATGGCGGTGGCAACGGAAACGTTGAGCGAGTCACTACTCCCACACATTGGAATACTGACGATGAGGTCGCACAAAGCCTGCTGTTCAGACGAAAGCCCCTGGCGTTCGCTTCCCATCAAGAGGATGACAGGCGATGGATAGTCGGTCTGGCGATAGTTCAGCATGGCAGAGTTGGATGCACCAACAACCGGGTAACGGTGAAGGCGTTTCCAGTCCGCAAAGGTCTGGAAAGAGGTTTTAACCAGGCGCTGCGAGAAAATCGCACCCATACTGGCGCGGAGTGCTGTCGGATCATACGCGTCGGTCGCGTGATCGAGCAAAAACACCCCACGGCAGCCAGTTGCATCACAAGTACGTAGAATTGTCCCCAGGTTGCCAGGGTCTTGAACAGCTTCCAGGGCAACCCAGCAGTCCCCTGGTGCAAGTCTTATGTGTTCTAATGGCTCCCACTGCTGGGAAACAACGGCTGCAATCCCCTGCGGATTATCCTTGAGCGAAAAGCCGTGAAAGACTTCCGCGCTCACGCAGAGGCAGGGAAACCCTTTTTGTCTCTGATCTCGCAGCAGTGCCTGTCCGTGCTGACTTCTCAGCAATTCTGGAGCAACGATAAGTTGATATATATGTTGAGGATCACGCAGCGCCTCTGTGACCAGGCGCAGCCCTTCAACCAGCGCCAGCCCGGTTCGTTCGCGTTCTGAACGTTTGAGAAGAGCGCGAATCTGCTTGATTTTCGGGTTATTCCGACTCGTAATGAGTGTATCGGCAAAGGCAGAAAAGCTCTGCCGCTGTTCTGCCAGCGAGTAATGCTGTTTTGCCATAGGAAATGCCCACCTTCCAGGTTTAAATGGGACAATGAAATGAAAGTTTCGGCAAACCTCTGCAAAATGAAACACGTCTATAAATGCAAGAGGTGGCAAAAAGGGGAAAGCCTGGTTTGGGAGCGTCAAAAGAGGAGATGAAAAAGGCAAAACTATCCATCACTTATACTGGTTAAAGCTGCATAAGCGTGAACACAAAAGAGACACCTTTAATGGTGATCCTTGCCTCCTTGTAAGCGCTCTACTCAGGCTTGCAAGGAGGCTGGTACATTTGCTTGAACAATGCGTACGTAATATAATCTCATGGGTAAAATGTACCATGGAGAGCGATTGATGTCAATAACGAGAAGCCCCTGTTTGCCAGATAACCTGGCAAATAGGGAAGTAAAGCTCTCTGGCTACTTTTCCTGGGCTTGAATATATACTCTCTTCCAGGCTCTTGCTTGTTGAGATACAATGGAATGAAAGATTTTCAGTGAGAAGAAGGTATACACTTTTGCCAACCATCGAGCTTCGTCCAATTAACGCATCTGAAACACACCCTCTGCGCCAGCGTATTCTACGGCCTCGCCAGACTCTCAGTGAATGCGCTTATCCTTATGATACAGACCCGGGCGCGCTGCATATTGGCTGTTTCCTTGATGAGCAACTGATCGGGATCGGCTCTATCTTGCCTGATCCGCGCGAGGGAACTTCACAGCCTGCTAGCTGGCGCATTCGCGGTATGGCCGTCCAGCAGGAGATGCGCGGAACTGGCGCAGGTGGGAAAATTCTACAGGCGCTTATTGATTATGCCAGCGCGCTGGCATTGCCTGCTGAAATCTGGTGCAATGGACGCGTCAACGTCCAGGGCTTCTATAAGCGCTTTGGCTTTACGCAACAGGGAGACCTCTTCGATCTCCCCGACATTGGGCCACATGTGCTTATGGTTAAGACACTGTTCCCCGACCAGTGAACCCGGAGCCGATAGATTAATCGCTCGTGAGAGTGTAGAGAAAGGGGATGTTACGCTGTAAGCGCGTGTATTTTTGGAGGGTAAAGCTGTGTATGATCTGCTGATTCGGAACGCGAAGATTGTCGATGGTACTGGCGGGCCAGTTCTTGCTGGCGAAATTGGCGTGGTGGGCGAGCGGATTGTGGCTGCCGGGGCCAGGTTGGAAAGTGAGGCAGAGACAATCTTTGACGCGGGCGGGCAGGCGGTAGCGCCGGGTTTTATCGACGCGCATACGCATGATGATCTGGTCGTTACTCGACAAAGGGTAGCAGTTCCAAAAATTCAGCAGGGAATTACCACGCTGGTAGTAGGTAATTGCGGTTTTGGCATGGCCCCGATGGCCCCTGAGCATATGCATACTATGCGGAGCTACGCGGCGGCTGTGCTGGGAGAAGATGAGCAGTCGTGGAACTGGCCAACGTTGGGAGCATGGCTGGAAGAGTTGAGCACGCGGCCTCTGGGCCAGCACACGCGGGCCTTGCTCGGTCACACCGCTCTGCGCGTAGCCGCGATGGGCTTTGAACCGCGGCCCGCGACCGAGCAAGAGCTGTTGACCCAGGAAAAACTGGTTGCCGAAGCCATGCAGGCTGGCGCGGCTGGTCTGTCGCTGGGTCTGATGTATGTACCGGGCATATACACGCCAGCGGCTGAACTGGTGCGGATGGCGCGAGTAGTAGGGCGCTACGGTGGCGTAGTGACCTCCCACATGCGCGGCGAAGGCGATCTGATGCTGGCCTCGCTGGATGAGATGCTCTCCCTGGCCGAGCAGGCTGAGGTGGCCGTTCACATCAGTCACCTCAAGGTGATCGGGCGTAGAAACTGGGGCAACATCGAGCGCGCCCTGGAGCGCATCGCGGACGCCAGAGCGCGCGGGCTCTCCGTGACCGTCGATATGTATCCCTACACCGCCGGTTCGACAACCATTACTCAACTCCTGCCACCCTGGATTCAAGAAGGCGGACTGGAGCAGATGCTCGGAAACCTGCGCGATCCTGCCGTTCAACGCCGAGTCAGCCAGGACTTCGCCCGCGGTCTGCCCGGCTGGGAAAACCAGGTGGAGATGCTGGGTTGGGAACGCATTGTGCTCTCCAGTCTACAGCAGGAAAGCAATCGAGTGCTGGAGGGATTGAACATGCTTGAGGCCGCGGCCCACCTGGATCTAACACCTGAGGAAGCCTTCTTTCGCCTCCTGTTAAAGGAGTCCGGGCGCATTACAATCGTCGTTTTTTCGATGGACGAACGCGATGTCGACCGCGTAGTACAATCGCCCTTCGCCATGATCGGCTCCGATGGCCTGCCCCTGCGTTCCGGGCGCCCCCACCCACGCCTGTACGGTACATTCCCGCGCTATCTTCAACGCTATGTGCGCGAACTCAAAAGCCTGACCCTGCCGGAAGCGATCCACAAAATCACAGCCTTCCCGGCCACGCGCTTTGGCATTGCCGAACGCGGCGTGATCGCGCCGGGCAAGATAGCAGACCTGGTCATCTTTGATCCCGAGGGTATCCGCGATTGCGCGACCTACAACAAGCCCCAGGTCTCCCCAGAGGGCATCGCAGCGGTGATCGTCGCGGGTCAGCCAGTAGTGCTGCACGGTCACATCCAGTCCGCGCTGCCCGGTCGCTTGCTGGTACGCTCAGACAGCGCGCATTAAAACGAGAGGAGAACATCATGTCATCGATTGGAAGGTCTGTAACAGAGGTTGATACGCCAGCCCTGCTGGTCGATCGTCCCCGCCTGGAAGCAAACATCCAGCGTTTCGCCGCTATAGCCGCGGCAGCAGGGGTAAAGTTGCGTCCGCACATCAAAACGCACAAGACGCGTGAAATCGCGCGTCTGCAGCTGGCCGCTGGTTCCGGCGGAATCACCTGCGCCAAACTGAGCGAGGCCGAGGTCTACGCGCGGGATGGCGTCGACGACATTTTCATTGCCTACCCCGTCATCGGACCCGAGAAGGCCCGGCGAGCCGCTGAACTGGCCAGGCGCTGTCACTTGATCGTGGGAGTCGAGAGCGCGACCGGGGTACAGCAGTTGGCGCAGGCAGCCAGCGCTGCGGGAGTCGTCCTCAATGTACGCCTCGAACTCGATTCCGGCCTGCACCGCACGGGGATCGCAGAGGAAGGCGCGGTAGAGTTGTGCCGCCTGATCCTTGCCACGCCAGGTCTGCGCCTGGATGGCATCTTTACCTTTCGCGGCGCCTCATTTCCCGACGCGCCCACCAGAGACCGGGCGGAACTGGGCCGGCTGGAGGGAGAATGGATGGTCGAGCAGGCCGAACGCCTGCGCGCGGCGGGCATCGTCATCGAAACGATCAGCGTTGGCTCAACGCCAACCTCAGAAGGGGCCGCGCGCGTGCCAGGCGTGACCGAAGTGCGACCCGGCACCTACGTCTTCGGTGACCGCATGACCACCCGTTCCCATGTCCACGCTCTGGATGAAATCGCTCTGAGTATCCTGGCCACCGTCGTCAGCCGGCCCGCGCCCGACATCGCGATCATCGACGCCGGATCAAAAACCTTCTGCGGCGACATCGTGCCCGCCAACGCGGGCCTGGAGGGCTACGGCGTGACCATCGATGGACAAAGTGGGATTGTCGAGCGCATGAACGAAGAACATGGGATTGTACGCCTGGCTACCGGCTTCTCCCCTACCATCGGCGACAAACTCGTCTTTTTCCCCAATCACGTCTGTACCTCTGTCAACCTTTCTGATGAGCTTGTAGTTGTCGAACAGGGTATAGTACAGGAGATCTGGCCAGTCGCGGCACGCGGCAAGAGGCAATAGAGGAAAAATAAAAAATCTCCCATGTCGCTTCCCTGTGAGTTCCGGTGTAACACATGGATAAAGAACACCCTCAGGCAAGCTAAGAAAACAAGCTTTCTCAGAGAAGCAATGCATCGGGAAAATGCTTTCGAGAGTGTTAGGTACAGAGAACTGGAAATATTCCAGACTCGGCAGAGGAAATCTGGCTCAAGCTGGAGCAAAACGAGTGCGAGGAGGGATGCCCTGGATGCACCCTGATCTCTCTTGAGGCTGATATACAGCGTGTGGCTTTTTATCGAGCCCTGGAAAAGGAAGCATCGTATGTCCCTATTGCAGCAAGAGAAAGTTCCTTTAGCCGAACTGTCCGATGGACAACTGGCTTATCTGACACTAGAGGGGAATGAATGTGCGTTTGAGGCGCTGGTAAAACGCTACAGTTCTCCACTGTTCCACTTTATCTATCATTTTCTGGGCGACTATGACGGCGCCTGCGATGTTCTGCAACAGGTGATGGTGCGCCTGTACACTTCATTGCCCACCCTGCACCAGGAACGATCATTTCGAGCGTGGCTGTTCCGAGTCGCACATAACCGCGCCATTGACGAACTGAGAAGCAGGCGTTGCCTGCATTTTTCGGAACTCGAACCGACCAGTACAGATGAAACCGAACTGAGCACCATCACAGATAACGCACTGCTACCCCAGGAACTGCTTGAATATCGGGAATTACAGTCCAACTTGCGGCGCTCCATCGCCCAGTTGCCGCTCCATTACCGCGAGATCGTCCTTTTGCGTTACCTGTTGCAATTAACGTTCGCGGAAATAAGTCAGATCGTTAATAAACCGGAGACAACGGTTAAGACCTATTTCCACCGAGCTAAACATCTCCTGCGGGCTGCCCTCCAGGTGGAGCACGCTTATGAGCTGCTCCCTGAACGCTAAAACCCACAAAGGCGCTTTTGATGAGAAGCGCTCGTAAGACAAGGCGTCTGGTCTCTCTATGAAAGCTACTCAACCTCCTGATCCGGCTCGTCTGGTTCTGTGTACAAGAAAGTGACATGACGGCAGAAGCCGCGAAAACCATCGGTGGCTCTACCAATCTGATGAGCTTTCCGTTCTATGTGTCTGTGCTGTGCAGGAAGCGGGTTCAACAAGACACACCGTCTCCTGCCTCACAGTCAACTTCTACCAGGCGTGGCACGCTGCCCTGAGCGATACTCTGGCTTAGTCCGTGCCCCCTGGATGCTCGCGTTTGTCTCTCCACTCCTGCCGCGTCTCCCGTGCCTCTACCCACATGTCTTCCACGTCTTCACGCAGGCGAGCAACGGCTCGCTGAATGGACAGATTCCCCCCCAGCGTCGCACGCGTGACGCGCTCGCCCATCTGGTTGACGATCTCCTCTGCCCGCTCCAACGCATGCCTGTTCGTGTGAGAAGACTGAGCAGATGACACGCGGGATTGCTCTGACGTGGAATCAGGCTCGTCCATTTGATCCGCTTCGGCGCGCAAGGCCCGGGTGGCCTGCCAGAAGCGAACACCGGTTCGCCCCGCCAGGTGACCCAGTTGCTTGCCCGCGCGAGTCAGCGTCTGCTCGGCGCGGTCAAGCACCGAGGCAGAAGTTTCTCGTCCTCGCGTCTGTGTCATGCCGACTGCCTCCCGGCGCCAGCAGGCGTCTTCGCCTGTGTCGTTTTTGTCGCGGTTTTCCGGCGCGTTGCAGGAGCCGGCTTTACCGCTTTTTCAGAACTCTCCACGGGCGTCTTCTCTTCTTCCCGCTTCTCTTCCACTCGCTCCTGCGCAACCGTCTTTCTGGCCTCCTGCACAGCCGCGTCGCTCGCCTGCTGCACACCCTGGCCTACGCTTTTCGCCAGTGAAGTCACCACCTCGCCCGCGGCAAGCACACCCGCTATGCCATACACCAGACCCTTGCGCATAATACCGCGCACGCGCGGTGAGCAGATCGCCGCGGTCAGCGCCGCCGTTAAGGCTATTTCCGGTTCCGCGAAATCTTCGATTTCCATCTGATACCCTTTCCTCTTCCAGTTGTGATAACGTGCTCAATCCAGATATTTCCTCGCTTCAGGAAAAAAGATCTTTCCGCCAACAGGTCCAGGCAACCAGCAGCGCTTTTCCGCCAGGAAACAGTGAGCATATCCCATAAGGATAGTGTAGCAGTAGAACAAATATTCTCATTTTTCACTGCTCAGTTTTTTGAGTGTGAAGCTGAGATGGCCTCAGATCAAAGAGAGCAAGCAAAGGATCTTTCTTTAGGGAGAAAAGGGATTGATCATGCGTACATAGACATGAGAAACGATTTGTTTATGTCGCGCGTAAATAAGAAGTGACTGAATCAAACAGACCCCTCCTAAAAGAAGGTGGAGCACAAGATGCTTTTGTGCTCCACTTTCTTTTTCCAGAGCTGAGTCACCGCTTGAGAAGCGCTGACGTATTGAATTGGTAGAAAGCTGTATACCTCCCGGCGTGTTCCTGAGAAAATTGAAACAAGCTGGCCATAGCTAGAGGGGAGTAAATGCCATGACAGAGAAAAAGATCCAGGCAAGCGACCTGGGCATCGATCTTTCATCGCCACAGGAGTCCGCGTATTTCAGGTGGTTTCTCGCCTGCCTGCTTTTTGGCAAGCCAGTGCAGCAAGAAGTTGCCAGGCGCACATACGAGACTTTTGTTAAAGATGGCCTGACCACGCCTGACGCCATCGAGCGAGCAGGCTGGGACCACCTGGTTAAGGTGCTGGATGAAGGACATTATACCCGTTATGACTATTCAACGGCGACCAGGCTCCTGGATATCATAAAGCACTTAAAAGAAACTTCTGGCACCTTGCTGGCCTTTTTGAAAGGCTGTCGCTCAAGGGACGAGCTCTCCGCGCGGCTCCAGCAGTTTAAAGGCGTTGGCCCGAAGACCGCGGAGATCTTTCTCCGCGACCTTCCAACCTCGTTCCTGGCAGAAGCGCGATAGAAGGCAGCATGCTCCGGCTACTACGCTCTCATCAGGAAGAGAAACCCATTTGAGGTTTCATGAGACATCCCCTTGTGTCCATATGCCATCGATGACGCGCCAGAGATAGCCTGTGGGATTTTTGTCCTGGAGTTCCGCTGGCAGGCGCCGGGAACGCACGTTGTCATAGGAATAAAGCCGTGTAAAACGGTCAATTGCAGCCGGGAGACCAACGGAGGTGAAGCCGGGATGGCCAGTGGCAGGAAAAGGTCCGCCGTGGTTCATCGCCGGACTGACAGCGACGCCTGTAGGCATTTTGTCGTTGAGCAGGCGTCCAACGCGCGTTCTCAACAATGGCTCCAGGCGCTGGTAGAATGCGTCGTCCTGATCGCCGCTATGGCTGTACACGGTGCCAGTCAGATTCCCATCGAGCTGGCACGCGATCTCCAGGGTCTGCTGCGCGTCCGCGGCAAAGATCAGCAAGCTGGCCGGGCCAAAGGCTTCGGTTTGCAGCGCCAGGCTCTGCCGGAGAAAGTCCTGGCCACTCACGCGCAGGAGGGTTGGCGCGAAGCCATAGCCGGAACCCTCAAGGGGATGGCCTCCGGTCACCAGTTGCGCACCGTAGTCGGTCAGCACGCGCAACGTGTTCTCCAGGCTAAAGATACCGCGCCGGCTGAAAAGCACGCCCGGCGCGGCCTGCTGAAAGCGGCTGGTCGCGGCTTGCAGGAAGGACTCGCCCAGTGCTCCCGCGGGCACTACGATCAGGCCAGGATTGGTACAGAACTGGCCAGCGCCCATGGTACACGACGTACAGAATTCTCCGGCGATGGCGTCGAGCCGCTCTTCCAGAGCGCCAGGCAGAATGAAGACCGGATTGACGCTAGAGAGTTCAAGGTAGATGGGCTTGCCAGCTCGGTCCGCCGCCTCTTTGAGCTTGAGGCCTGCGTTTTTGGAGCCAGTGAAGCCGGTCGCGCCAAGCGCGGAATGCGAGACCAGTTCCAGGCCAACCTCATCTGTGAAATGATAGAGCAACTGAATGCTGGCAGCCGGAAGCCCACTCTCCTGTAGAGCCTGAACGGCCAGGTTTGCCAGCAGACGCGTGGTCGCGGGATGACCGGGATTAGCCCTGGCAATCACCGGATTACGCGCGGCGAGCGCCGCCGCAAAATCACCGCCGGAGATAGCATTAAAGGCAAAGGGGAAATTGTTGGGGCCGAAGATGACGATCGGCCCGCCGAGTGGAGCATGGGTCGCGCGGATATTCAGTTTCGTGTCAATCACCGGCCTGGTCCAGACACGCTCGCGAGCAGCTTGCGCGGCCTGGCGAAGTTGATTGGTAGTCCGCGGCAACTCGGTCGCGTCAAGCCTGGTTTTTTCGGGCAGACCCGTTTCCAGGTGGGCACTCAAAACCAGTTCTTCCCGGCTCGCCTCAATCAGATCGGCGAAACGTTCGAGAAAAGCGGCGATACTCTCTGGCTCGGCATCGTGCAATTCCTGCGTGGCCAGGGAGGCGGCCTGGACGGTTTCCAGAACCTCGTCCCGGCTGGAAACGGGGAAAATCGGGGGCAAAGGCGCCCCCGTGGCCGGATTCTCGGCCTGGAATGTTCCCACCGGGCCGCGGGATGCTCGCCACTGTCCTGCAACTAAGACTGGCTGTTCGGCAGATGTGCTCATACTCATTCTCCTCTGTGCATCACGCTCATTTCGTGAAAACGGGGCGTGTATCAAGAGCGTGCTGGATGATCCCACGCGCTTCGGCCAGTTCCTGTCCGGCCAGTTCAAGGCGAGGGGCGCGCACGCGGGCGCTGCCCATGCCAGCCATTTCTTGAGCCAGTTTGATAAGTTGCACAAACTTTGGCACGGTATCCATGCGCAGGAGAGGCAAGAACCAGCTATAGAGTGCGGTAAGCTGCTGCGCCTCACCCTGGCGCGCCAGTTCAAAAAGCCTGACTGACTCGGCGGGAAAAGCGTTGACCAATCCGGCGATCCAGCCCACGGCTCCGGCTTGAATGCCCTCAACAATACAGTCATCCACGCCCACCAGGATCTCCAGCCGTTCGCCGAGCAAGGCGCGTAAAGCGGTCACACGGCGTACATCGGCGCTGGATTCTTTGACCGCGACAAGATTGGCGTTTTCACCAGCCAGTTCCATGATCTGTGCAGGCAAAAAATCGGTTTTATAGGCAGGTGGGTTGTTATAGAGCATCACCGGCAGGCTGGTTGCTCGTATAACCGCTTCCACATGGGCCTTCATCTCACGCCAATCGGTGGAATAGACATATGGCGGCAGAACCATCAGGCCGCTGCACCCGGCGGACTCCGCTGCGCGCGCGAGTTTGATAGCCTCCGCGGTTGAAAGCGCGGCGATGCCAGGAAGAACGGGTACCCGTTCTCCGACTGCCTCCAGGGTAGTTTCCAGCACTGCCACTTTCTCCTCGAAGTTCAACGTCGCGCCCTCGCCCAGAGAGCCGAGAGGTACCAACCCGGCGCAGCCGGCGTCGACGAGCCAGCGGCAGTGCCGGGCCAAAAACGCGTGATCAATGCTGTAGTCGGGGTTGAAGCTGGTAGTAATGGCGGGAATAACGCCTTTCCAGTTGATGTGCATGAGCTTTATTTCTCCTGATCTGAATGAGTAGAGACAAGACTGGCCACACGTGCTACCGTTACGGGCGGGCGGACAGAATCAGGGGTCCGGCCAAACAAAAAGGCCGTGGCACTTCCGCAGACGCGCCCCTGACAGGGTCCCATGCCACAGCGGGTCTGGAGCCTGGCAGCACGCCAGTTCGTGTGTTCCTGTAATGCCTGGTAGGGAACATCTTCGCAGCGGCAGACCAGCGTCTCAGGCTCGGCCAGGCGCTTGAGTTCAGCGTGCAAGGCAAACGAGCTGGCCAGATGACAGGCGAAGCGCTGTTCGCGGGCGCGAGCAGAGAAAAGGACACGCGCCGCCGCGGTCTGCCCGGAAGCTGCCAGGCCAGCGATCTGACCTTCCAGCAGCGCCAGGTCGAGTCCCCCGATGCCAGTTACTTCTCCCGCGCAGAAGATGCCCGCGCTATTCGTTTGCTGCCATTCGTCAACCTGTAGCGTGCCATGTTCAATAGTACAGCCAAGGGCGCTGCCCAGTTCGATGTTGGGAACCAGGCCAAAGCCGCACGCAAGATAATCGCAGGACAGAGTCTCCACGCGTTTGCCGCGCTGGATGCTCACAGCTTCCAGGCGCTCGCTGCCATCAGCGCGCGTGATCCAGCTATTGGCATGGAGTGGAACACCGCGCAGGCGCCAGCCCAGGCTGCGCGCTTGCCGCAATTTGCTGGGCGAACGCGCCAGTTGCAGGCCAAAATGACCCAGCTTGCTCCACGAGGTCTGTTCTACAATACATTGCACGCGCGCCCCTCTGCTTTTGAGATAGGCTGCCACCGCGATGAGCAGTGGACCACTGCCAGCGACGACCACGCGTTTGCCAGCGATGGGCAGACCGCCTTTGACCAGCGCCTGTAAGCCGCCAGCGCCCATCACGCCGGGCAGCGTCCAGCCAGGAAAAGGCAGAAAAAGTTCGCGTGCTCCGCTGGCCAGAATGAGCTGCCGAAAGGACAGTTCCTGTGCCCCGGTGGGTGTCTCGACCAGCAAAACGCCTGGCTGGACTCGCGAGATAACCCGCGTGCGAGCAAAGAGCGTGATGGCGTCAGCGTTAGCGCGGATAAGCCAGAGCGTGGCTTGAGACGTGGGTGCGTGCTCCAGGCCGCCGCGCCAGATCTGTCCGCCCGCGCTGGGATTGTCGTCGATCAGACCAACCCTGACCCCGGAACTGGCGGCGCTGGAGGCCGCGGCAAGCCCCGCCGGGCCAGCGCCGATAACCAGTACATCGAATGCCTGCTGGCTCATGTTGTGGTCACCTCCATGCCTTCTTCACACATCGTCTGGCAACTCAGCGCGTAAGCTTTCCCGTTGATGGTCACACGGCACTCAAAGCAGATACCCATGCCACAGAGCGGCGCGCGCGCTTCTCCGCTGACCGAGTGGCGAAAACTGGTCACGCCGGCCTGAGCGAGGGCCGCAGCAACGATACTGCCCGCCGGCACGCACACCGGCTGACCATTGACGGTAAGCTGGATCTCATGCATGATCTTCTTCCTTCTGAAAGGAGCGCGTGGGTAGATAAGGTTCGTAGGGAATAGCCGGAGCGTATCCCAGGATCTGAGCGGCCAGCAAATGGGCAGTGGCCGGCGCGGTCGTGATGCCCAGGCCCTCGTGTCCCGTGGCCAGCCAGACGCCGGGGCGCTCGCCATCTGGTCCGATCAGCGGCAATCCGTCCGGGGTCGCGGCGCGAAAACCAGTCCAGCAGCGAATGCAGTTGAGCTGGCCCAGTTCTGGCAGATAGGCCAGGGCCGCTTTGAGCATCCTGGCAAGCATAGTCAGTTCAACCTCGCCAGAGAGCGCGTCGAACTGTCGAGATGAGCCAATCAAAACCTGCCCGGTCGCGCGTGGCTGCGCGTTGAAGGCGACAGAATCTCCGCTAGAGCTGTGTGCGTTCTTGATATAGCCCAGTTCAACCAACTGATGGTTCACAAAGCCCGGATAGCGGTCAGTAATCGCCAGGTGGCCCTTTTTGGGACGCATCGGCAGGCCCGGCAGAAGTTCAGACGCGAGCGCGCCATTGGCCAGCACCAGCGCCCCGGCCTTGATCTCCTGGCCATCCGCGAGCCGGACGCCAATCTCATTTGAAAGCAAGCACGCGGCTGTACCAGGCCGCAGAATGGCTCCCCGGTGCGCGGCCTGGCGCATCAACGTAGCCGCGCTGCGCGGGGGATAAACCACGCTATCACCGGGAACCAGCAGACCACCAGACAGGCCGGGGCGCAGATGAGGTTCAAGCGCGTAAAGCCGTTCCGCGTCCAGGACTTCGCTGGGAACCGCGTATGTGGCGAACAGCGCACGTTTCTCATGAACCGCTTGCATCTCCTCCGCGTCGCTGGCCACCCAGATCGTACCATAGCGCGTATATTCGTGCCCGCCTGGTGTCTCCTGCACCAGCGCATCCCACAGCGTTTGCGAAAAACGCGTCAGGGTGAGCTGAGCCGGGCTATCATCCATAACTACGATATGGCCCATCCCAGCCGCCGTGGCTCCGCTGCCAACTGTATCGCGTTCCAGTACGCAGACGGAAAGGCCAGCGCTGGCCAGTTCACGCGCGCAAGCTGTCCCGACAATCCCGGCCCCCACGATCAGCACATCGCAGGTCTCAGACATCGCGAATCCCCCAGATAAACGGGTCGCGCTCGTCCAAAATCAGCTTGCCCTCCAGGGTCACAAAGGCCTGCCCGGTAATGGTGGGGCGTACACGATCACCTTCCCAGCTATAAGTCGCGGAGAAGCGGCTGCCGATGATGCTCTCTTGAATCCAGATTTCGCCAGGTTGGAGCTTGCCATCCGCCGCCAGGCAGGCTACTTTGGCGCTGGTCCCGGTGCCGCAGGGAGAGCGGTCATACGCTTTGCCGGGACAGAGCACAAAGTTTTTACTCCGCGCACCATCTGTACCGGGTACAAAAAGTTCGATATGATCGATCAGCGCCCCATCAGCGCCGGTGATGTCCTCGCGCTCCAGAGCCTGGCGAACCCGCCAGGTGAAATCGGTCAGCTCCTCGACCTGCTCAAACTGGAGTTCCTGCCCGTGTTTTTCAGCCAGAAAGAACCAGTTGCCTCCCCAGGCGATATCGCCTGTAAGCTGACCGTGTCCTTCGACCTGGATACTGACATCCTTTGCGTAGCGGTACGCGGGCACGTTATGGACAGTCACACGGCCATCCGCGAGAAGCTCGGCGCTCACAACACCCACAGGGGTTTCGATCAGATGCGTGCCTGGTTGAATGCGGCCAAGGTGTGCCAGCGTCGCGACCAACCCTATAGTCCCATGACCGCACATGCCCAGATAGGAGACATTGTTGAAAAAGATCACTCCAGCCGCGCAAGCCGGATCAATCGGTTCGCAGAGCAGCGCCCCTACCAGTACATCTGAACCACGCGGCTCATTCACTACCGCCGAGCGGAACCAGTCAAAACGTTCTCGGAAAACCTGTAAACGCTGCTCCAGGCTGCCATCTCCCAGGTCCGGCCCGCCTGCCAGTATCACGCGCGTGGGTTCGCCCGCGCTGTGGGAATCAATAAAAAGAATATCCTGCACCGATATGCCCTCCTTCGCGGCTGAAAATGTCTACCACTATTGTAACGGCACATCTGGCACCTGTCTTGTAGATTTACGCGAGGATTTCTGACGATTTCTGCATAGCACTCTTGTGCTGAACACACCTATCGCATATCATGCAAAGATGCAAGACTCACCCTCCCAACAAGAAAAGAGAGCACAACACTCTTCCATAAAGAGCGCTCAATCGCATCCTGCCCTTGCGCAAGCGTTCAGCAGGAAAAGCCTGGAGATACGCCAGTTCGCGGACGCGCTGGCAAATGTGTTTTTCGCGGAACTCCTTTTTGACCAGATGGCCGATGTGGCCTTTTTTGTCAAGGATAAAGATGGAAGATACATCGTGGTAAATCAGACGCTGACGCAGCGCTGCGGCTGCCAGAGCAAGCATGAACTCCTGGGGCATTCTCCTCTGGAAGTCTTTCCCACAGAACTCGGAGCCAGTTACGCGGCTCAAGATCAACACGTACTCAGGCATGGACTGGCCATAACCAATCAATTAGAACTGCACCTCTCGGCTCACCAGGCACCGGTCTGGTGTCTGACGCACAAAATCCCCCTCTTCGATCACTCAGGACAGGTACTCGGCCTGGCAGGCATCTCCAGAGATTTGCGCATGCCCGATAGCGAGCACCCGGTCTATCAGCAGGTGGCACGGGTGATCTTACATATTCAACAACATTATGCCGAACCACTGAAACTGGAAACGCTGGCCCGGCTCGCCAATCTCTCTGCGTCCCAGCTTGAACGGCATATGCAACGCATCTTTGATCTGACTCCCAAACAATTAATCATCAAAACTCGCCTGGATGCCGCCACGCGCCTGCTGAAAGAGCCGCTGACCATCTCCGAAATTGCCCACGCCTGTGGCTATACGGATCACAGCGCCTTCACTCGCCAGTTTCGCGCAACTGTCGGGCTCACTCCCAGCGAGTATCGCGGCCTTTTGCGTACCCAGGCCGTGACAGAAAAGACGCCAGAATGATGAATTGCGCCACCGCCGTTATCTCTACTCAATTTCACTCTGTTTGATTCCTGCTGAACAGGGGATGGGGCACAATAACGCGCTGCTGATCGGGATCATCGGGGCAATCCGAGAAGCACGAGACGCGTTCAGTGCGTACATAGCAAAAATGCCTTCACCGGCAATGGCGCATCCGCCCAGCACAAAAATGGTAGGCGCGCCGAGGCTGCGGCTGGCGAGAAGAACAAGCAATGCACCCGCGATCCCACCACAGGCTCCGACAGCCTCTTTAATCCCGCTCATCCTCGATTGATGTCCCGCCTTCACGCTCTCCAGAAAACACGTGCCGAGCAACGGCAAAACCAGCCCACTGCCCACGCCAGAGAGCAGGGACGCCAGGAAAAGCAGAGAAAACTGATGGGTCAACAGAAGGCTAAAAGGGAAAATCGCATGTATAAGAAAACCTGTAACCACTGTGCTACACTTCCCGGCGCGCTCGCCCAAACGGCTGAACACCAGCGCCCCCAACAACGTTGCGAAGCCATGACCGCTTAGAAGCAGGCCCAGTTGGAAAGGCGGAAAACGCAAAACATTCGTAATATACGCGATAAGCTGCGGTTCAACAAAGGCTCGCCCAAAAGCCTGGATAAAATCGAGCACAAGCAGACCTATGAAGAAAGAGATGGGCAAAACCAGAGAAAGGCGCAAACATTCGACATACTGGCGTCCTCCTCGCCTGGGCTGGCGCTCTTCCTGCTGCCAGGATCGGCGAGCAGGAGTCCTGGGTATCAGTGTGCAAATCAGGATCAGCGCCAGCATGTTGAGGCACGCGGATACTCCAAAGGGGGCCAGAACACCCCAGCGTTGCAGAAGGAATCCTCCCAGAGCCGGACCAAGCGTCATCCCCCCGGCAAACCCGGCCATCAGCAGACTGAGACGGCGCGTACGCTGGTGCTCAGGCACGATGTCGGCCAGGATGCCCATCATGGCTGGCCGAGTTCCCACACACACGATAGCCTGAAAGACCTGGATGCCAAGATAACTGACTGGCGCGTGAGCAAAAAGATACCCCGTATTCGTGAGCACCAGCCCTGCAAAAGTCACCACCAGAAAGGGAAAACGTCCAAAACGATCCGCCAGATATCCAACCAGCGGGGCTAGCGCCAGGTGTGCCAGTTGGGGGATCAACATCATAAGACTCAGGAGCATAACCCCTGATGAGGTTTTCCGAATCAGGTGAGCAAAGATAGGCAGGGTCATACCAAAGCTCGTCATCATAAAGAGTCCACAAAAAGCAAAAACCACAACCACTGTCTGAACTTGCTCTGCCTTTCGTACTGGCAGAGCAAAAATTCCACGCGTGCGTTCAAACAGGAACGCACTCCCTCTCATTTTCATACACACCATCCATTCATCAACGACTTCCAACCCGCAAAACAATCATCATCTTTATCCAGAATACACGTAGCCTGGAAAGAAAAAGGTATTGGAGTAGTCAAAGATGACAAAGAGATGACAAAACAGCATACCAAAATTCACTCCCTGGTCATCTTCTTGTCTCTATACTATGCCTGGACGCCTATCCGGGCGTATCATAGATACGTATCACTAATAGAAAAACAGCTAAGAACTTTGCGCCAGGGGAAAGAGCATCTACCATGCATATGATCCAGAGTCCAGCAAATCACTTTATAAGTCAAAAGCGGCGTTTCGCATATCCCCTCGCGGAAAAACAGTGAGAAAGGAATAGAACTCTATGCGATCTCTCAGCAAACCATTGGTCAGCAATGGCTCTACTCTAGATATGTCACCGGCGCGACTGGCCTGGCTTGAGCCAACCGAAGCCGGGCTTTCCATAGCTTCTTTGCGAGAAAAATATCAACAACAGGGCTATCTCTGGCTAAAACATTTCTTTGATCGAGAGGTAATTCTGGATTTTCGCCGCTATTTCGAGGAAACTCTCTCTTCTGGCGAGAAGACTTTCTTTGAGATTGTTCGTTCTCAAGAATATGAGACGTTCTGCACTATGCCCCGCCTCTGGCAGTTCTATCAGGCCTTTTTGAAAGGTCAACCGCATCTGCATAAGCGCAAGTTGATTCGCTTCACATTCCCTGGCCTGGATTACTGCACTGGCGGGCACTACGATCTCATCTATCTGCGCGCAGGCGCAGATACCTTTTGTACCAGTTGGATACCACTGGGAGATACCCCGATAGAAATGGGAGGATTGATCTACCTGGAGCACTCTGACGCGCTTGGACGCAAGTTAGAAGCCGAGTTTAGTGTCAAAAACGCCCATCTCTCACCAGAAGAGCGCATCAGCGCCTATAACCGCAATATGCGCGAAGGCGGCTGGGTCAGTACCAACCTGGCAGAGATGGCCGAGCGCTTCAATAGCCGCTGGCTGATTGCTGATTATGAAGCCGGCGATATGGTCGTTCACAGTCCATATATGATTCACGCGGCTACCCAGAACTGGGATCCCAGAGGACGGATGAGGCTCTCCACTGATATTCGCTTCCAGCGCGCGGATGACCAGCTCGATCCGCGCTGGGCCAGCGACTGGGCGCTCGACGATAACTTATAAGAACCAGGCGTGTTTCTCTTCTGGCACAACACGAAGCCATGTGGATCGTAAAATACCTTGAGGAGCACATCAGCAAGAAGAAGGTGAGAACAACATGCATCATACAGGTGGAGGGCTGCTTTCCCCACAGGTAAACACCCCTCCTCTCGCGCAACGGAAGGGAGAAACGCTGGCATCTCCGATTATCACTGTTGAGCATCTGATCAAACGCTACAAACATGAAACAAGCTATGCCGTAGACGATATCTCCTTTACCGTCGCCCCTGGTTCGCTATTTGCCTTGCTTGGGCCAAATGGGGCGGGAAAAACGACCACGATCTCGATTCTGACGACGACGCTTGCCCCTACCTCCGGGACAGTCTTGATCGCGGGAGCCGATGTCTCCAGACACGCCAGAGCGGTGCGCGAGGCCATTGGCATCATTTTTCAGAAACCCAGCCTGGATCTCAATCTGACTGCCGAGGAAAACATGCGCTTTCACGCCATGCTTTACGGCCTCTATCCCTTTCGCCCCTCGTATCGCCTGATGCCTCGCGCCTATCGCGAACAGGTTGAGACACTCTCCGCAATCCTGGGTATCAGGGATGATCTTTTTCGCTCTGTCAAAACCTATTCTGGTGGGATGAAGCGCAAACTGGAAATTGTGCGCAGCCTCCTCCACCGTCCCAGGGTGCTTTTTCTCGATGAGCCAACCGCCGGCCTTGATCCATCCAGCCGCAGAAGTCTCTGGAACTATCTGCATCTCGTGCGCAAAGAACATGGGACGACGGTGTTTTTGACTACTCATTATCTTGAAGAGGCGGAACAGGCTGAGAGCCTTTGTATGATGAAAAAAGGGCGCATTGTGGCCCGTGGCACGCCAGCGCAGATCAAGGCCGAGCTGGTCAAAGCCTCTGTGCTGATTGACGCAGAAGACCGCCATGCCCTGCGCGCGGAACTCACGCTCCTCCAGATTCCCTTTACCGAGACGCCGCGATTCAGGCTCGCGCTGAAAGCTGAAGCTATCCACCCGCTCTTAAAAGCGCTTGAGACCCCATTAACACTCGTCGAAACACAGACGCCGACGCTTGAAGATGCCTATATAGCGATGATGGAGGAATCATCCCATGGTGGGAACAACACGAGAAGCTAACGCTATTATCACAATCGCCTATCGTGATCTGCTGAAATTCGCACGCGATCCGCTGCGCCTGCTTGCAACGGTGATCTTGCCCGTCCTGTTCCTCGGTCTGTTTGGGGAAGGATTGCAGGCCGCGCTGGGTTCCAGCCTTGGTTACAGCTATCTGACCTTTGTCTTTCTGGGCGTGTTCGCCCAGACGTTGTTTCAATCAACCGCGCTGGGCATGGTGTCGCTGATTGAGGATCGCGCCAACGACTTCGCTCAGGAACTGTTTATCGCTCCCATCTCACGCTACTCGCTGGTCCTCGGTAAAATTCTGGGCGAATCGCTGGTCGCGTTTGCGCAAGCTGTAGTGTTGATCCTCTTTGGCGCGGCGCTTGGTGTCCCGGTGCCATGGACAACCCTTCCCGGTCTGCTCTTTGTGGGACTGATCACGTGCCTGCTGGGCGGAGCTTTTGGCCTGCTACTCCTGGCAACCCTGGGCAGCCAGCGCGCGGCCAACCAGATCCTGCCGTTCTTGATCATCCCACAACTGATCCTGGCCGGGGTCTTCAATCCACTCAAAGGATTGCCTCTCGCTCTGGATCTGATCTCAAAAATAGCACCCCTGCGCTACGCGGTCGATCTCACACGAGCCGTCTATTATCAGGGCCAGTCGACTGTCGCTCAACGAGCAGTGCTCGCGCCCCCGGCGCTTAATTTGCTGGTAATGATGGGCATGTTCGCGCTGTTTCTCGTGCTAGGAACGCTGCTCTTTGTGCGCAGCGAGCGGCACAAATAAGGGGAGAATGAGACAGAAAGTTTCGCGCATGACATCACAAACAATCGCTCCTAGCAGGGATGCACCAGACCGCCTGGCGTTCCCGCTTGTGTCAGAAATACGCATACGCAAGGCCGCCCAACCGCTGACCGATGCCTGGCAAAGGGTACCGATTGAACCCCGGCGCGCAACCCTGCTTGGCATCAGTTTTCGCACGCCACAGGTGGACGCGCTGGGGCTCGATGCGCGCGCAACCCTGCGCACTTTGCTCAGCTATCCCTTTCACCTGATTCGTCTGGGAGCTTATTGGAAGCGAATTGAGCCGGAGCCAGGACGCTTTGATACCGCCGAACTCGATTGGCAAATCGATGCTGCCGAACAGGCAGGCAAACAGATAATCCTGTGTGTAGGCCCCCTGAAAACCTTTAGCTATCCAGAATATTTTGTGCCAGCCCATCAGCTCAACGCGCCCTTGCCTGAACACACGCGCATCCAACCAGACGCGTATCCCTCCCTGCTCGCTGCCGCAACGGCATTTATCACGCGCGTGGTGAAGCGCTATCAAGGTCGCAAAGGAATTGTCGCCTGGCAACTGGAACATGAGGCAGTTGATCCGCTCGGGGTAGAACATTCCTGGCGGCTGGATGTCTCCTTTGTTGAAAAAGAACTGGCCGCGCTTCGTCAGGCCGATCCCACCAGGCCGGTGATGCTCAACGGCTTCTTACCCACCTCCTTGCCGGTGCGTCTCACCCAATGGTGGCGCACGCGTGACCAGGGCGACTCCCTGGCCGTCGCTCAGCGCCTGGCTGACCTCATCGGCATTGACTACTATCCACGTCACGCGCTTCTTGCTATAGGAGACAGGACGCTGTATCTGGATGGAGGTGAAAAGCCCTGGCAGCAGCGCAGGCAGAAGCAGTTGGTCGCGTGGGCCAGCGCGCGGGGCCAGCGCCTGTTGATCTCCGAGGGGCAGGCAGAACCATGGGAGACTGTAACCACGCCTCCCAATCCAGTGGGACTGGGAATGTATAGCTGTTTGCCCGAACAGGTAATCGCTAACTACAATACCTGTATGCGCTGGTCTGAGCAGGGAGCATCCTTCTACGCGTACCTCTTCTGGGGCGCGGAATACTGGGCACTGCGCCAGCAATGCGCCGATCCAGGCTATTTACAGGCATTTGCCCGTGTCCTGGAATATGCCTGACAGGCACCAGAAGCAGCAGGCCAGCAAAAGGAAAAAACTCTGCCACCGTGAATGTAGCATAGTGCTACATTCACGGATGTTCGTGCTTCTAAAGGTTGAGAGATGTACCTGATTTAGAGATGCAGGATACTCGACAAGGGGATCTGCTGCCGGTTCGTCGTGGATGCCCTGCTGGCCGCGGAAGCCGATGTGAGTTCCACCAATGGGAAGGAGCGATGACGGCGCGGAGGCATCAGGAAATTCTGACGGCGGGTCGCGGTGAGGAAGCGTTCCAACCCGTTGTCATCTGAATCCACTGTGCCGGTGGTACTGCCTCCGCGGCCCTGCTCGAAGGCCTGGAACTTGAGAGCTGCTTGATTCGCGCGCATGGTGGTGAAAAAGTCGGCTGTGGGCACAAAGATGGTGAACTGGAGTTTCGGCTGATTCGTGCCATTGGGCACATCGCCAGCGCTGAAGCCAGGGCCGTCCATGCGGATGTGGACGGGAGTACCATCGTGAGCCCGCGAGGATTGTTGCAGAGCCGACAGATGTCCCATGCGCGGGGTGCGTCCACTGCCATCCGGCTCGGGATCATTGACCGTGTTCGGGCTGGCTGCCGTCTGAACGGCCTCGGTCGTACCCTGGCCCTGATACTTCAAGAAAACCGTGGCATCATTGGCCAGGAAGGCCGTGCCACCGCCGTTAGTGAACTGATCCGCGTTGCCAAGCGAGGGGATCGGATCAGAACGGAACATATACTGGACACGTTCCGTAAACGGCTCGTCAGGGTTCGCGTAAAACTGGGCAAGATCCTGAATCACATGCGAGAGATGCTGGATACTGCCATGATCAAAGTAGCTCCCACTGGTCGCGTTCGTGAAGTGCGCCGAGCTATTCCCCAGGAATGTCACGATAGGCGCGGGGCCGGAAGCAGAGACCTGTTGATCAGAGAAACCCATCCACATCGGCGTCTGTGGATTGACTTCGCTCGCAAAGGAGAGATTATTAGAATTCGCCACCTTGCGCGGCAGACCAATCTGGGTAAACTGCGTGCGAATGGTGGTAAAGGTGAGCAAGCCGTTGAAAGCGAAGTTCGGGGAGGAAATGAAAAATCCGCCGAGTTCGTCGCTGCCGAGCAGCCAGTTGACAGTGTCGTTGATGATATTCAGAGAGTCGCTGCGGAACGTGAAAACGAGATCGTTCGACTCAATGGACACCGGAACGTTGAATGTCGCCTTGGTGATGCCCGGATTCGCAGAAGAGACATCAGTGGGGCTGGGCACTGCTTCTTCCAGGGCGTAACGGCTGGTATTTGAGAGCAGCCGCGGCATGTGACTGCTGACCAGGCTTCCCGTAAGCCCTCCTGGAAGTTTACGAAAATACGGGAGACCATAAGCAATGAAGGTGAAGATCCCGCTGGGGCTGAACGGATAGACCGCCTCAATGGTTTCCAGGGCATTCTCAAGGTCCGACTGATCAGACCGAATGGGGGAAAAGTTCAATTTTGCAGTCAGGAAAACGGTATACACCGGCCCGAAGCGGAACTGAATCCCATTGAAGGTCTGGGCAGGCGCAATGAAGTTGCCAATGTCAAACTGAATGTCCGGGAAAGAAGTGACAGCCGCAGCCGCGTTGGCGATACGTTTAGGAGCCCAGGCGAGTGCATCGATACCTATAAGCGTAGTAGCAGCAGCACCAGCCAGGCCAAGTTTGAGGAGATCGCGGCGGTTGACAAACTTCTTCGGTAACTTCTCAAAATCTTCTGGACGTAGAAGATTGCCGGGGTGAGGATTACGCTCGTCCATAAGGTTGTTTCTCCTTCATCCTGTTGAGAGAGGATGGTGTTATTCATTCCATGGCAACGCGCTACAGGGACAATCTTGTGATAGTATCCGCGTGAGTATGGGTCAAAGGTCAGCCTGCTTCTCCTTTCTCTCGCATTATTTATCTCCGCGTTTGTTCTGGCGTTGAACTTCAAACAAACGCTCAGATATCATTTTGAAAAGCCCATGCCAGGCCAATGATCAGGACTGAGAAGAGCGCCAGCACAGCCAGAACAGCCAGTGCTAAAAAAGAGAGATAGGTAATCATGACGATGACAGCAAAAACTGTCAGAAATGCGCTGAGTATAGGAATAAGGTAGTGCCAGGCCTGCCAACGCTTCCTTTTACTCTTACTTAAAGAGCCTATCAGGGCGGTCGTTGCCGTCATTTCGCGTTCAACTTGAAGACGTCTCATTTCTCTGCCCTTTCTGTGTATGACACGCTGCTATCGTCAGTTCCGCTCGGTCTGAGTGCTCATGAGCCTGGCGTGAAGCGCCCAATCTGATTGCTTGCACTTTCTGTAAACCAGAGCGTGCCGCCTGGTCCGCTGGTAATCCCCTTGGGAGATCCATCGGGCGTTGGCAGGGGAAACTCGGTAACAGTGCCCTGCATGGTGATGCGACCAATTCGGTTGCCTGCAAACTCGGTAAACCAGAGCATTCCGCCCGGCCCGCTGGTAATCTCCATCACGCCACAATCTCGGGTTGGCAGGGAAAACTCACTGATCTTTCCCTGAGGCGTAATATGGCCAATCTGATTGCTTGAGTTCTCGGTAAACCAGAGATTGCCGTCCGAGCCCCTGGCAATCCCCACAGGGTGGGTATCGGGAGTGAGAAGCGGAAATTCGGTGGCGGACCCTCCAGGCATGAAGCGTCCAATGTTCCCGGTCGCGCTATCTGTGAACCAGAGAGCATGATCCGGCCCGATGGTCAGCCCATTAGCCAGGCTCGGAGTTGCCAGGAGAGAAAAACTGGTAATGCTCCCCTGGGGCGTGATCCGGCCAATCTGGCTGTTTGAGTTCTCGGTAAACCAGAGATTGCCATCCGGTCCGGTGATAATTTTTTCTGGAAACCAGTTGGACGCTGGCAAAGGAAACTCGCTAATATTGCCCTGAGGCGTAATGCGTCCGAGCTTGCCTGCCAGTTCGGTAAACCAGAGATTGCCATCTGGCCCGGCGGTAATCCCTTCTGGAAAACTGTTGGATACCGGCAGAGGGAACTCGGTGATGCGTCCCCCAGGCGTGATCCGGCCTATGCGGTTGCCAACTTTCTCCGTGAACCAGAGATTGCCATCCGGCCCGGCAGTGATCTCCTCGGGCACGCCATGAGTTGGCAGGCGAAACTCTGTAATAACCCCCGTTGGACTCGCTGTAGAGGCGCCGCTGGTGCCACTTGTACAGCCAGCCAGGAAGATGGTGCTCAGAATAATGAGCACAGGAATGAGCGCAAAGCGTCTATGACGTTCTCTCTGCCCAGGCATAAACTGATCCTTTCGAGAAACTCATCGGCCCTGGATAGAAACACAGGCATGACCGTGCAATGAGTGATATTGCCATGAAGATCGCAAAGCAGATCAACCAGGTCATGCGTGTGCACATACGTTAGCCCGTGACGGTGACGGTCATGGTCATCGTTGTCGGGTGGTAGGTGCAGGTCACGTGGAAAGTACCAGCAGTATTCCACGGACCTGTGGCCCACGATTGGCCGGAGGCAACCGTCTTTCCTCCTGCTCCAAAATCTGGCGTTCCACTCTCAGGCTGCGCCAGGCCGTTGGTACCAACGACCAGGTTATGCGCACCTTGATCGGTCGTGAAGGTGATGGTGCTGCCTTTGCCAATGGTCAGAGACGAGTTATTAAACTGAACCCCGCTCATGTGAACGGTATAATGCTGACTCGTTGACGCCGCGGCGTTCGAGGAACCGCCACAGGCAACGATGGCGGTAATCAACAGCACGAAGATAGCGAGGAAGAGTATCTTTTTCATCGGAAACATCCTTTGGAAACATCCTTTCTCCAGGAAACAGGGAGAGATGCGATAGATTGTATGAGCGGGCATCTAATTCACAATGTAGAGCCCGATCATACCGCCCATGCCTGGACCCATGACATGCATGGGAACGTGGCAGTGATAATACCAGGTGCCTGGAGCATCCTCAACGTAATCGAAAGTGAGCGTAGACCCCGGTCCAAAGACGATAGTGTCGTCATAGCGTCCATTAAAAAGCCAGGTGTGCCCGTGGACGTGAAAGGTGTGGAAATCGTTGCCCAACGCAACCACCCGCCAGCGCACGCGTTGACCCACTTTGGCCCGGAACGTCGGTGTGTTGCCAAGGTAGGCCAGGCCGTCAAAGCAGTGAAAATTCTGGCTCAGGCCAGGGATATCACCCTCGTAAAGGGTGTGCCAGATAACGGCTATCTCCTTGTCAACTGCCGGGGTATTCTGATCAGTGACCACGAGCATCCCAAACAGACCCAGTTCAGCTCCAGCTTCCATGACCACGGTGCCTCGACCAGGGTCAAAATGGATGGAGTGGTCGTGATAGGGCCAGGTGCCAACTGATCTGGGAATAGCCTTCCATTCATATGTATAGGTTCCACCCACAGGAATCGCTGTACCAGGTCTATCTCTAAACATCCAGGCCCAGCCCCCATCATTCGCCATAGTATAGGAGAGCGCGTGGACGGAGATACTATGTGACGCGCCATAGTGGGTATTGTTGTTACGGAAATGGACGCGAATGGTGTCCCCAACCTGACCACGAATGATCGGCCCAGGAATGCCAGTGTTAGGACCAATATTGTCGTCGCCCGGCAACGGTTTACCCCAACCAGGAGTAAAAGCCCGGTAACCGACAGCCCAGTAACTGGTCTGGTTCGCCGCGAATGTATTGCCTGTCATGCCATCCACACCTGTAGGCATAATATTGTGAAAAAACGAATCAGCCTGGAACCAGTATTCTCGCAACTGCCCTCCCCGGGGAAACTCTACGCTGGCGGGCGCGCTGGTTGGACCTGGAGAGGCCGCCGCAGCAATCCCGGCTGGCAGCGTCAGAGCCCCCAACGATGCTGCACCAACAGCAGCCCCTTTCAAGAGACCGCGGCGGGTAACGCCAGCATCAGGCTCAGTTGCAGGCAAAGGAGGTGCCGGGATTGAGGAGTCTGGCGGTAACGATGAGTCTGGCGATAACTGGTCCATGTGGAGATTCCTTTCTGCAACTTCTCTGACTAATAGCTGAGAGGTTGGCGCTTCTGATGGGCACACTTCCGTACAAGAGCAGGTCAGCTCTTCAGCTTCTCTTGTTGTACTCTTTTAGATTCGGATGTGTACCCGCTATGCCTTAAAAAAGGCAGCAAGCAATGAGAAGCAACATCATGAGCGAGCAGAAATAGAGAGGTACTCTTGCTTTTCCTCCAAATGAGGGTCACTGCCAGAGACATTTCGCCATATGAGAGCGCATAGAGATGGACAAAATCACGGAGTTTCAGGTAGAAAGTGGGACGAGCACCTTCCTATTTTCCGTGAGCGGCCTCTTGCCATCTTAAAGTAGATTCTTGGCCAGCCTGGCCCAGAATGTGCAAATTGCGACGAAATGCAGGGCACCACTCCATTGTCTGCCTTACTCATTACGTACGTGTTTGCTCACCTTCTGATTCCGCTTTCGCAAACTACCCCTTTTAAACTACACGAGCAAATAACTAGAATACGCTGTCTCTTATCCATCCCGGACGAACCGCAATCCTGCGGTTCTCTTTGCCCGAGATGAAAGGAGCCGCTCACTCGCGGTTCCTTCCGCGCCGGATGCACGGTGTCACTCGTGCTCGTTCGCTTGACAAAGATGTCTTGATCGGTGTTCCTCTCGCGAAATCGGATAAAAGGTTCCTGCTCATTATGAGCAATGTACTCAAAAACAGGTTCTACTAACGAACCCTATCCATGTTCAGGATAGTTAGTCGCCTCCATCCCAGGGAGTCCCAGGACCGTCATCAGCGAAAAAACCATGGTGTCCTGGGAATACACTGTGCCAGTGCTGAAAAAACCCTTGCTGTAGCAGCATGAGAACAACACAAAGAAGCATCAGACACAAAAAGAGAAGCACAAAATACTTTCTCTCCCTGCGTATGCCTCCCAGGAACCAGGTCACAGATGTTATGAATGTGTGCATCGGGTTGCTTTCCTCCTAAAAAAGCATCTAACTATGCGCTTACCCATTTGATGATAGGGTACCAAATAGAGTGTTAAAAAAGAGTTCGCATTGCACAGGAAATTGTTCGCAGGTGTTCGCAAAACAGATAGAGGACATATGGGTGAATGGACTGGCATATTTGGCTTTTTTTGGGTATACTGGTTTAAGCGGCAACTCTTTCAGTACACGATCTCTACACACACCCTTAGTGCGCCAGGCGAGAAATAATGCTCGAAGGGCTACGCAAATGCGCGGAGCCCTACCATCGCAGTCGAATATCCAGACGGCTGGGTGTTCCTTCTTTCTAATGAGATTCAGGTGCCATTCAGGGAATACCATTCATCTGAACAAATCTCAGCGAAAGAGTCTTGAAGGATGCAATGGATGCTGTGAAGGTTTCGCGGAAAATCTTGGCTCCGCCCATGCCACCAACCATTTTACATCGCGAGCACCTTTCACGGGTTCTAGGGAAAGCACTGGGTTCAGGCGATGATACAGAGGCTTCTTCCCCTTATAACCTGGTACTTCTTTGCGCCCCCGCGGGCTACGGCAAAACGACGCTGCTCGCCGATACTATACACTATTTCTCACTCACCTGCTGCTGGTACTTTCTTGATCATACTGATCTGGACAGCATACTTTTTTTAAAGACGCTTATTGCCAGTATCCGCCAGCGCTTTCCTGGCTTTGGTCCTCAACTGAATGCTATGCTGACGGAAAACAGTGCACGAAAAGAACCCGTTTCCCAACACCTCCTGGACGCGTTCAGTAACGCCCTGGCAACAGATATTTCTGAACACTGTATCCTGGCCCTCTGCAATTATCAAGAGGTAAATGGCAGCTCGACCATCAATGCTCTTGTCAGCCACGTCCTGAAACGCCTGCCGCCGCAGTGCCTGCTGGTAATTGAGAGCCGTGCCCAACCAGATCTTGAGCTGGCTTCCCTGATTATCAATCGAAAGATGTTCGGACTCAGCCGCAATGGGCTCCAGTTCTCAGCCCAGGAGTTGTACGAACTGGCGCAAGTGCAAGCTCTACCCACTTTTTCTCTAGAAGAAGCAGAGCAATTAGAGACTACTTTTGATGGCTGGATTACTGGCATTCTCCTCGGTTCACGCTTTGGATCTACTCAATTTGAGCTGTTCCCCCCCGCTCAGTCCAACAATCGGACCATACCGCCGCTCCATGTCAACCGCCACCAGCTTCTTTCTTTTATCGCTACAGAGGTTTTTCGCAACGAAGAAGCTCTTTACACTTTTCTCAGAGAGACCTCTCTTCTGTATAAGATGACTCCCACATTCTGCGATTCCTTACTTGAGACGTCCAATGCTGCCTCTCTTTTGGAACGAGCCGAATACCGGGGGCTGTTTGTCACACGCTCTGATGAAGCTGAGGAGCCTGTCTATCAATGCCAATCAATCGTGCGCGAGTTATTCCAGGAAGACCTGCGTCGCCATGAGAATGACAAATACCGGGATCTCCACCAGCGCGCAGCGATCCTGTACTATCAAAAGTACGAGTATGAAACGGCTTTAAACTATGCCCTTGAAGCACAATCATATGAGCTGGCTGCCCGCATCATCCTTGAAGCGGCTCCAACGCTCTTCAATCAGGGTCAGAGCGAGATAGTGCTCCAGTTTTTGCAGCGCTTTCCGCCGCATGTTACCCAAGAAAATGCCCGGCTTCTCCTGCTGTGGGTTAATACCTATTTGAGGCGTGGAGATTTCGCCAATGCCCGCGTCTTTTTAGATCGCGTAGAGGCGAAAACGATCCTGACAGAAGCTCTCCCGACAGGCGGAAATATTGAGCAGGCACTGACCCGCGCGGGTTTTGCCACTGCCTATGGCAAGCTCTTACTCCACCAGGGAGAGCACACTCTCGCTCAGGAGCAACTCCAGCAGGCGCTGGAATTATTGCCGATTGATGAACGCATGCTTCGCATTCAGGCACATCAGCAGTTGGGTATCTGTATCATCCTGAGTGGCCAGCTCATCCAGGAGGGCATCGCGCAATTTCAGCAGGCGCTACGCCTCTGCCATCCACAAATGGATGCGCGCCTGGCAGGAGAACTCCATCACCAACTCGCCAATGCCTACGAGTGGACCGGCAATTATACCATCGCCGAGCACCACCGCCGACGCATTAGCGCTATCCAGGAACGGCTCGGTCAGCCACAAAGCATTATCAATAACCTCACCGGTATGGGCTCTCTGAAAATGCGCCAGGGAGATGTAAAGGAGGCCGAAGCATTTTTCCAACACATTTTGAGTCTTACCCAGCAATCTCCTCGTTTTCTCAGCAGTAAAGCCTACGCGCTGCTGGGCTTTGGAGAATTAGAACTCACGCGCCAGCGTTTTCAGCCAGCCTTAACGCACCTGGAAAGGGCGCTCGACCTCGCGCAGCAATTGGAAGATCGTTACTTACTCAACAGCATCTTGAACAAACTGGCGCTGGTCTATCTCAGAATGGGTGATATACAGACCGCTCACCATCTGTTGGACCAAATGGTCTTGCGCGCGGATGAGACCCGCAGCTACGAGCGTATGTCCTATCTGCTCGTGAAAGGCACGATTCTCCTGGCGCAAGAGGGCTATGACGAGGCAAAGGTCTTGCTCGCAGAGGTGATGCATCTGACTAAAGAGATAACCATACCATGGCTACACTCTCAAGCTCTGGCGCGCCTGGCGGCCAGCTACCTGGCACAGGGCCAGCAGGAGCAAGCGCAACAGCTCCTCCAACAAGAAATAACGCTTTATCCTAAGGAAGATCTGGATTACTCCCTCCAGGTGGAGTTCCAGACCTATCCCGAGCTGAAAACGCTGCTGCAAGAAGCGACCGAACCTGGCAACTATTCCAGCAGAAAGGTGCTTTCTACAGAACGACTAAGTATCTACGCGTTGGGCGAGCCAGCCGTCTTGATCGCCACAACTCCAGTGACACACTGGCGCATGGCACGCGCCATGGAGCTCTATTTCTTTCTCCTGGAGAACAGGCAGCCGCTGCGCAAGGACCAGATCATTGACGCCCTCTGGCCTGATGCCAACGATATTGGACGCATCAATCAGACGTTTCGCTCGACCATCTACTATCTCCGCCAGGCAATCGGTGAGGCCTGCCTGGTACAACGCTCGGGTCTGTACCGGCTTGATCTGCATGCTGTTTATGGCCACTTCTGGTACGACGTCGCTGCGTTTGAGGAGCAGCAGCGCTTTGCCAAAGCTGCTCTTGCCGAGGAAGACGACGACTGCGCGGCCCAGGCGCTGCAAAAAATGGTAGATCTCTACCGGGGAGATTATGTCGAGGCATTTTACGGTGACTGGTGTATTCCACGTCGCAATAAGTTGCGCGCTGCATTCATGGAAGCCCATCATCAGCTCGCGCTGATTGCCTGGCGCAAGGAGATATGGGAGGAAAGCCTCCAGCACTGGCAGCACTTGCTTACACTTGACCCCTGCCTGGAAACAGCCCACTATGGCATTATGCGCTGCTACATGCGCCAGGGGAAACGCGACCTGGCCCTGCGACAATATCAGCGATGTAGCCAGG
>DASVMX010000641.1:0-15501 GCA_036384215.1 Ktedonobacteraceae bacterium | reverse complement strand
CTCTACCGGCTCTCTTTCTGCCTCTACAATTCTCAGAAATTATATTCCTATATTTATAGATTATTTAATGGGGATGTAGTATAATTGCTTCTGGCACTAACTTCTGGTCTGTCCTTTTGAAATCACGCTCTGTTCAGACTGTTCGTTGTTTACTAGAAGAATGGATAGTAGGATGCAAAACTCCCAGAATCCTGGCCAGCCCGCCCTGTATTACCAGGGACGGTATTATCCTCTTAACAGACCTCAAATGATTATCGGTAGCGATCCAGGCTGTGATGTACGCATTGAGAATAATCCTCGCGTTTTGCCTAATCATGCCCAGATCATATCACAGAATGGGCACGTTTTTCTGATGTACATGGAACGCGGCGCGGGCATCTGGGTCAATGGCGCGCCTGCCTCCCAGCAGCAATTGCAGGATCAGGACGAGATCGCGCTGGGCAACGGCGAAACCCGGCTGAAGCTGCTGCTCAACGGAGCCGCCAATGGCGCGAGCGCTCAGAACAATGGAGACGTGGAAGGCACACAGATTCTCCGCGGCGGCACACTTTCTGACCGCCCTTCGGCTGCGCTCCCCAAAGATCCCTACACGCCTGAGCTCGCGCCCCAGCCGGCGCCCCCAACCGCAGCGGCCTCGCCCTTTAAGCCCGCGCCCCCGTCCACTCCACCACTGGGAGCCGCGTTGGGGGGAGCACAGGCGCCCATGCAACACATGGCGTTCGCGCCCCAGGCTCAACCAGGACAGCAGGCGGCGTTCGTGCCGCAGCACGCGCCTCAGATGGCCGCTGCCGCCAGCAATACAGCTACCAACACCACGCGCTACCTGTGCGCCGCGGGCCACCTGGACGAAGATTTTCAGGACTACGTGATGCGCAACGTGATCTATGAAGAACGCCGCGCGCTGGGCGAGTCCTACGGCGTAGATATGCTGGCTGTGGTGAGCTGGTGCAAAGCCGGACGCGCCCGCGCCAATATGCGCGATACCATTCTCGGAGTGCTTTTTTTAGGAATCTTCTCGCTCATCGTATTCAAAACCATTCAGTTGCTCGTCCCCGTCGTGCAACAGATCAATCAGGAAAACCAATATTACGCGCAAGCAGGCTATTCTGTCCCTCCACAAGAGGTGCTCCTGCTCTTGATAGGAACTGGCCTGGCTCTGCCTCTGGGCTTAATATTTGTGCTCCTCATTTCGTTAGGCATTGAAGCGTTGATTAAACATTTCTGGCGCAACTCTCATCCGGGCTTTATCTCCCTCCTGGTATTGATGTGGCTACTCAGTTTCTATATTCCATTCTGGGCAAGTTTCCTGCTCACCCTGTCAATCTGGGCAACCATTTTCATTGAACTGGTCACGCGTTACTATGGAGAGCCGATCAACCGCCTGCGTAAAGGGGCATTTAATCCACAGCACAGGCCAGCTCTGCTCGACTTTCAGTTGGAAACAAAGCTGCGCGAAAATTTCACTACCGGGCAGCGAAATGTCATAGCCTACAGCGGTTTCAGACCCTTTGCCGGGGCGGGCTTTTATCAAAATGGCTGGTCGTTCGTAGTCGACACCAGCCAGGGCGCGCCCGATCCTGCCGCGCCAGAAAACCGTCTGAAGCCACAGCCTTTTACGATGAGTAGCCTCTACGATATGGTCGAAAAAGACGTGCGGGCACTGGGAATCAATGATGTACTGGAAATAGAGGGCAAGCTCTATGTCCATGGCCAGTTTCTGCCGGAGAATCCCCCTTTCTTCAATACAGCAGCCATGCGCCCGGTAACAAGTGTCGATCCGCGCCTGGTCGAGCGTTACAAAGAACATCCCACCGAAGATGTGCGCTACTATCAATGCCTGCGCTTTAACTTCTGGCGCGGTGAGATGATCTTTACGGCCTTTCTGCGCTTTATTCAGCGAGGAAAAGATCTGTTCGCCGAGGTCGATTATCTCCTGCTCCCACCCATGAAAGGCGAGTATTACTGGATAGATCGCAAAGAGATTACACCTACCGCGGAAAAGGTCGGACAGCTCTTCAAACGTTCGTTTGATGGACCCATCAATATGTGGTTTGGCGTGCCAAAGCGCCTGCTGCGAAATTCCACTTATGTCGCGGAACAACAGAAGCTCGCCCGCCTTGCACCTAATAATCCTGCTTTCGATTATGGCGCGTCTTCCAGCTTGCGCCAGGAAACAAGCGATTACTCGTATCACCTGTTTTTCCAGAAACTTGACGAGGAGATGTACCTCAAGATCATCGAGAAACAAATTCTGGAAAGCATTGCCAGTTTCCTGGATGCACACCAGATTGATACTGCGGAATTACGCGAGCGCCAGCAAACCATTTTGAATAACAACACGTATGTCAACGGTGACGGTAACACCATTAGTGGCCTGGCCAGCGGTATGGGAGCACAGGCTAACAATAATACCACACAGAAGAACGAAACGCCCGGTCGAGCTGGTGGACATGCCAGGACTCAAGCAAGGCCGTAAACGAGTCAAAAATGGGGCAATCACAATGGGGTGATTGCCTCCACCATATTCTACACGGAAGGACTTTCCTATGCAGAACTCAAACAACGGCGGCATCAATATTTCTGGGTCAAACAATACAATCGGCGGCCTCGCCAGCGGCACAGGAGCACAGGCCAACAATAACTCGATCACAACTTCGCATTATTACACGCAGCCGGAGCCACAGGTCGAACCACCACGCCAGCCAGAGCCGACCAGGGTGCTCTTTGTCTTCGCCAATCCACGGGGCACCGACAGACTGCTCCTGGACATGGAGTGGCGAGCTATTCAGGAGGCATTACGCCTGAGCAATCACCGCGAACAGATTGAAAGTCACCTCCTTCTCGCTACAACCGCGGACGATCTGCGGCGCAAGCTGCTGGAGATGCCTTTTCACATTGTTCACGTGGCCGGACACAGCGGACCGGATGGACTGGTGCTGGAAGACGCGCAGGGACGCCCTTACACGGTCGCGCCGCAAGCCCTGGCGGAGTGCTTTAAAAACTATCGCCAGACACTGCGCTGCGTACTTCTCAATTCCTGTTATTCGCCCGTCATCGGTCAGAACATCGTACCCGGCATCCCCCTGGTCATTGTCCTCTCAGGCTCAATCGAGAAACAGGCCTCCATCGTCTTCGCGCGCGGCTTCTACGACGCCCTTGGCGCGGGCAACGATCCCGAACGCGCCTATATCGAAGGCATGACGGCCATCCGCTTCGCTAACCTGGACCGCGACTTCCTGGCAATTCCGCTGCGAGCATAGATTCGCGGATAAAATAGGCAGGATGAACGACAGAGACCAGGAGAATTTTCGATTCTCCTGGTCTCTGTCGTTCATCCTGCCTATTTTATCCGCGAAAAGACCTCATAAACGCGCGCCATTGACTTTTGATAGCTGAGATGGTATGGTTTTAGCACGTACCAATTTTACGGTACGTGTTGGGAAAGAATTACGCGCGTTAAACACAGCCTATCAGAAGGATGGAATGTATCATGGGAGAGAAAAGCCAGCCCGAAGCAGCCAGCCTGGAGGATCATCTGCCGCTGTTGCCGGATGATGTGCCCGTGATCATGCCCGATCTGCCATCGCGCC
The DNA here is from genome assembly GCA_036384215.1 of Ktedonobacteraceae bacterium. GTDB lineage: Bacteria > Chloroflexota > Ktedonobacteria > Ktedonobacterales > Ktedonobacteraceae > Paraktedonobacter. Next base: position 11,911 of record DASVMX010000641.1, on the reverse strand, counting down.
TGACCATCTCGACTGAGCAGCAGTTTAAAGCGATCAGCGATATGGCGCGCTCACGCATCCTTGGAGTGATTCAGCACCAGCCGTTGACGGCCAAACAGATTGCGCAGCGCCTGCAAGCTACGACAGGAGCGATTGGTCATCATCTGCACGTGCTGGAGGAGGCTGGCCTGGTCAAGGTGGTAGCGCGGCGTATTACACGTGGCATCGTGGCCAGCTATTACACACGCGCGGCGCGTATCTACGACTACGACCTGCCCCTGGAAGTACGTGGTGACCACCCGATTGAGCTGGATATCTTTGCCCGATTCCAGGCCGAGTTGATGGACTCAATCATCAGCAATGGACAGGAAGATACGATTTGCAGTGATGCTTTCCCGCATATACGCCTTTCACTTGAGAAGGCCATGGAGTACCGGCAGCGTTTTAATGCTCTCATTGATGAGATTATAGAAGAGAAACCAGATCCCAACGGCGAGGTCTACGGCGTGTTTTACTCGATTTTCAAATCACCACCCTATATGCAAGTTGATGTGCCCCCCGACGGTTTTCCGCCGGGAGAGGCCGATCTATGAAACCAGTTCCAGGATTGCTCCTGGCTATCCGACTTCGTTAATCCGCACGTGCTCAATGCTGGCCGTAGAGCAGGGGGAACTGCATTATGACATTAAAGACAAGAAACGAGAATGAACGGCGCGCAAGGATCGGCAGTCCGCGCCTGGCGGCTCTGGCACGAGCGCTGCGCCAGGGAGACGAGGCAGCTCTTGAGGATTTCTGGCGCGAGGTTTCCGAGCGGGGAACGCCGCTGATTGAGCCCGCGGATGGCACGCGGGCCTTTTCGCTGGTGACGTTTCTCTGGAAAGCCTGCCGTCCAGTCCACGAGGTACTGCTATTGAGCAGTATTTGTGATAACCTGGATGGAGACCGCATGGCGCACCTGCGCGGGAGCAATCTCTGGTACAAAACGTATCGCGTCCCCAACGATCTGCGCGCGACCTATCGCTTCCAGGTCGATAGCGTGATCTGCATTGATCGCTTGAATCAACGTACCTCGCTGGTGCCCGGCGACCGCGTAAGCCCATTCGGAGCGACCGCGCGCTTCTCTCTGCTCTATCTACCCGACGCCACGCCGTTGCCCTGGGCGCAGCCCTATTCGGGCCGTCCCTTCGGCCAGGTGAGCCAGCATGCCTTCCATAGCTCACAATCGGGCAATATGTACCGCCTGTGGATCTACACACCGCCCAGCTATACGCGCGCGGCTGAACCCTATAACCTGCTGCTGCTGTTCGATGGCTGGGCCTACGCACGTGTGCTGCAAGCACCGACCATCCTGGACAACTTGCAAGATGTGGGCGCGCTGCCACCGCTGGTCGCTGTCATGCTCGGTCATCCCGACCGCCAGACGCGTGAGAGCGAGTATACCTTTCACCAGCCCTTTCTGGAGTTCGTCACCCAGGAACTGCTCCCCTGGATTCGCCTGCACTATCACATCACAGCCGATCCCGCGCTGAGCGTCGTCGGTGGACTGGATATCAGCGCTGTCAGCGCCGCGCTCCTGGCACTGCGCCATCCCGACCTCTTTGGCAATGTGCTCGCCCAATCCGGCCATTTCGAGGGCAAGCTGCCAGAGGACACCGAGCACGAGCGCGTTGCCAACCTGGTCGCCTCAAATCCCACCGCGCCCGTGCGCTTCCACCTGGACGCGGGCCTGCTCGAAACCCACCCCACGCGCGGCGGCGGTCCCAGCCTGCTCATCAGCAACCGCCACCTGCGCCAGCTCCTGCAGGCCAAAAACTACCGCGTCCACTACGAAGAATTCAGCGGCGGCCACGACTACATCTGCTGGCAAGAAACATTTATCGATGGTCTGCTGGCCCTGTTCAAAGGCTTTGGCACAGGGTAAATCAAGAATCCTTCCCTATCCATCGTATTTAATCTGCATTGTACGCTCTATTCAATCACAAACCAACTTCAACCACAATATGCTTATAAGCATAGCAGAATCCACATCGGAGCCGCGGACACTTTCTGAGCGAGTTTTTTAGTACTATTCTGTTCGTTTTCATTTTGCGCCGCCTGCGGCGCAAAATGAAAGAAAAAAGGTTTTTGCGAGGACACCTCGCGCTCCGGCAGGGGCAGCGCCCCTGCACCCCGTAAGAAACTACCAAAGTAGGATTAGGGGGGTGCACAAACAATTGTCCAATTTGTTGTTCGGTATTGGACAAGCTGTGAGGCCTCTCCACAGGCTGCACGAAGGCCCATTGTCCCAATTGTCAATTGTTTGTATACCCCTGGTGAATCTGGTCTGGATTGGTGTATATTGCCTCGCGGCGCGGCTGTGGTTGTGAATGGTGCGCATGGAGCGAGGTAGATGATCGGGGGGAGAAAGCACCCAAAATGGCTCCAAACCTTGAAAATACGTTCTTCTTCGGCTATACTATGAATAAATTAGAACAGAGTTTCGATTCCAGGGAGAAAGGCGGTGAGACCATGGATTCCAGGCGCGAGCCGCAGGGCACGAGGCGGATACCACCGTGGTATTCGCCAGTGACTGATGAAGAGGTGTTGGACGAGGGTGAATACGATGATGTGTGGCCTGTGCGCCCGCCGAGCAGTACCAGGCGGTATCAGAGGCCAGCGGATGTGCACACGGAGACGGGGCGCGTGGCGGACGTGCAGGGCCAGCGTAGGCCAGCGCGGCTGTCCGGCTCCGCTCACACAACTGGCGAACGCCATACAATCCCGCCCAGGCGCACGGCTACGCGGAGCAGTGTGCCAGCTATACCGGCGCTGCCGCCCGCCCATCCATCTCTGGAAGACGACGAAGAACTCACACGCGCCAGGCGCGAGCGTTTGTCCGCTGGCAGACCGCGCCGCGCAGTTCGCGGTCCAGGACGTCTCCACTGGCTGTTTTTTAGCGGCCTGGCTCTGCTGATCATGGTCCTGGGCTGGATCGGGTTAAGTGCGCTTGGCTCCTGGTGGCAGACCACGCGGGACGACTGGAGCTATGGCCGCCCGCGCACCTATCAGATCGACGCGGTAGTGGGCCACCACGACTCCGCCCGGAATCCCAGCCATTTTATTGCCATGAACCTCAACCGGCATGTCGTGATCATCGAGATCCCCGGCGGCGATGTCGCGAAAAGCATTGTCTACAGTGGTCCCACCCTGCTGGGTCCAGGCCAGGATCTCACGCCCGTTACCCTGAGTTTCCAGGATTCCAAACACGACGGCCAGCCCAACATGCTCGTCAACGTCCAGGGCAGCCAGTTCATCTTTCTCAACCAGCACGGAACGTTCGTACCCAGTAACCAGAACGTCAACGCCAGTGGTTAACACCGGTAGCTAACACCGATGACCAGCAAGAAGACAAAAAAAACCTGAAACGATGCAATCAGAAAATATGCAATTACATCGTTTCAGGCAGTGCGTTATACTGAGCTTAACAGTGGAAAAGGTCAGGCCACCGGAGAACCGACATCGCTGACCGACTCAGACGAGATCGTAGAGACACTGCTAAACGCAACATCGACTGGCACCGAAGGCCGTCGCAGGGATACAGACGAGGCAACCACAGGGATAGCTCCCGATGTTGTGGACACATCCGCGGCCTCCCGTTGTCCTTTTCCGGCTTTTTGCGGCCTCAAAGCCAGGAAAGCGCAGAAAATCATCCAGGAGCAAAGCACCGCCAGAAGCGCCCAGGATAAGATCATCTGTGTAGGTGAAACGGCTGCAGATAAGTGGTTCATGGGCTCTACCTCTTTTTAGATATTCATAGTTTTTTCCAGAAAGCAAGAGAGCAGGCATAGAGATAAGCCTGCTTTTTTTCAGCTTGTTATTATTATACTTGACGAATGAAGCGGCCCATTAATATCGCCAACAGTACTCTAGAATGCCATAGTACTCTGGCGAATATTTTCCCCCCATGAATCCCTGACATAGAGCCGAAGAAAACGGAGCGCTTGTACTTTTTTTGGAAACCTGTCAGAATAGAAGAGAGGAATTTAGCACACAGAAGCGAGGGAACATGGAACGAGTCAACTGGCAACGCGTACGGGACATTTTAATCAGCATCATCTGTATCGGCGTCCTGTTCTGGGCGGGATGGTCGATCATGTCGCAATTTGTCCACGCCATCGTCTTGCTTTTGTTGGCCATGGCTATCGCCTTTCTGGTTACGCCGCTGGTCAATTTTTTACACCGCTACATCCCGCGCGTTCTGGCCACGCTGCTGGTCTTCGCGGTCATCCTGGGCGTACTGGGGAGTCTGTGTTACGCGCTGATTTTTTCGCTGATCCAGCAAATTACGTACTTCTCGAATAATCTGCCCGGGTATGTCTACGATCTACCTACAACCTATACAAGTACTGTGAAATGGCTGCTGGAGCAAGGTGTATCGCAGACCAATATCAACGATGCCCTGGCGCAAGTTCAAAGCCAGGTTACCAACTTCTTGCAGAACATCGTAACCAATGCGTTGAATATCGTCTTTTTTGTGACCGATATCCTGGTGAATATTCTGCTGGTGGTAGTGCTGAGCTTCTATCTGACCCTGGATGGCAAGCGCATTCGCAACGCGCTGGTAGGGGTGACGCCCAAACGCTGGCTGCCGCACGTGCTGCTCTTCGAGGACGCGCTGAATCGCGTGGTCGGCAATTATATTCGCGGGCAATTGACGCTGGCGCTGATTATTGGCATCCTGGCAGGCGTTGGCTGCTCACTTTTCCACCTGGGCAACTACGCGTTGATCGTAGGTGTGATGGCTTTCCTCTTTGAAACCATTCCTATGGTCGGCCCGGCCCTGGCCTCGATCCCGGCGCTGCTGATCTCGCTGCTGCTACCCGATCCTTTCCCGCGCACGCTCTGGCTGCTGGGCTACTTTATTGTTGTCCAGATGATCGAGAGCAATATTCTGGGGCCGCGTATCGTCGGGCACGCGGTCGGCCTGCATCCGGTGGCCTCGATCCTGGCGCTGATTATCGGCGCGCAGCTCTTTGGCGCTTTCGGCGCCCTGCTGGCCACGCCAATCGTCGCCGCGGCCTGGGTAGTGATCGCCAGCCTGTACAACTCGATTCGTGGCGAGAGCGCCGATACCATGATCGCGACCAGCCGCCGTAACTCCTGGGTGCGCAGGCGCTCGGACGATACGCCCCGGCGCCGTTTCTTTATCGATGGCCTTCATTTGAAAAGCCCGCCCGAGAACGAGCCTGGCGCTGCTTCTCCGGCCAACAACCAGCCACGCGCCACCAACAACCGCGAGCGGATCGACCTCGTACGCCCCATTCCCCAGGAAACCAGTCACGACGACGAGCTACCCGCGGACCTCGACGACGACGAAGCCCTGGAAACTGACAAAAACGCTGCTCAGGACAGGCCACGTTAAGGGCGAACTCCGGCGCGGAAGGTTCCACCAAGGATTGGGGGTTGGGAAACAAGACGATGCTTGCCCCTGGCCTGGTGGAACCCGTGGAATTTCTACTTGCATTGTCGTCTGAGGAGACGTACAATAGTTCTATGATTACGATTGACCATCGCGGACATGATCTGATTTTCGTGCCAGAGGAGGGGCAGTTGCAGCTGCCCACGCAGGAGCTGGTGCGGGCGCTCTTCGGGACGCGTTTGCCGGAGGAGGTGCGCGCGGCCCTGGGGCGAGATAAACGTCAGGCCTTTTTGCGCGCGAAACCACTGCACTTTCAAGTGCTGAAAGAGGCTTTGCAGGCGCAGGGCACGCCCTTCAAGCTGGCCTTCGAGGAGCGCCCGCGCTTGCCTTTTGCGACGAGCTTGCAGGTTGAGCCGCGGCCTTACCAGGAGGAAGCGGTGACGCGCTGGCTGAGCGCGGGCAGCGCGGGCGTGGTGATTCTGCCCACGGGCGCTGGCAAGACACTGGTGGCCGCGATGGCGATCCATACAAGCGGTCTTTGGACCCTGGCGGTGGTGCCAACGCTGGACCTTTTACGCCAGTGGCGCGCGGCCCTGGCCTCGGCGCTAAATGTGAACCCGGACGAGATTGGCGTGTTTGGCGGCGGCGAAAAAGAGCTGAAACCGATCACGATCATCACCTATGATTCGGCGGCTCTCTATACCCATGAACTGAGGCGTTTTGGCCTGCTCGTATTTGATGAATGCCATCATCTGCCCGCCCCAACCTATCGCCTGATCGCGGAATGTGCTTTTACGCCCACGCGCCTTGGTCTGAGCGCCACGCCAGAGCGCGGTGATATGACCCACCTCGACCTGGATCACCTGATCGGCCTGGAGGTCTATCGTCGCACACCCGCAGAGCTGACCGAGGGTCGCTACCTGGCTCAGTACACAGAGCAGCGTGTTCCTATCGAGCTGTCGCCGGAAGACGAGGCGCGCTACGCGGAACAGCACAAGATCTATCGCGGCTTTTTGCAGCGCAGGCGCATCATCATTCGCGCCCCCGAAGATTTCCAGCGCAAGCTGGTCTACCTCAGCGCGCGTGATCCCGAGGCCAGGGCCGCCCTGCTGGCCTGGCGCGAGGCGCGCAATATCGCCATGAACGCGCCCGCCAAATATGTCGAGATCGAGCGGCTCCTGCGCGACCACGCCACTGACCAGGTGATTCTTTTTTCGGAATACAACCTCGTCGTCGACGAAATCAGCCGGCGCTTCTGCCTGCCTGCCATCACGTATAAAACGCCCACCGAAGAGCGGCGCAGCATCCTCGAGCGCTTCCGCAGCGGCCAGTACACCAAACTCGTCACCGGGCGCGTCCTCAACGAAGGCGTCGATGTGCCCGACTGTCGCGTCGCCATCATCGTCAGCGGCAACAGCACGAAACGCGAATACATCCAGCGTCTTGGCCGCGTCCTGCGCCCCAAAACCGGTCAGGCGCTGCTCTACGAACTCATCACCAGCAGCACCACCGAAGAAAAAATCGCCAAACGCCGCCGATGAAGAGGACTTCACAAGAATTTCCTGGCATTGAAACATTTGCCCCAAAAATAGGCTGTACGATGCTACCCCTTCTTTGATATACTACGTCTTGCGAGATGAGTAAGAGAGAAGGAGATAGCCTGTGCGTTTTAGTTTGCAGGATGTGAAGAGGCAGGTGAGACGCCGCGATGGCGAGCTGGCGGTGACGTTGCATTTTTTGCGCGCGGGCGAGCTGCGGGCGGAGATTGCGCGCTTGATTGCCTATCACGAGGAGCGCCTGGGGCGGGCGCGTAAGGGGTTTGCGCAAGACGAGGCCAGCGCGTTGATCGGCGATTATCGCCTGGCTGGCTGCCTGCTGGCGACGTTGAGTTCCTGGTATGTCTGGCAGTCTCCCGCCTGGGATGAAGCGGTAGATCAGGCGGGAGAAACAGCGCGGACGACGCTGGACGAGGCCGGGCTACGCTCTCCGGTGGCTCTGCGCCTGGCGCTGTTCGACTTTGTAAACGCTGAATATGCCGGTTTTTTGGAGACGCGTGTGCGCCCGGCGGCCATGGCAACTTTCGCGACCCGCTGCGCGCTCTCCACCAGGCAACTGGAGGCGCTGCTGGCGCTGGATAGCGAGGATGCGACGGTCCTGGCCCGCGTTACACCGGAACCACCAGACGCGGATATGGTGGCGGGCCTCTATAATCAGTGGGTCTTTGAGGCGGCGCTGTTTAATGCCTCTGAGGTGCGCTTCACCATCGATTGCGCGGCCTTTTTAGAGGCACAGCGGGCCACAACTGGCGCTGGCGAGGCGCTGACTGGCCTGGGCGCGGTGGTCAAGCGCCTCTGCTTCCTGGCGCGCAAGCTGGGCGTCTACTATGACCTGGCCTACGAAGAGCCTGCCGCCGCTGTCATGCCCACCACGCTGCTGCACCTCACGCTGTATGGTCCCCAGGAGATGACGGGTAGTCCACAACACTATGGTCAGCGCCTGGCGCGGCTCTGCCGGATGCTGCTGGGCTATGGCGCGCGTCCGGGCACTGACGCGGGCGAAATGAGCAGGAAGCGCGCCAGCAGCGCGGCCCTGAGCAAGGCGCTGCGCCAGGCCGAGGCCAGTGTACATTTTTTGCAGCAGACCTATCGCTTCAGCATGGACGCCAGCCTGCTGGCCCTCCTGCCACAGCCAGAGCGGGAACGCGATGCGACAAGGACGACGACGCGCGTGGCGGAGTCCAGCAGCGGGACGAGCATCTATGACAGCAGCATTGAGCAGTCCTTCGCCGAGGCCTTCGCGGCCCTGGAACGCGCGCAGGGCACGGATGGTTGGCAGTTGGAACGAGAGCCGGAGCCGCTATTGTTACCCGGCGCGCCCGGCGAGCGCAGCGCGGGCATCGTCATCCCCGATTTTGCCCTGGCGCGCGGAACTCGTCGTATCTATATAGAAATCCTGGGCTTCTGGACGCCCGCGTATCGCGAGCGCAAGTTGCAGAAGCTCCAACAGTTGAGAGGGCGCGCAGATCTTGTGCTGGCCCTGCCTGTCGAGGCTCGTCCGGCCTTCGCCGCACTGGCCGAAGATTATCCGCTGATCGAGTACCGCACCCAGCTCTCCGCCAGCGATGTCCTGCGCGTCATGCAGGCGCGCTACGATGACTTCACGCAGCGCCTGGCTGGACTGGACGTGGAGCGCGCGCGGGCGGCTGTGCGCGAGTCCGGTTTTTTGCCCGAGCGGGCCTGCTATCAGCTGCTGGGCTGCTACCGGCGCGCAGAACTCGCGCGGGCGGCGGAACGGGTGCTGGTAGCGGGCGAAATCACATACAGGCCCGGCATCGGTCTCTATCTGCACTCCTGGTTGGAACATCTTCACCGTTCGTTCGTAGAATGGGTAGTGGCAGAAAATCGCGTCGAATCGTCTTTATCATTGATTATTCAAACATGTCTGGCGCGCTGGCCGGAACTGGCTGGCTGTGACGACGCGACCGTCGAGGCTCTGCTCGCCCTCTGGCCGGAGGTTGAGATCAGGCGCGACTCTATCTTCGAGGCCACCCTGCTCGTCGCCAGTCTGCGGGACGCGGCTGACGAGGCCGAGGGCAGCGAGACAGAGGAGATGGGTGGAGAGCCAGTGCAGACCGCGCCACGCAAGGTCACGCGCGAGAAACGGACGAGCAGCAAGAAACGCATCGCGCAGCCCCAGGAGACCGGGCAGCAGAATTTATGGGAATTATAAGAGTATGAATGAAAAAGAACTGGTGGGAATTACGCTTGGCAATACGACGCTGGAGCGCTTGATCGGGCGCGGCGGCATGGCACTGGTCTTCCTGGCCCAGCAGGCCCGTCCCACGCGTACCGTCGCCGTGAAAGTGCTTCTGGACACACAGAATAGCAGCGTCGATCAGCAGCGCATCTTTCTGGAGCGTTTTCGGCGCGAGGCCGACACCGCCGCCAAACTCGAACACAAAAACATCCTCCCGATCTACGAATACGCCGAAGCGCTGATCAATGGCCAGAGCCTGGCCTATCTCGTCATGCCCTATATTCGCGGCGGCTCCCTGCGCCAGCGCATCGACGAGCAGGTACACCAGGGCACACCCTTCGATCTTTTCACCGTCGCCAGCTACATCAGCCAGGTCGCGGAAGCCCTGAGCTACGCGCATAGCCTGGGGGTGGTGCACCGCGATGTCAAGCCAGGCAACCTGCTTTTTCACAGCGATGGCCGCCTGCTGCTCACCGATTTCGGCATCGCGCGTCTGAGTGCCATGCCCTCGCTGACCATGGCGGGCAGCTTTGTCGGCACAGTCGAGTACGCCTCGCCCGAACAGGTCAGCGGCGGCTCCAGCGACCTCGACGCGCGCTCGGACATCTATTCGCTGGGGGTAATTCTCTATGAACTGCTGATTGGCAACGTGCCCTTTACTGGCTCCACGCCTTTCGAGATCATGTCCCGCCACCTCAACGATCCCGTGCCCTCCGTGCGCGCCCGCCGCTCGGATCTCTCGCCTTCAATCGAATTCGTAGTCAAGAAGGCGCTGGCCAAAAATCCTAAAGATCGCTATCAGCACGCCACCGAACTGGCCGCGGACCTCCAGGCCGCTGTCAAACCCGCCGTGGCCCAGCCCACAGGTCTGCGTTTAAGTGGCGACGCCAGCAACAGCGACCTGACCGAAGCCGATGGTTCTCTAAAACCCAAACCGCTGCCCATACCCGCGCGGGCGGTAGCCGGCAGTTCTCGCCCAGATCCAATAGGAGCCGGTGCAGCGGCTGCAATAGCGGTATCGCCAACTGTGCCCGCGCCCGCGCCAATTATCCCCACTTCGCCCGCGGTGCCAGCGCAACCCCAGGTTTCAGTCACGCGCCCACCGCGCGACCAGCTACCTCTACCGGCTGGCGGCGCTCAGGGACAGATCGCGCAGTTCGAGCCGGATATTGAGGATCACGAAACCATCAAAGCCCTGCGCCCGAGCCGCCGTCTCTACTTCTACATTATTGGCCTGCTCAGCTTGCTGCTCCAGTTCGTCACGCTGGGCCTGACCATGCAGGCGCAACACATCACAGATGGCATCTCAACGACCGTCCTGGGTGTCTTGCTCGGCAACGGGCTTAATCTACTCGCTCTCGCCGCTATCGCCTTCACCGCCGTCACCCGCCAGCGCGACCTGCATGGCGTCTTCAACCGCTCCATCTGGGTTACTATGGCTACATTGATCCTGAGCGGCTTCTTCATCAACTTTGGCCAGGTGCCCCAGAACAGCGCCGATGGCACCCTCTTCCTGCCCCTGGTCTCGTACATCATCATGCTGGCCAGCAACATCTTCATGATACGCCAGTTGAGCACCGCTGATGCCAGGCGCGAACAGATCGAGGTCGCGCCCGTCGCCTGGCAAGCCGCCATAGTCGGCGCGCTCACCGGACTGATTCCGCTGCTCATTATCCTCATCTTTGTCCTGCTCGCTCCGCTGCCCGGCGCAGCTGGCAACTCGCTGCTCCTGCGCGTCCTCATCCCGCTGTTTATCGCCTTCGTTGGCGCGCCCACGCCTGGAGCCATGATGGCCGTCTGGCTCTCGCGAAAAATGTCTTTTCCCATCCTCATCCGCACCAGCGCCATCGCCGGCCTGCTCATGTTCCTGGCCGCTTACATCCTGGTTGTCATGCTCGGTTTGCTCACCAACCACCTCTTCGTCCTCGACTTCGGCCAGCAGACACAGATCCTGGCCCTGGTCATCACCGGAGCCCTGCTCACCCTCGCCGGTCTCCTGCGCGGCCAGCTCGACGCCTGGGTCTACCACCGCGTCCTCATGCGACGACGACCATAATCGCCAGCTACAAATAAACGGGGCGTTAGCAGTTTATGCTGCTAACGCCCCCAATTTTCAATATACAGTTTTGCAAAATACGGGACCGATCTCCTCTTCATCTCACCACATGTTAATTCTCACAGTTTTTAGTATATGCGAGAAATGCCCTGCTGACAAGAATGCCGGGACTTTTAGGTAGGATGGCCTATTATTTGCAAAAATTGGCAGATGCTATTCCGATCTTTTTGTTGTTGACATCTCAGTATATAACAATGTATAATTATGAGCACTTATTATTAAGTTACCGATAAAGGAGAGATGGATAGGAAACTGAGAAGGAAATACGAAAACATGGAAAAGAGAGAACTATGAAGAAACCACAAGTTCGCGAAATTGTGTTATAATTGAACTGGCCTGATGGTCAGTTGTTCATTGGATGAAGGACAAACAACCATGCCGACACTGGAAGAAAGAGTAGCCGCTTTAGAAAAGGACACAAAAACCGCCGTGCAAAATATCAATCACGAACTCACTGTCCTGTCAGGCGTTATGGGCAGTCAGGGTCAGGACATCAAAAGAATACTCCTTAAAGTCGACTCGCTAGATGAGCAGCTAGGCACCATGGGTGGTCGGCTAGGCACCATGGGCGGCCGGCTAGACACCATGGACGGCCGGCTAGGCACCATGGATGGTCGGCTAGACACCATGGATGGTCGGCTAGACACCATGGATGGTCGGCT
>DASVMX010000640.1:0-6630 GCA_036384215.1 Ktedonobacteraceae bacterium | reverse complement strand
CACCAGACCGCTCCCTGAAAATAGGAGCTTGCCTCTTCTGTGGATGAGGTAGAAAAATTATATGAATTCGATTGTAGAAGCCGTTTTCAGACATGCAATGGAGCAATCGGATGCTCCAGCTATTCTCTTTGAGGAACAGGTTATCAATTACAGGCAGTTGCGCGCGGATGTGACTCGTTGCGCGGACGCGCTCAGGCGGGCTGGTTTGCAGGCGGGCGAGCGGGTGGCGCTATTTCTGGGCAACGAGCCAGCGTTTGTCATGGCCTACCTGGGCACACACCTGGCAGGCGGCATTGTGGTCCTGGTGAATACACAATATCGCCAGGTGGAACTGAGCCATATTTTGAATGACGCGGCGGTGCGCTTCTGCGTGACCAGCCCGGATGGCTGGACTACCCTGCGCCCGCTGGACGTGCCTGCGCTGGAGCGTGTGATTCTGGTGGAAGACACTGACCCCGCAGTTCAACCTCAACCCGCAACCGCCAGCGCAAAAGAATCAGGCACCGTGGCCCAAAGCGTGGCTTTCACAGAATTTTTGGCCAGTGGTAGCCCGGAGGCAGCGTTTGCCATGCCACAAAGCGAGACGCCAGCCTTGATCGGTTATACTTCGGGTACAACTGGACTGGCCAAGGGCGCGCTGCTCCTGCACCGCAACCTGCTCGCGAACATCCGGGCCGTGACTGGCGCCTGGCACTGGATCAGTTCAGATCGCCTGCTCCTGGTCCTTCCCCTGTTTCACGCGCACGGTCTGATGGTGGGTATGCACGGAACGCTCTTCACAGGCGGCAGCGTGCTCTTGCGCCAGAAATTTGAGGCTGCCGATGTGTTGTCCACGCTCAAACATGATCGAGCGATTACGCTTTTCTTCGGTGTACCAACCATGTATGTGCGGCTGCTGGCCGAGGCGGAACGCGCGGGCGCGCCAGCACGCCCGCTGCGCCTCTATGTCTCTGGCTCGGCCCCGCTCAGCGCGCAGCTTTTCACAAACTTTGAGCGCGTCTTCGGCCAGCCTATCCTCGAACGTTACGGCATGACCGAAACGATTATGAATCTGACCAACCCCTACGAGGGTGAGCGGCGCGCAGGCACGGTCGGCGGACCTTTCCCCGGCCAGGAGGCGCGCGTGGTTGATGTGCAGACGCGCCAGTTCATGCCAGATGGCGAGATAGGCGAAATCGAGATACGCGGCCCCCACGTCTTCTCAGGCTACTGGAACCGGCCAGAGGCCACTGCTGAAGCCTTCGCGGCAGACGGCTGGTTCAAGACAGGCGACCTTGGCTGGCGCAGCTCAGACGGCTATTACACCATCACCGGGCGCGCCCGCGAACTGATTATCAGCGGCGGCTACAATATCTACCCGCGCGAAATAGAAGACGTGCTGGCCCTCCATCCAGCCGTCGCCGAGGTCGCGGTCATTGGCCAGCCCGATCCAGAGATGGGCGAAAAAGTCATCGCCGCCATTGTGCTCGCCCCCGGCCAGAACGCCGATCCCGCCGAGTTGATCGCCTTCTGCCGCCTGCGCCTGGCCAGCTATAAAAAACCGCGCAGTATCTCCTTTGTCGATATCCTGCCGCGCAATGCGCTGGGCAAGGTGCAAAAACACCTCCTTGCCGCGCAACTCCCAGCAGAATAAACGTCGCAGGAGGCGCAAGCTGATGGCAAGCATCAGCTCTACCGGCGGGCAGACGCGAGGCCAGCTCGTGTCTGCCCATCCACCGCCGATCAGCCGGGCCGGGCATCAGAAGCTGGCCTTCCTGATGCTCGCCATCAGCTTACTCCTCTTTTATTGTACAATGGGGCTATGGATACAGACGCACAGAAATCAGCAGCCAATCAAGAGCCGCGTCCACTGCACAGTGGCGAAGCGCCCGCGCTTTTGCGGGGGAATCGCGACCTGGCTGTTTTGTATGCCATTGCCAGCCAGTTGAACCGCAAGGTGGATGTGCGCGAGGTGCTCCAGGAGGTATTGAGCCAGGTCACGAAGTTGTTTGGCTTGCAGACTGGCTGGGTCTGGCTGCTGGACGAGGAACGGCGGCCTTACCTGGCCGCATCCCTGGCACTGCCGCCCTATCTGGGCGAGCACCACGAGCGCATGACGGGGTCCTGCCTCTGTCTGGATACTTTTCTGGCGGGCAGCCTGGCCGGAGCAGCCAATATTGATGTGTTTCGCTGTAGTCGTTTGAAGAACGCTGAACGCGAGGGCGATCCCACCTCCTGGGGTCTGCGTTTCCACGCCAGTGTACCCATCTACGCGGGCGAGACAGGGCTGGGGATGCTCAACGTGGCCAGCGAGGACTGGCGCGAATTGAGCGAGGAGGAGTTGCAATTACTGCATATCGTGGGCGACCAGATTGGCCTGGCGATTCAGCGCGCGCGCCTGGCCGCGGAGCACACGCGGGCCGCGGCTCGCCTGGCGACGATTGAGGAGCGCAACCGCCTGGCACGTGAGATCCACGATACCCTGGCTCAGGGCCTGGCGGCGATTACCCTGCAACTGGAGACCGCAGACGCGCTGTCACAGCAGCGCCCAGCGCGCGCGCAGGAGGCGATCCGCCGCGCCCTGACTCTGGCGCGTGCAAACCTGGAAGAGGCGCGCCGCTCGGTGATTGATCTGCGCGCGGCCCCTTTGCAAAACCGCACCCTGCCCGAGGCACTGCGCGAACTGGCGCGCGAGGCCGAAGTAGATGGTCTGGTCATCACCTATCGTTACGCGCCAGGCGATTTTCCGCTCCTGTCCCCGCGCCTGGAAACCGCCATGTACCGCGTGGCCCAGGAGGCACTGAGCAACGTCAGAAAGCACGCCCGGGCCGAGCAGGTGATGATGGCGCTGTCCGTGGAAGGACATGAACTCTGCCTCTCGGTCTATGACGATGGGCATGGCTTTCAGGTTGACGAGGCGATGGATACCGCCGCGCGCCTGGGTGGGCAGATGAGGCATTTCGGCCTGATCGGCATGAATGAGCGCGTCAGGCTGCTGGGAGGAACGCTGTGTATCGACAGCGGACCCGATACAGGTACCTGCATTGTTGTATGTGTGCCTCTGGATAAAGACGGGAGAAGCGATCTATCATAAGCTTATAACCGGAATAGCCGGTGCTTTCTCTCATCTTAGCACTATTTCGACGAGCCTGGTGGGAAAGTTCCGCCGTGGAGGCTGGTTACCCAGGCTTGCGGTATCTGGCCGGAGGAATACCTACTTCTCGCTTGAAGGCCTGGCGAAAGGCCACTTCCGACTCATAGCCGAGAAGCCGTGCGGCCGTTTCTGTCCTGGCATCGTTCTTAAGCAAGTGCCTCACATGTGCATGCGCCAATGGGTAGGGTATGTGATAGGTGGCTCATCGACAAGCCGTGTGAAGCGTGCGGAGAATGCTGAGCGGAAAAAGCCACGGCGTCTGCCAGTTCCTCGACCTTCCACCCACCCTTTGAGTTCCAGGGTATGAAGCAAACGCATCCTCCCGTAGCCGTCAGAGGCTCCGCTCTGACGGCTACACCTCAGACCGGCGCGTCCGGTGTGCCCGCCTGTGCAGTGTGCCCCAATGGATTCATCAATTATTGGACGGACCCCAACGGTATGGAACAGTTCTTCGCCAATCCGTTTGACGAGGGCCGTGACATTTGTCATGCAGAGATCATGATAGGTTTCACTTCTTGTTTTGTTTAGAACGGATTACACTCTGGGCAGGGTTGTTCGAGATAAAGATACATACAAGGAGGAATCATTTATGCTTCAAGAAGAAAATGTAACCGCGCGGGAGAAGGCGAAGCGCGCGCGGCGGGAGCTTTCCGGGTTAGAGAAGACGGCGGCGGTGGCTTTGTTTTTGAACGCGGCAGTTTTCCTGTTTCAGTTCTTTTTTGTCTGGCTGGCAGTTGGCCCGTTTTTGCTGCAATACCTGATCTTTCCGCTGGTGACTGCCGGGGTGGCGGGCCTGATTCTGGCACGGATGCGCCTGGCGCTTCTGCTGGGCGCGGTGGTGGTGCTGATTACATCATCCCTGGACCTTGCTCAGATAGAAACATCTTCGACTTTGCTGCATCCAGCCGTCAATCCAGGCCATTTCGGCTCGCTGGCGTTTCTCCTGGCCTTTGCTTTGATAGCGCTAATCTGCGGCGGAGTCGCGGGTATTCGGAGCCTGCGCGGCTCGCTGCCGGGAAACACGCGCTGGCTTTCGCCTTTTGTGACAGGCATGAGCGCGCTGGCTGCCGGAATGGTGATTGCTGCCCTGCTGGTGGCCGCGAATCCTGTGGGGGCGACAGCAAATACCAGCGCAAATGGCGCACCCACGGTCCATGTAGCGGGAAGCAATTTTCTGACCAATGTGGTGCTGGTGCCGAAAGGCTCGAAGCTCCAGGTCATCAATGACGACGGCATCGAACACGTGCTGGAAAACGGCTTCTGGACGGCCAGCGGCGCGCCTAACACACAGAAAGAGGCGGGAGCGCCCGCGGTGCGCAATGTGGATATCAAAAATGGCTCGGTCGAACTCGGCCCATTTAATACCGCGGGCGTTTTTCATCTATATTGTACAATTCATCGAGGGATGAATCTGACCGTTGTTGTTCAGTGAACCAGCCCGAGCCGGTTCGCGTGGGAGAGAGCCAGAGTCAATCATGAAGCCAGAGTCAATTGTGAAACCAGGAGACGCGACAAAAAGCCGGACGGGACAGCCCACCGGGCAGCGCGAGCAAGAAGAGAAGAGGCGAACCCAGGCCACGCCTGACGGGATTTCGCCTCTGACCTGGCGAATTTTCGCGCTGGCCTGGCTTTTCTTCATGTTTCTTGAACTGTACCAGTTGTGGAGCATACCGCACACGTTTCGACAGATGGCTATTGCCGGGCTGGCTACGCTCTGCTTCTGCAGTCTGTACGGCTGGCTGGTCTGGCCCCATCCATTGAGCTTTCAAGCGCGGGCGCGCTCACGCTCGCGCTCTGTCTGGCTGCCTTTCGGGCTGCTGGTCGCGCTGACCCTCTTTCTCTGTCTGACCTATGGCAGTGGCTGGCTCTGGGATTTCATCTTCTCCGGCGTTGCTGCGGGCGTGGTCCTTCCAACCAGGCGCGCCGGGCTGGTTGTCGCGGGTTTGACCCTGTTGACATTCGGCCTGGGCCGCTTTTTATTGGGCGCGGATTGGCAGCAATTCATCATCCCCGTGATCCTGGTCGCGGGCGTTGGCTCTGGCACGACGGGCAGCGTGCGCGCGTTTCGCGCCATTCGCGAATTACAACTGGCGCGCAGCGAACTGGCGCGCCTGGCGGTGATGGAGGAGCGCTTTCGCCTGGCGCGTGACCTGCACGATCTATTGGGCCATAAGCTGTCGCTGATCACTTTAAAAAGTGAACTGGCCGGGCGTTTGATGGGGAGAGCGCCCGAGCGGGCGACAAAAGAAGTGCGCGATATTGAACAGGTAGCGCGCCAGATGTTAGGTGAAGTACGCGAGGCTGTGGCCGGCTACCGCCAGCCGCGGCTGGAGAGCGAGTTGGAAAATGCGCGCCAGGTGTTCGAGGCCGCGGGCATCTCCTGCACCACTTTCCAGAGCATCGTCGAGCTGCCGCCGCCCGTAGACGCCGTGCTGGCCTGGGCGGTGCGCGAGGGCGTAACCAATGTCATTCGTCACAGCCGTGCCCATCAGTGCGTGATGCGTCTGGAGAGCACGCCGGAGCGCGTCAAAGCCGAGCTGATCAATGATGGGTACCAGGAACGGCACAGAGAGCGCCAGGAGGATGGAACCGGCCTGGCGGGAATAGCAGAGCGCGTCACGATTATGGGTGGAAATTGCGAGGCTGGCCCGTGGCTCACGGATGGCGCGCAGTGTTTCCGCCTGCGAATTGAACTGCCATTATTGAAAACTGTTGGAAACGTGAAAGAGTAAAACGATGATTCGGGTCTTGCTGGCAGAAGATCAAACGATGGTACGCGAGGCGCTGGCCTCTCTCCTTTCACTGGAGGACGACATTCAGATCGTCGCCGAGGCCGCGCGCGGCGATGAAGTGCTTTCAGCCGCTCTGGCAAGCGAGCCTGATGTCGCCCTGCTGGACATCGAGATGCCTGGCTGCGATGGCTTGCTGGCCGCGCGCGAGCTACACCAGCGCTTACCGGCCTGTAAAATTGTGATCCTGACCACTTTTGGACGCAGCGGCTATTTGCGGCGCGCCATCGAGAGCGGCGCGGTGGGCTTTCTCCTCAAAGACGCACCCGCGGCAGAGCTGGCGGTTGCCATTCGCCTGGCCATGCAGGGCTCGCGCATCATCGATCCCGCCCTGGCACTGGCCGCGCTCTCCGAGGGCCACAACCCGCTCACCAATCGCGAGCGCGAAGTACTGGCTGTCGCCCTGTCGGGAGCGAGCATAGCGGATATCGCCGGCCAGCTCTTTCTCTCCGAAGGCACGGTGCGCAATCACCTCTCGCTGGCCATCCAGAAGCTCGGCGTACGCAACCGCATGGAAGCTGCCAGGCGCGCGGAAGAGCGTGGTTGGCTATAAGCCGCCTCAAAATCCAAAACGTCATGCACCGGAAGTGCGCAACTCCTGATGAGGTTTCTATATGGCCTCAGAATAGATCGTTGGCAACCCCTTTGCGCTGCGCAGCGGCGCTCTTTTTGTCGGATGTAGCTGTTGGGTGGCCACGGGCCACCCAA
>DASVMX010000639.1:0-20008 GCA_036384215.1 Ktedonobacteraceae bacterium | reverse complement strand
ACTCTTAACATTATAATGCAATGTATTGACAAGGAGGAATGGATGGCGATTCGCGCGGTTATTTTTGATCTCGGAGGAGTATTGCTTGAAATCGACTGGGAACGCTGCCGGGAAGATCAGCAATCTGAGATCCTGAGCGATAATTTTGGAGTTTACGAGCAGTTAAACCCGCGCATGCTCAAATTGCTTAACCGTCTGCGCCCGGACTATACCATCGCTACGATCTGCAATGGTGGATCGCGTCAGGCTATGAATCACAAATTTCGCTTGCAGGAGCTGGTTGATCTGATGGTCTTTGACAATGAAGAAGGTGTCTCCAAGCCGGACGAGCGCATCTATTGGCTGACGCTGGAACGCCTGAACCTCTTGCCAGAAGAAGTTGTGTTTATTGACGACAAAGCGGATAATGTAGCAACAGCCCGGCACCTGGGCATGCACGGCATTCAATTCAGCAGTGCTCGCCAGACCATTACTGAACTGGAACGCCTGCTATCGCTCTAAAAAGCCTGAGCTACTTTGTTGTGTGGTCAGGTCAGATACATTCGAATGGACTTTTCTGCGTCTGGCAGACCACTGGCGCAGATTACTCTGGCCAGTTCATCCACATCAAAAGGCACATGCCGGAAAGTAACGCTGGTAGTTGTCCCTTTGGAAGTCAGGATAGCATAATCAGACCAGGGATCAACCTTCGGCTCATCACCTTGCATGAGCGCCCAGTTATAAGCCAGGCTGATGCTGCCAGGATTGAAATACCAGGAATCACCCGCGCCCAGACGCCGCAATTGCTGCGTATGGGTATGCCCGCCAGTCAGAAAATTCGCCGAGAAGCCGCCCAGGTATTCGTGCACGATCTCATCAGTAGTCTGTGGAAGAATAATCTCATTGAATGAACGTGGTGAGCCATGAAAGCACAACAGGCTTTTCCCGCCTTCCAGCGCAATTTCTATCGTCGGCTGAAACTGCGCCATAAACGTCTTATCCTCGTTTGAAAGCTGAGCCAGCGTCCAGTCTCTGACGGTCAACTGACGTTCGCTGGCCGGTTCCTCCAGATCGCCATAGAGCACAAACGCGTCGGCATTGCCCATAACTACTGAACAATTTGACTCGCGCAGACGCTGAACCGTCTCAGCCGGCTGCGCTCCCCCCTGGATCGCATCCCCCAGGCACACAATCTGCTCAATCCCTTGCTCGCGAATATCCCGCAAAACGGAGTCCAGCGCGAAACAATTGCCATGAATATCCGAAATCACCGCCAGGCGCATCGATTTTTCCTTTCTCTGCCAGCAAATATATAGCTGTAGATCATCTTTTCTTGCTAAAAAGAAGCATATCACCAGCAAACAACTTTTACCAGCTACAAAATCTCATTTTAGACGAACGAGCCTGGAGATTATCTATGAAGAGTTTCCGCTTATTTAGCCTGCGTGGCCTCCTGGCCAGGTGGCACAGTGAAATCTTCTGAACGCCCTGCATAGGGAGCCAGGCCAGCACCAGGGCCAAGCTGCGAAATAGGCACATGTAGATGGCCGGTCTTCTGTTTCAGCGCCAGCTCGATGAGATCGACCGTGTCGTCCAGGCTGAGCACGGCGGTATTGATGACCAGGTCGTAGAGCAGCGGATCAGATGGACGCTGATGGTATTGCATCTGGAGGTAACGTTCTCGCCCGCTATCTTTGTAATGGACGCGGTTGCGCGCATTTTCGTAATCAAGCCGTTCGCGCTGCATAACGTAAGCGACACGCTGTTCAAGAGGAGCAGTTACGCGCACGTGCAAGATGTCGCGCCGCTCTTTCAGCAGCATCTGTGAGCCACGGCCTACAATCACCACGTAATCAGTGCCGAGTGCCTGGAGGATGACATGGCGTAAGGCTTCATGATACATCCGCCCATCGGGCAAAGAAAAGTCCACCACGGGACTGGACATGGGGGGCTGCATCATGCTCAAACCGTTCAGCAGGCGCATCCCCAGGCTCTCAACGTGCTCGTCGCGCGCCTCCGCGTCAGTCACGCTAATTCCCAGTTCGTGGGCCACTTGCACCACTGCTTCGTGGTCGACAAGCCGCCAGCCCAGCGCACGCGCCAGGCGCGCGGCGACCTCACCGCCGCCACTGCCATATTCACGCGAGATGGTAATGGCTCGCATCCCTTTACTGCCGGCTCGCTCTTCATTGCTGTCTGCCATTGCTGGCCTCCTCCCGCCAAACGGCACCATTGTTGTCTTGCGGCAAGCATCCAGGCAAATCTGTCCAGGCCAACGTGCGCTTGCGCAACCTCACCGTCTGGCTACTTTATACACGTTTCGCGAACGAGAAAAAGAGATCCGCGGCGCTTCAGCAACGAGTTGCGCGCTTAAGCTCTACGGTTGAAGACAAAATTGATAGCAGTCGCTACGGCTGAGAATAAGAGGATGATGAAAAGGATGGGAATGACGGCCCAATTGGGAGCATTATCCGCAGCAGCAAAGATAACCATGCCAAAAATGAGGAAAACGAGCAAACACAGAGAGACAATAGCGAGCGCGAGCCGCTGCCCAGAAGTCGCAGATTGACCGCTTACCGGCACGACAAGCTTCTGTCCATAAACGTAATAACCAGCAGGATTCTGTGTGCGCTCTCCCTCGTAACCATGGGAGGGTTGCGCTTGAGGTTGCATTTCTTGTTGCATGATCTCTGATTTCTCCTTCTTAAATCGGGCAAAGCCCGGTCAGGCAAGTTATCACTATTACGAGTCGCGCTACGCCAGGTTGCACATTGACCAGGGAAAGATGGGCTTTTTCGCGTCCTTTTTGGCAAGCTGTCTCATACTAGTCGTAGATGCATAGCGGGAAGTATACTTAGTATTAGTTGAGGTTAAAGGCCATGTCAAATTCCGAAAACGATGAACTGCGTCAACCCGATGAAATACCACGTGAACAACCATCCGCGCCTGGCTTGCCCTCTGGCACGCCAGAGCCACAGCCCGCATCCTATGCTACAAATGTGCAACAGCCAGCTGGCGAACCGGCGTACCAACCGGGCGAAAGGCCACAGCCCATGGTCCCGGCACGCCGACGAAGACTCTCGAACATTCTGGCCGGCTCGATCATCGGAGCTATGCTCTGCCTGCTACTGGGCGGACTTGTGGGCTGGCAGATTGGCAAACATACCACGGCCTCGCAGCGTTCGGGCATCATCGGCTATAGGAGCGGCTCCATGACTCCTGAACAGGTCATCGCGCAGGGTCGCCAGGCCGTAGTACAGATCAATGTGAAAACCGCTCAGGGCGCAGGCGTGGGTTCTGGCGTGGTTATTGACTCGCAGGGCCACATTATCACCAACGATCACGTCGTATCTGGTGGGCAAAAGTACAATGTTGTGCTCTTTGACGGAACCTCGCTGCCAGCCAGCCTGGTGGGCCTCGACGCAGCAGACGATCTGGCTGTGGTGAAGATTAATCCCCCCAACAAAATGTATGTCATGCCCATCGGCGACTCCTCCAGGCTGGAAGTTGGCAACCCTGTGCTGGCCATTGGCAACCCGCTGGGCATCACCCAGACAGTCACGCAGGGCATCATCAGCGCACTGGGTCGCACAGTGGGCGAGGGGCATGGCGGCGGCACGATCATCGACGCGGTTCAGACCGACGCGCCTATTAATCCGGGCAATAGCGGCGGCGCGCTGGTCAGCATGGATGGCAATCTGATCGGCATCCCAACGCTGGTCGCTATTGATCCCGAATTTAAAACTCCCGCCAACGGCGTTGGTTTTGCTGTGCCGTCCAACCGCGTCAAGTTCATTGCACCACAGCTCATTCAATATGGTAAAGTAATACACAGTGGTCGTGCTGCTCTCCAGGCCAGTGTCACGACAGTTGATCCGCAGGTTGCGGCCCGCGCCGGACTCTCGGTTGATCACGGTGTGCTGGTAGTCAGCACCGTACCGGGCGGAGCTGCCGCCAACGCTGGTCTGAAAACCGGGGATGTGATCACCCAGGTGAATAACGAGGCCATTAATAATGTGTCGGATCTCAACGACGCACTACTTTTGTTCGATCCCGGCACAACGATCAACGTGAACTATGCACGCGGTACACAGCAGCAGCAACAGGCCAGAGTCAAACTTGGTGAGCTAAAAGTATCATAATGCGTGTTATCCTGTAATACACACTATTGCAAGGTAGCACAGACAGAAGATGCCGGGGCGGAGTGCGCAGCAAAGCGTACGCCGCTTCAGCATCTTCTTCAAGGAACAGCGCGAAAGGATGCGAAAACATGTCACTTGTAATTAGTGTACACACGCTTATCTGGGGAGCGATCATTATCCTGGCTGTCATCTGGTTCCTCGGTTTGATCGGTAGCGGCAGGAAACGCTTTATTCACCTGCTCCTGGTTGCCGCTGTAGTTCTGATCATCTATAACTTTTTCCTCCATTGACCAGCCTATGCTCATGGCATATCTGAACATCTGACATATGCCGTGAGCATAGAAAAGATATTTATATCCATGCCGCAAGCATTGTATCCTGCATAAGAAGGGGGTATTCCGGGCAGTATCCCATCCCACATTATGCAGGAGAATGTTTATGTCTGTTGATACTTCCGCGCTGAAGCAGCAATTCAGCGGAGCTTTCTGGAAATTCTGGACTGGCCAGACTATCTCAGCCTTTGGCGGTTCTTTTTCGAGTTTCGCGATCCCGCTCTTGATTTTTCAGTTGACGGGATCTTCCGTGAGCCTGGCTTTTTCTGTGGCGGTGACAGTGCTGCCTTACGTACTCTTCGGCCTGGTTATCGGTGCCTGGGTGGACCGGGTTAACCGCAGGCGCTTAATGCTGCTGACGGACCTGGCGCGAGCTCTGGCAATCGCCTCGCTCTTTCTGGCAGCGCGGGCCAGCGCGCTTTCAATCGGTTGGATTTTCGTCGTAGCATTTCTCAATTCGGCACTTGGCATTGGCTTTGACGCAGCCAACTTCGCGGCTATCCCCAGCCTGGTTCCACCGGAAAAACTGCTCGCGGCCAACGGTCGCATCCTGGCAGGAAACTCAACCGCGACTGTGCTCGGCCCGTTGATTGCGGGGGTGCTGGTAGCGATTGTGCCCCTACCAGCGCTGTTTCTGATTGACGCCGCTTCGTTCCTGGTCTCGTCAGTCTCGCTCGCATTGATCAGAGCGAGCTTTCAGCCCCCTGCCGATCAGAAACAGGCGCCAGCGAGGCTGCTTACAAGCGTGAAAGAGGGCCTGAGCTATGTGCTGAGGCATCGCTTTTTGTCGTGGATCACACTGCTGTTATTGCTAATCAATTTTATCCTGCCCACCACAAGTGTTCAGGTTGTGCCGCTTGCCAGAGAGTGGTTCGCTGCCAGCGATACACAGATCGGCCTGCTTTATGCCGCTGCAGGGCTGGGAACGGTGTGCAGTTCGCTACTGGCGGAGCGGATAGGCAAACGCTGGCCCACTGGCGTGCTCGTCCTGGCCGCGGTAGGATTGGATGGACTGTTTACCCTTCTGGCGACACTAACGCATTGGTTCTGGGCACTACTCCTGTTCTGGTGCCTGCGCGGTGGTTCAGATGTCCTGTTCTCTATCAGCAGCTATAGTCTGACGCAAAGCGAAGTGCCCGGTCAGATGTTAGGCCGTGTGATCAGTTTCATTCGAGTACTCACATGGTCGACTGCCCCTGTCGGCGCGCTACTCGGCGGTTTCGCGATTGAGCGCACTGACAATATAGCCCTGGTCTACGCGACCATTGGCCTGCTCAGTATACTCATCTCCCTGGTCTTTTGCGCAACTCCGCTGAGCCGGGCTGGCAGACCAGGCCGCGCAAGCCAGTTCAGTGAATGAGCATCAAACCGCCTGCCAGATCTGAACCGTTTTATCATCTCCGCCAGAAGCAATATACTTTCCATTGGGCGACCAGATCGCCGCGTACACGGCGCCCTGGTGCCCTCTATATTTAAAATACTGCTGCCCGGTTGCGCCATCCCAGATCTGCGCGGTCGAGTCTACGCCTCCGCTAACCACACGCTTGCCATCGGGCGACCAGGCCACAGAGATGACAGAGGAACCCAGGTCGGGAGACGAGGGAGCGTGGCCGTTGTAGGTAAAGAGCGGCGCACCCGTGGCAGCGTGCCAGACGCGCGCGGTATTATCATTAGCGCCCGACGCAATGTACTTGCCATTGGGCGACCAGGCCACACACTGCACAGGTTTGGTATGCTTGCGATAAACCGCGACCTGGCTCCGGCTGGCCACATTCCAGACCTGTACCATGACATTATGCTCACCATTGTCGTCATTGCCAAAGGCGATAAACTTGCTATCAGGCGACCAGGCCACACAGGTCATCAGATAACCATGGGGATCGCTATAGAAAAAACGCAGCGTGCCAGTCGTCAGATCCCAGACACGCACGGTGTAATCAAAACTGGCTGCCGCCAGATATTTTCCGTCTGGTGACCAGTTCAAGCCAGTAACAGGTCCAGGCACTGGTGAGTTTGTATGAGCGGGATAGGTGATCAAAGTCTTCCCGGTAGCAGCATCCCAAAGTTCCACATAATCCATAGAAGAAAGCGATTTTCTACCCGTCGAAGCGAGGTGCCGGCCCTCAGGAGCCCAGGTAACCGTCGCGCCCTGGCCCGCGTAGTTATGATGCGTCACCACATTGCCCCCCGTCAAATTATCCCAGAGTTGAACCGTAGCATCGATGCTGCCAGAAGCGAGGCGCTGGCCATCAGGCGACCAGGCAACCGCGTTGACGCGATCCTTATGGCCAGTATAGGTGTAGAAAAGCTTTCCCAGAGGCGCGGGAGCCGGCGTCGGCGTCGGCGTCGTTTGATTAGTCGGAGTAGGAGCTGCGATAACACCGGTCGGCGTCGCCCCCTGGCCCGGCAGAGGCGCGCACCCCACAACCCCCACACCCGCCAGCATTCCCAGCCCAACCAGCACAGCCCGGCGCGAAAAAGAGCACTGTGGCCCTTTCGCGATCTGGCTGGAAAGATTACTCTCATCTTGTCCAGGTAAAGAAGGTTGCGTTTCGTTATTCATGAAGTCCTCCCAAAATAAATTAACTGATGGGATATTTTCTATGAAAACTCTCACAGAAGAAAAGGGAAAACCTCACAAAAACGTCTCATTCGCGGCCCGCGCACGAAAATTGAGCATTCAGAGAATGCTCTACCCGCTTTTCTCATGTGGACGAATACTTCCGCGGGGTGGAAGTATTCGTCCACATGAGAAAATTTCACAGCAATGGTTCCATTTCGGCAGCGGTTTCCGCCTGGAGCAAGCTTTGTGCTTTGCTTTGCCAGTAGCTAAGGTCGTGCTGGTGCAGGGCTTCTTTGACGCGGGCGAGGGCTGGCGGGCTGACGCTGAGTTCGTCGATGCCCAGGCCGGCGAGCAGAGGACCGTAGCGTGTGTCTGCCGCGATCTCGCCGCAGACGGCGACGGGAATTTCGTGAATGCGCGCGGCCTGTAAGACGTGGTTGATGGAGCGCCAGAGAGCCGGTTCGAGACCGGCAAACAGACCCATGACGCGGCTGTTGGTGCGGTCCGCGGCCAGTGTATACTGGAACAGGTCGTTGGCGCCGATGCTGAAGAAGTCAACCTCGCGGGCCAGGGCGTCGGCCAGCCAGACAGCGGCAGGTGTTTCGATCATAATGCCCACTGGCACGCTCCGCGGCTGAGTAACGCCTTCACTGCGCAATTCGGCGCGAACCTGCTCCAACACGTGTTTCATGCGGCGCGTCTCTTCAACGGTGGTAATCATAGGAAACATAATCTGCAAGTCAATCTCGGCCTCGCCAGCAGCCCGCAAAAGGGCGCGCAGTTGCTGGCGCAAAAGCTCTGCATGGAGCAGGTGGATGCGCGCACCGCGCAGGCCCAGCGCGGGATTCGCCTCTTTCCACTCGCCCAGCAGAGGTTCCAGCGCGGGAAAAGGCTTGTCCGCGCCAGCATCCAGGGTGCGAGCTACAATGCTCTTGTGAAAGAGGGCTTCTGCGGCAAAAGCGCGGAAAAGCTCCAGATAGCTCTCAAATTGCTCCTGTTCGTCGGGGAAGACTGTACGCTGGCCGAACAAAAATTCGGTGCGCAGCAGACCAATGCCCTGCGCTCCCTGTTGCGCGGCCTCACGCGCGCCCGCGGCGTCGCCGACATTCGCGTATATGAACACGGGCTGGCCGTCCGCTGTCTCGCCGGGCCGCTGACACCAATAAGCGGTATCGCGGGCACTTTTCTTGCGATGCTGCTCGGCCATGGCAGCACTCAACTCGGTACACTGCTTTTCATCCAATTGGAGATAGACCAGGCCGCGCCCACCGTCGATGGCCAGTTGTTGGCCATTGCGCAGTTCAGCGAGCACTCTGGCATCCAGGCCGGCAACTGCGGGAATCTCCAGCGCGCGCGCGATGATGGCAGCGTGAGTGGTTGGCCCTCCCTCGACGGTGCAGATGCCCAGGATACTGGTTGGATCAAGACGGGCGGTCTGCGAAGGGGTGAGGTCGCGGGCCACTATCAAGGCCGACTCCTGGCGTGTTTCTACTGACTGTTGGGAGTTTGTCGCTCCAGGGCGAGTCTGCTGGAGATGGCTCAAGACCCTGGCGCCCATGTCACGCACATCCACGGCGCGGGCAGCCAGCGTGTCATCGGGCAGAGATGCCAGCAGTTCGCTCTGCTGCTTGATGGACATGCTCCAGGCACTTTCAGCAGAAAAAAACTGCCGGCCCATCAACTCATCTACGGCATCGAGCAGGTCGGGGTCGCGCAGCATGAGCTTCTGGGCGGTGAAGATCTCGGCTTCGGCCTGCCCAACAGTGCGGACAACGCGCTCGTGAAGTTCGTCCAGTTCGGCTTCCGCGGCGCTCAGGGTCTGCTGGAGACGCTGGCGCTCGCTGGCAAGTTGATCTGGCAGAATCTGGGAGTCCACGCTCTGTCCCTCACGCGGTGTTTCCTGAGAGTCCAGTAAGCGCACCGGGCCGAGCGCGATTCCTGGCGAAATCGGCAGGACGCGCAACAGCTCCTGGTTTGAAAAAGTTTTATCTGCCATGTTTGACCTCACTCTTCGTCAAATTTGCGCTCAACCAGTGAGATCAGCGCCTGAATAGCCTCGGCGGCATCCTCGCCTTCAGCCCTCAGTTGTAGCGTCGTGCCCTGACTGGCTCCCAGTTTGAGCACTCCCAGGATACTTTTGGCGTTGGCGCTTTTGTCACCATTGCGCACCTGGATCTGCGCTTGAAAATGCGCCGCCTCTTGTACGAACAGTGTGGCCGGGCGCGCGTGCAGACCGACTTTGTTGGTGATGATTACCGTGTTCTCTACCACAGGCATAATATGTTCCTTTGTCTGATCAGTGTAATTTCGGCAGGCTCAGCGCACCAAGCGCGGCGTCCGCGACCTCGGCCAGGCTGTTTCCAATAGAGGCTTCAACCGCGGCGATAACCGCGCCTTCGACCAGCGGCGCGGGGCTGATGGTCACGGGACAGGCTCCGCTCTGGACAAACTGCTCTACCGCCATCTCGGTGGCCATAACCGCGCTGCCCAGGTCCAGCAGAATGAGCGTGCCATCAGGTCCGGCGACCTGCTCAAGCGCGGCAAGAATGTGCTCGACAGATGTCCCCAGCGTCCCATCGCTGGTCCCCCCGGCAGCCGCGATGGCGACTTTCCCATGAGTCATCTGCCCCGCCAGTTCAACTACGCCTTCTGCCAACTTCGCGCTGTGGGAAACCACTACTAAACTTACCGTCATGTTTTACTCCTCGCCGCGCAGACATCTGCCAGCGTTTTTAGCATCAACCAGCTTGAAGTCGCGCCTGGATCTTGATGCCCGGCGCTGCGTTCTCCGAGGTAGCTGGCCCGACCCTTGGTGGCCACCAGCGGGATTGTGGACAACATGCCCTGTTCTGCCGCGTGACTGGCGCGACGCGTGATCTCAACGATATCAAGTCGCGCGGCTTCGGCCTCTTTCGCGCTGGCCAGAGCTGGCAGGAGAGCATCAAGCATAGTCTTCTCGCCAGCCTGGGCTTTGCCGCGTGCTTGAATGCCTCCCACAGCCGCCTCGAGCATAGCAATATAGTCGGCAGGATAAAGCTCTCGCTTACCAGCCAGGGCAATACCAGCTCGCAGGAACGCCGTGCCGTATAGTGGCCCGCTTGCTCCTCCCACAGTGGAAACCAGCGTCGTACCAACCAGCTTGAGCAGCGAACCAATGTCCATCTCGGATTGTCCCTGGAGCTTCTCCATGACCGCTTTGAAGCCGCGATCCATATTGATTCCATGGTCCGCATCCCCGATAGCCGAGTCCAGTTGTGTTAAATAATCGCGCTTCTCCTGCAAGACCCGAGCCAGTTGTCCGAGCCAGCGCAGGGTATCTTCAGTTGTAATTGGCATAAACTCCTCCGCTTGTGATCATAAGAGACGAAACCTGGCGGCCTCTTTCTGCCGGCCTGGCACACAGTTCAAGCAGCGTCTGTGCGCCAGCCTGGCAGGGAACCCCTTATTTTGCGTGTTTAAAGATAGCATAGCATGAACAATGGGCGCTTTTGCCGATCTCAAACAGAGCAGGGCTTGCGCGGAGGCTGGAAAGAGAGATTGGATTCTCCACTCCAGGCTCGTCTCTTTTCTCAAAACCGCTGCATCCTACATGCCCCAGCGCAGCGCGGGAGTATGCACTGGCGCGTCCCAATGGCGCGTCATTTCGTCATCCAGGCGCAGCAGGGTAAGCGAACAACCAGCCATCTCCAGGGAGGTGATATAGCTGCCGACCAGCGAGCGCGCGATGGTGATGTCGCGCCCGCGCAGGATTTTCGCCAGTTCGTTCGCAACGACATAGAGTTCGATCAGCGGCGTGCCACCCATGCCGTTGACAAAGGCCAGTACACGCTCGCCCGCGCGCAGGCCCAAATCCTCGATAATCGGCGTGGCCAGCATCTCAACGATTTCCGCAGCGGAAGCCAGTTTGACGCGGCGCCGGCCTGGTTCACCGTGAATACCGATGCCAATCTCCATCTCATCCTCGCCCAGTTCAAAGGTTGGTTTGCCAGCCGCGGGTACTGTACAGGAGGTCAGCGCCATACCCATGCTGCGCCCCTGCTCGTTGACCCGCTTCGCCAGGTCAGCAACCGCGGCCAGGGGTGCTCCGGTTTCGGCCAGGCCACCGACAATCTTTTCCAACAGCACCGTCACGCCAACGCCGCGCCGGCCAGCGGTATACAGACTATCCTGCACAGCTACATCGTCGTTGGTGACAACACTCACCACCTCGATGCCTTCCGCCGCGGCCAGTTCTGCGGCCATTTCAAAATTGAGCACGTCGCCAGTGTAGTTTTTGACAATATGCAGCACGCCAGCACCACCGTCTACGGCCCTGGTCGCCGCGAGCATCTGATCGGGCACAGGCGAGGTAAACACAGCCCCAGGACAGGCCGCGTCGAGCATCCCATGGCCAACAAAGCCGCCATGCATCGGCTCGTGACCGCTGCCACCACCAGAGATAATCCCCACTTTTCCCTGCACAGGCGCGCCAGCACGCACGATAATCTGCGCTGCTTCGTCAACGCGCAAAAGGTCCGTATGGAGCGCCGCCATGCCGCGCAGCGCGTCAGTGACGACATCGTCAGGCTTATTAATCAGTTTTTTCATCTCTTCCCTTGTCTCCCTTTCAGGTATTGGGGGAAAACAGTGCTCCAACGCACGCCTCCCCTTTGGATTATGGAAGAACTTCTACCCTGGCGTCGCTGGCCTCCACCACCTGTTTGCTAGCGGCTCGCGGGCGCGTCAGGAAGTCATAGCCTACAACACCAAGAATAGCACCAAGAATGGGTCCAACAAAGTACACGATCAGATGCGCAAGGTTGTACGTCCCTCCGAAGAGCACCTGGAGCAGCGCGGGACCAAGAGTACGCG
Source organism: Ktedonobacteraceae bacterium (assembly GCA_036384215.1). Lineage (GTDB taxonomy): Bacteria > Chloroflexota > Ktedonobacteria > Ktedonobacterales > Ktedonobacteraceae > Paraktedonobacter. Next base: position 8,141 of record DASVMX010000639.1, on the reverse strand, counting down.
CAGGATTCAGCGACGGGCCAACAATTGGTCCCATCACAATCACTTCACCCGCGACAATCAGACCAATAATCAGTCCAGCCCAGCCAGCCGGTGCTCGCCCATCAACTGCCGTGCCCATAATAACCATCAGCAGAAGAAAAGTCCCCAGCGCCTCAATGCCAATAGCCTGAGGGTAACTGGTCAGAGCCTCGTTAAAGTTGGTCGGCCCCAGACCAATGGTTGTGGCTGCCGACGCTCCGAAAATCAGCGCAATCCCCAGCGCTCCAAGAATGCCTCCAATGAATTGAGCGATAATGTATACCAGCGCCTCATTCCATGGTATACGTTTGGTCACAGCAAAGGCCAGCGTAACAGCCGGGTTAATATGACATCCAGAAATGTGTCCAATCGTGTAAACCATAGCCGCGATAGCAACAGCAAAGGCCAATCCGAAAAGCCCAGGTCAGCCATCGTAAAAGCAACTTTTCCTCCATTGAGCAGCAAAATAGCCGCGGGAATTGAGCCTGGCCCGATCAGGACCAGAAATCCGGTTCCAAGCAATTCAGCCAGGGCTTTCTGGAATAACGTTGGTGTTCTGTCCATACGTGTGCATCTGCCGTCTCTGGCAGATTTCCCCCTTTCAAACAGGTGAAACTCATGTAAACCACATGAAAATGTTACTGAAAAAATGCGGAGCCGTACTACACATGTGTGCAACCTCTCTCGAAATTGCGCACCTTCCCTCCTCTCTGCGCTTGCACTATGCAAGTCACTCAACGAAGATCTGAAATAAGAACTTCCCTGCTTTTCTCTATAGCAATTTCCATGCCAAATCCATAAACATGGTCAAAACAAAACGTACCGGGCGAGATGTTGCATTTCTGAAACACTAGAAGTGTTTCAGAAATGCAACATCTCGCCCGGTACGTTTCAAAAATGCAACAAAATTTTGCTTATAAGCTCACCCTTTTTGTTCATCCAGCAGGCCGTAACGCACCATTTTGCGCCAGAGGGTAGTGCGGCTGATACCCAGCAGGGCCGCAGCGCGTGTCATCTGGCCATTGGTCTGGCGATAAGCGCGTACAATAGCTTCCAACTCGGCCTGCTGGCTTTGCTGCTTCAAACCCCTCTCATCAGTCAGGACAAGCGGGAAAGCAGCGGGTTGATCTGGAAGAGGCTGAGCAGTAGAAACTGGCAGCGCAGCTAACTCGGACTTAGCCATTAAGCGAATTTCGGATGGAAGGTCGTCGAGCGCGATGGTGTCGCGGTGAATGAGATAGGTCACGCGCTCAAGCAGATTTTCCAGTTCGCGCACGTTGCCAGGCCAGGGATAGACCTGGAGCGCCTGGAGAGCTTCGGGAGTGATCAGTAGCGCGCGGTCCTGGGCATGGCTCTGGCGTTCTAGAAAGTGGCGGACCAGCAGAGGAATATCTCCGGCGCGCTGGCGCAGGGGCGGAATCGCAATTGAGAGCACATTCAAACGATAATAGAGGTCCGAGCGAAAGGCGCCGCGGCGCGCGTCTTCCTGCAAATCTTTGTGCGTGGCGGCGATAATGCGCACATCAACGGTAATGGTGCGCTGGCCGCCAACGCGCGTGATGGTGTGCGTTTCGATGGCACGCAAAAGCGAGGTCTGCAGGTCCAGTGGCATATCGCCGATTTCGTCGAGAAAGAGCGTGCCACCATTAGCCTGCTCAAACTTGCCGGAGCGTCCCTGGCGGTCCGCGCCGGTAAACGACCCTCCTTCGTAGCCAAACAGTTCGGTATTGATGAGCTCGCGTGGGATCGCGGCGCAGTTAATGGCCACAAAGGGTCCGCTGGCCCGCTGGCTGTGGTTATGAATGCTCTGCGCGAAGATCTCTTTGCCAGTTCCGGTTTCACCGCGCAACAGCACGGTTGAGTTACTCTGCGCGGCTCGCTGAGCCAGGCGCAAGGCTTCGCGCAGGACGGCGCTCTCTCCGATGACGCTGGCAAAGGTCAGGCGCGCGCGGGTTCCAGTCATGCGATGAACCAGCTTTTGCACGCGTTCGATGCTGCGCAGGATTAAGACAAAGCCGTCGGAAGTCACCTGGGTGGAAAGCACAAGGCCCGATGGGTTGGGCAGATCCTCCAGCCCTGTCCTGGGCGCGCTGCCCGCGATAAGCTTCAGCGAGCAAAGACAGACCACGCGCCCCTGAGGCGTTTCAAAGATCAATTCCTCGTCGGTGAAAGTCTCCAGCCGCTCCAACGCGCGGGCCAGGGGAGCTGGCAGTGGCAGGACATCGCGCAAACGCCGACCTGTGACGCGTTCGTGAACCAGGCCCAGCATCGCGCCAGCGGGCGCGTTCATCTGCGAGATAATCCCATCGCGGCGCAGGAGCAGAACCCCTTCGGGGAGGGCCTGCGCGATGGTTTTCAGTTCGGCCAGCAGGTCGTTGGCATTGCTCAGCCAGGCCTGCACCTGGATCTGATTACTCAGCGCCTGCGCGGCGGCGCTGATCATGCCCAACGTGTGAGGATGATAGTCCTCACCATGCCCAATCACTCCCAGTATGCCGACTCCCTGGCCGAGGAGATCGTGAACAGGCGCGGCTGCACTATAAAAGGGATGGAGCGCAGCCAGATAGTGCATAGCTCCAGCGATGTGGATGGGAAAAGACTCGTGCAGAGCCAGAGCCAGGGCATTGGCGCCCCGTGCTTCTTCGCTCCACAATGCGCCCTCGCGTAAACCCGCCATTTCCAGCTCCTGGCGAATACGCGAACTGCCAACCAGGTCGGCCACGCGCGCGTTCGCGTCCGCGAAGACCACCACGCATTCCGCCTCTTCCGCGAATTGATAGAGGTCCTCGATAGCTGGACGAGCAAGGCTCAAAAGATCCTGAGAGATCCTGACCGGTTCTGTGGACATGGAACCATCCTGCTGCTGGCTGGCATAGGGATTTAATCCCAGAGCGGCACAACGCCGCCAGGACTGCGCCAGCAGGGAAGGCAGGCGATCCTCTTCCAGCGTTCCCTGGAGCACAAACTGACGCCAGGCCGGCCAGTACTCGTCATCGAGCCGCTGCATCGTCACACCTTGCTCCGTTCTTAACCAGGCTCCATCCAATTTAATAAATGAGGATATGCGTATAAAGCGAGACAAACCCGTACAGCCAGGCAGAATTAGCCGTGGACATGTTCACGCAACCATGCGAGCCATGCCCGGCAAATGGATCACCATTCGGGTCCTGGTGAGGAAAATTGGTGTTTGGTCCAAACTCGGTGCGCCACCAGGCATCATGGAAAAAGTACCCGTTGCTATGGTATTGCATCGCGTAGGTAATCGGCGTATCAGGATACCAGTCAGGCGACCCTTTCGGCGCGGTCGATTTAAAGACCGTTGGATGCTTTTTCCCCTCAACCCACCACGTTCCCGGCGGAGAAGGTAGATCAGGCTGGCCGGTTGTGACCCGGAAGGCGTTGACCAGCTTGCCATTATTATATGCGCGCAAAGCCTGCTCGCGCAGTGAGACAATGACAACTGGACCACTGGCAAAGTCATAATGCTGGATCAGCTTCAGATCGGTCTGGTGGACCTGATTATACGGCGTATTGTCTGTAAAATTCGCCTTCATCTGCTGAAACAGGTAATTCCACATATTTAGATTCTCAACGACCTGTTGATAATCAGCCAGGCCTTTAGCCGTGTTCAGATCATCTTGCAGCCAGACCGGGCCACCAATACCGGTCACGTTATCGTACTCATACCCCAGCTTATAGGTCTTCCCATCATACGCGTCATGATACGTATGCTGGCTGCCCCAGGTATTTACATCCTGAGCCAGTTGTTGCTGGAGACGGGCTATCTCCTGCTTAAGCGCCGGCGTCTTGATGGCATTGACATGCCCCTGCAACGCGCTGAGCGCCTGGTTATAAGCCGCAGCCGTGTTCGCGCTCTGGAGCGCCTGCTGATCGCTGGTATATTGCTGCTGATAGGTCGCCGCGTTGCCACCATACTGCTGCATCAGCGCAATCCATTGCTGAAAAGACTGGAGCTGCACGTTGCCTTCGTCGCGCTGCGTCTGCGTGATCGCGGACGAAGAGGAAGTATTGTTAGAAGACGAAGAACGGGTTGAGTTGCCCGTTGACGAACCGCTGCTGCACGCGCTCAGCAAGAGCGCGCCCAGAAACGTGCAAGCGAGCACACCCAGAAACGCTCGCTGCCGGAAATGCTGTTTGTGCAGATGCTGTTTCATAATCCATCTACCTTGCGCTCGTGCTCCAGGAAATCCTTCTCATCAAACCTGAGAAAGCCCCTTTACCCAGAGAAACATTCAGCTTTATCTTACCACGTTTGTATAGAAAACGTCTGACAGGTGAAGAAGTATACAGCAGTATGACATAATTCTCTCACCTTTCGCGCGGTAAAATCTCGCAGTCCGCCTATTTCTCACACTGAAAACGCCTGCAAAGAAACCTGGAGACAGCCATCAGTCAAAATGAGATAAAATGACTCCATCCTGACAGAGAAGTACGGTACCAATGAGGAGATTTTGCATATGACCCATTCTGATAAACATTTTATCTTGAGTCTAGACCAGGGAACGACAAGTTCGCGCGCGCTGCTGTTCAATCACGAGGGGGCAATTGTCAGCGTCGCACAGCAGGAATTCCCGCAGATCTATCCAGCTCCGGGGCTGGTGGAGCATGATCCAGAGGCCATCTGGGCCAGCCAGTTGACGGTTGCCAGGGAAGCGCTTCACAAAGCGGGCGTTTCCGCGAGCCAGGTGGCCGCTGTGGGCATCACCAATCAACGCGAGACGGCAGTGGTCTGGGAAAAAGCCACGGGCCGGCCAGTCTATAACGCGATTGTCTGGCAAAGCCGCCTGACCGTGCCAATCTGCGAGGAGCTGACGGCGAAGGGGTTTGATAAAGAGATCCGCGCGCGCACAGGGCTGGTGACGGATGCCTATTTTTCTGGCACCAAGGTCAAATGGATTCTGGATAACGTGCCGGGGGTACGCGCTCAGGCAGAGCGCGGCGAGGTGCTCTTTGGCACCATTGACACGTTTCTGATGTGGCGGCTCTCAAAAGGACGAGTCCACGCCACCGATCTCTCTAACGCCTCGCGCACGCTGCTCTACAATATTTATACCGGCGATTGGGACGATGTTATTTTGCAAGAACTGGGCATCCCGCGCGCCATGCTGCCGCGCGTGCTGGACTCCAGCGATCTGTTCGGCGAAACTGAAGCCGAGTTTTTCGGCGCGCCCATCCCTCTGGCCGGCGTAGCTGGTGACCAGCAGGCGGCCACCTTTGGCCAGACGTGCTACGAAATAGGTATGGTCAAAAATACGTATGGCACTGGCTGCTTTATGTTGATGAACACCGGCACACAGGGCGTTCCATCGAATCATGGCCTGCTAACCACCGTGGCCTGGGGCATTGGCGGACAGACCACTTACGCGCTGGAAGGCTCCATTTTTGTGGCTGGCGCGGCTGTACAATGGCTGCGCGATGGCCTGGGCGTGATCAAGCAGAGCATGGACGTAGAAGCGCTGGCAGCCAGCGTGGAGAGCAACGAAGGCGTCTACCTTGTTCCGGCCTTTGTCGGACTGGGCGCGCCCCACTGGGACGCCCACGCCCGCGGCGCCATTATCGGCCTGACCCGCGGCTCAACCGCAGGGCACATCGCGCGTGCTACCCTCGAATCCATGGCCTACCAGACGCGCGACGTACTGGAAGCCATGAGCGCTGACAGCCACGTCCAACTCAAAACCCTGCGCGTGGACGGCGGCGCGGTCGCCAACAACCTGCTCATGCAGTTCCAGGCCGATATTCTGGGCGTGCCCGTACAGCGCCCCCGCATCGCCGAAACCACAGCCCTCGGAGCTGCCTACCTCGCCGGCCTCGCCGTCGGCTTCTGGCAAAACCAGGAGGAAGTCGCCGCACAATGGAAGCTCGACCGCACCTTCGAGCCCCGCATGAGCGCCGACCAGCGCGAAAAACTCTACGCCAACTGGAAACGCGCCGTCGAACGCGCCAGGCACTGGGAGCAGGACTGATACCAGTAGCAAAATAAGCACTTTTTCGGAGAAAAGCATACGGGTGGTTTCTTATAACAAAACCAGGGATGTGTAATTATTGAATTTTTCACCGTCCAAAACGATTGAAAAACTCAATAATTACACAAGCAATGACCTGGTTTAGCCACAATTGCTTTGCAGGCTGTAGCCGGGCCAGTAGCGGCTGTGCTGGCTGATTTCCATGTGCTGGTGGAATTCGTCGAGGAGCGCAAGATGGACCTGTTCGACATGCTGATTGCCGTTTGCCTCGATCAGTTTGTCTTGCTTTTTATAGTAATCCAGCAAGCGGATGGTCTCGCCAAAAAAGATGTCCAGGCGCTTCTGGACAGCCTCGCCGGCGTCATCTGAGCGCTGGTAGAGTTCGCTGCCATCGATGTCGCAGACGCCGCTGATCTTTGGCGGGCGCGTGGATTGGTGATAAACATGTTGAGCAGCCCGACAAATATACCGGCCTGAAAGCCTGGAAAGCAGCTCTTCGCGGGGCACTTCCAGGTAAGCCGCGATGTCGATGCGATGCCCCAGGCGCCGCAGACCCTTATCCAGTGCCCGCGCCTGCGGGATTGTACGTGGAAAGCCGTCCAGCACCGCGCCGGAGCTATAATCCGAGTTCGCAAGCCGCTGTAAAACCATCTCTATGGTAATCTCGTCTGGTACTAACTCACCACGATCAATGTAGGCCCTGGCACGCACGCCGAGCGGTGTTCGCTCCTCAAAAGCCTGGCGGAAAAGGTCCCCGCTGGAAAGGTGGTGTAAACCCAGTGCCTGGGTAAGCAGGCCTGCTTGCGTGCCTTTTCCCGATCCCTGGGCACCTATCAACACGATATTCATGCTCTCCTCCTTGAATATCCTATGGGCTACGCTGCTACTATCATGGACATTCAGACCGAATAAGGGTTGATTCATGAAATACTGGAATATCCTTTCATTTCGTTTCTCTCGAAGAGAGCACCAGGCTGTTTGTTGTGCAATGCCCCCGACACCTGGCAGGCATCGACCGGCGATGAAATCATGCGCTCAAAGCACAATCCTTCTCGTGCCGCTTCCCACATGGTAGCAGTTTAAGTCTAATCAATGAGACACACAAATAGCTAGGGGATGTGATACAAATTTTGGATGCTATCCATAAGCATTGAGTTATGGGATATGCCCTCTCCACGAAAAATAAGCCTTCACGCGGGAATATCTGGTATTATAAAAGTGTTATACTCATTGTTAACTTACAAAAAGTGTGTAACTAACAATGACGTTTTCACCGGCAAAGGAGAGAAAGTTATGTCACAGTCATGGCCATTAAAACGCGTGGGCCTGCGCGTGCGCGACCTGGAGAAGACGTTGGCCTATTATCAGCGCCTGGGGCTTGCTATCGTGCGAGACCAGCGCGCGGAAGGAATTATCGGCCTGGGAGCTGGTGAACTGGAATTGCTCACCCTGCGTCACACCCCGGACGCGCCGGTACGCAAACCGCACACGGCTGGCCTCTACCATTTCGCGATTCTTTTACCCGGCGAGACCGACCTGGCCTCGTTCTTGAATCATAGTGTAAAGGGCGCGGGCGTTCGCATTGACGGAGCCTCAGACCACCTGGTCAGCCAGGCGCTCTATCTCAATGATCCTGAAGGCAATGGCATCGAAGTCTACGCCGACCGGCCACGCGAGAAGTGGTCCCATTCTCCCGATGGACAGATCGTTATGGATACCGTCCGGCTCAGAGCTAACGAACTTCTGGCCAAAGCACAGGATTTCCATGGCTTCCCCACGGGCACGATCCTCGGCCACATGCACCTCAACGTCAGCAATCTGGATGAGAGCCTGGCCTTTTACGAGCAAACGTTTGGTTTGAATCTGGTAAATAAGCTCTACAATCAGGCCGGTTTTGTCTCCTGGGACGGCTATCACCACCACCTCGCCCTCAACACCTGGACCGGTCCCAATGCCACACGCCACGAACCAGGCGTCAGTGGCATCGAATTCTTCGAGTTCTCCCGCCCCGGCTTACAGGCTGGTACTTACGAAGATCCCAACGGCGTCAAAGTAGTGGTTGGTGAAAACAAGTAAGCATGTTTGGCAGGGAGCAGCCCGATAAAGGACGTATGTATCCAGGAGCCGTGGCGTCTGGAT
>DASVMX010000638.1:0-6281 GCA_036384215.1 Ktedonobacteraceae bacterium | reverse complement strand
TTACAGAACAAACAGATTTTTTATGCCTTACCTGCCTGGCGTCGGCGGGCGGCGGCGGCTTTTTTGCGCCGTGCGCGCTGGCGCTGGATCTGTTCGTCTTTGTCCTGTCTGGAAGGAGCGCGTTCCGCCCGTTCACTCTGGGGCTGGACGTGAGTTGAAACGGCGGCGGAAGCGCGGGTGCGGTTGGCCTGGCCGCTGGAGCGCATATTCAGGATGACGCGGCGGATGACCAGCCCGGCGATGATAGCCGCTGGGATGAGCAGAATAAGGTAGAGCGTTCCTACCAGCGATTGCATCCCAGGCGCTATCTCGTTTTGCAAGGTGGCTGTGCGCAGGAGGAAGACAAAGGTGAGCAGGGCGTATTCAATGCCAGTTAGCAGGCCCAGGTGCTTGTACCAGCGCGTTGATTGCCCCGTCCTGCGCGCGTCGCGCAACTGCCGCACGCCCGTGTAGAGGCTGTACGCGGCCATAATCGCGAAGATAAAACTGATGATGTAGAGGATGCGTGGGTCGGTCATGGAAAAATAACTCCTGTCCTTATTCTTCCTCGCCTTTTTCCTCATGCTCTCCCTCTGACGCTGTCGAGGTTTTTGCGCGAGGTGAGGTCCAGAGCTGGTATTGACGGCGGACGATCAGGCCGACAAGCAGGGTGAAGAGCGTGCCGGTGAGCAGATTGAGGATAAACAGCGTGGGGTTGAGTAATTGGACGGTTGGCAGTTGCGCAAGCAGGGTCTGGAATTGCAGAATGCCCTGTAGGCCGCGCAGCAGCCAGAGGTCAGACGGTAGCACCAGGATCAGGCCGAGCAGGGCTTGCAGCAGAAGGAATGCGCCCCAGGGCGCGGCGCGGCGCTGTCCATCTTTCGTGTTGCTGCCATACACTGTAATCAGCAGCAGAGCCAGGCCCACGGCGCTGAAGAGCAGACCTTCCAGAGCCTGTACGTCGAAGAGGTTGGGGTTGCCGAGAATACCATCGGGCACGCGCCAGAATAAAGTAAAGATGACAAAGCCCCTGGTTGAACTGGTCACGGTAATTGGGGCCGCCAGCCTCCAGGGCAGGAGTCCGCTTAACACGCTGAGCGTGGGATAGAAAGCAGGCGAGAAAGAGCTGGCATTGATAGTGCTCATAATGAAATCATATGTTGCCGCGAAAACATATCCTGCCATCATGGGCAGCAGACCGAGCAGCAGGACCGTAATCGCGTAATTCAACAGCGAGCGCCGCTGCCGGGATACGGCTGCCGCGGCTCGCGTCTCTTCTTCCTCCTCCTCTTCATCTCGCGTCTCATCGTCCTCCTCGACCACTTCTTGCGCTTCGCCCTCTTGATTGGTGGCTTCTCTGGCCTCGTCGTCTTCCATGGGCGGGGTGCTGGTCGCGCTGGTTTCTTCCGCCGTCACCTCGTCGTCGTCCTCTGAGTCCTCAGCGTCGTCGTTTTCCTCGTCATTGTCCTCTGTGGAAGCGCGGCGTCTCTGAGCGCGGGCTGGCAGCGGGCGCAGGGAGGCGAAAGCCAGGTGCCCGATTGTCGCGCCAGCCAGGCTTAGTATTACCGCGAAAAGCGCGATCAGAGCCCAGGTGAGGAGAAAAGCATGGCCGGCGCTGGGATCTGTAGTGAGTTGCTGAAAGACGCCTGGATACGTGAAGGTCATAGCAAACTGGAGCAGAGCCATGCCAAAACCGCTCAAGCCCGCTTCCAGCAGGCCCGCGCCCGGCCATTTGCGCAGCTTGCGGATAGCGGTAACCAGCAGGCCGCAGCCCGTCGCGCTAAAGATGGTTGCCGGGACATAGGAGGGCGCGGGCAGGCTGTTAAAGCGCGCGGTCAGAGCAAAAAACGCGGCTACTGCCAGAGCAGCGATCAGGGCGGGCCAGTTAAAACGCCTCCGCTGCGTCTGAGCGGACGCCTGCTGGCCTGTCTCAGTAGCGCTCGTCTCGCCTACCTGCGTGGCTCCGTTCGCGCTGTCCGTGGCTGATTGTTCCGTGGTATCGCTGGTGAGAGTTTCTTTAGAAGAAAGATTTTCCTGTTTTTCACTCACCTCTATTTTTTCGGATTGATCCTGTTGTTGCATGCCAAAAGTCCTGCCATCTTTCATAAGTCTGTCCCGATACTAGCACATCGACAGAATGCCGACAAGGGGTTGCATAAACCCTGTAAGCGAGTGCCCATGGCACTCGCTTACAGGAGAATTATTCGCAGGGAAGTTTTCAGGGAGTAATTTTGGTTCTTAATAAAAAGGCCAAAAAAGAGGGAAAAGGGCTGGAAAGAAGGTAAAATGAGGGGGAGGAAGGGCGAGAAGTGGCCAGACCTGAGAAAAAATAGGGTGGGCACCTGAGTAAAAATGGCCCAGGTACTCTTGACTATCCGCGAAAAATCGCTAAAATCTCTATAGGTTTACGTTTTTCAGGAAGATTTTAAGAGGTTTGTGTGCATATCGTTTGTCTTGGCGTTGACCACACGTCCGCGCCGATTGCCCTGCGTGAGCGCCTGGTCTGTGCGCCCGGCCAGGTATCGCAGGTGCACACGTCGGCGCGTCAGTTTGTTCGAGAGTGCGTTTTGCTCTCTACATGCAATCGCCTCGAACTCTATGCTGTTTGTCAGGAGCCGGGCGAAGGCGTAACCCACCTGCGGAACCTCTTGAGCGCCCTGCGCGGCGTTTCGCTTGCCGAGCTGGCCGCGCATTCGACGGTGTTTGTGGACCAGGAGGCGGTTTCGCACTTGCTGGGTGTGGCCTGCGGGCTCTATTCGCTGGTGCCAGGCGAGCCGCAGATTCAGGGGCAGGTGGCCGAGGCACTGGAAAGCGCTCAGCACGATGGGAGCGCGGGTGCGGTAACCTCGGCGCTTTTCCGAGCCGCGCTGGTGGCCGGGAAGCGCGCGCGCAGCGAGACGGGGATCAGCCGCAATGCTGCCTCAATCAGCCACGTCGCGGTGCAACTGGCGCGCCAGCTCTTCCCCTGTTTGCAGGAGGCCAGCGTGCTGCTGGTTGGCTCTGGCAGGATGAGCGAACTGGCCGCGCAAAATCTCTGCGCGCATGGCGTGGAGCGCCTGACCATTATGAATCGCACTTCTCACCGCGCCATCGACCTGGCCAGCCGGGTCGGAGCAATGCAGCGAGACTTCACCGAACTGCCCGCCGCGCTGGTTGAGGCGGATGTGGTGATTTCTTCAACCACGGCTCCAGGCGCGTTGCTGACCTATGAGATGCTGCGTGAAGTCGTACACCAGCGCCAGGGACGCGCGCTGTTGTTGATCGACATTGCCCTGCCGCGTGATGTCGAACCGTCAGTCTCGGAACTGCCGGAAGTCTATCTGTATAACCTGGATGATCTCCAGCGTTCGGTGGACGAAGGGATTCGCCTGAGACTCCAGGAGGTTGAGCAGGTCGAGGCCATTGTGGCCGCCGAGTCCGTGGCCTTCGCGCGCTGGTTTTCCTCGCTGGGTGTGGTGGACACCATCAGCGAACTGCGCAGCCAGGTCAACGCCCTGCGTGAGCAGGAGCTGGCTCGCACCCTGTCCCAGCTCGCTCCCAGCCTTTCTGAGCGCGAAGCCGCGGCTGTCCAGGAGTTAACCTCGCGACTGGTGAATAAAATTCTCCATTTGCCAACTCGCCGCCTCAAGGATGCCGCTGCCGCAGGCCAGGGGTATGCCTATGCCGAGGCTTTACGTTATTTGTTTGACTTGAAAGCGCAAGATGATGAAACGTTTGATAATCGGGACACGGGGCAGCAAACTGGCGATGATCCAGACGCGCTGGGTTATAGCTCAATTACAGCGACGCTGGCCCGACCTGGAGATAACTGTTGAACAGATTCACACGATAGGCGACGCTGTCACGCACGTGCCGCTGACAAAGATTGGCGGAGACGGCGTCTTTGTGGCGGAGATCGAGCGCGCCCTTGCCGAGAGGCGCGTCGACCTGGCTGTACATAGCTTGAAAGATATGCCCACTGTACAGCCCGCTGGCCTGCGCTTGCTCGTGCCTGGTCCGCGTGAAGACGCGCGCGACGTGCTGATTACGAGGCGCGCTCCCGCGCTAGACGCGACTCCGCCCGCGCGCATTGGCACGTGCAGCCTGCGCCGGACCGCGCAGATTCGCGTGCTCTATCCCCAGGCCGAGATCTTTGCCTTGCGCGGCAATGTCGATACACGCATGCGCAAACTCGACGCAGGCGACTACGACGCGATTATCCTGGCCGCGGCTGGCCTGCATCGCCTGGGCATATCCGCGGATCTTTCGGCGCGCATGACCTACCTTCCGTTTGAGCAAGTCTTGCCCGCGCCGGGTCAGGGCGCGCTGGGCCTGGAAACGCGCGACGAGCCTGAACTGCTGACTCTGCTGGAGCCGCTCAATGACCGCGCCATTCAGGCCACGACCGGAGCCGAGCGCGCTTTTATGCGCCGCCTGGGCGCGGGCTGTTATCTGCCTGTCGCCGCCTATGCCACGCTGGACAAAGGCGAACTCACTCTGCATGGCCTGGTTACAAGCCTGGATGGTCGCGCACGGGTGCACGTTGGGCGCAGGACAGACTGGAGACCAGAGGACGGTCTCGCGCGGGCCGAACTGTTGGGGATTGAAGTGGCCGAGGTCGCGCTGGCTCAGGGCGCGGATGCAATTATTGGAGAACTCACGAATAACGTACAGGAGCAGCAGCATGTCTGAATCACTGGCGCGCGTGCAGGCTCTGGCTGGCAAACACGTGCTGGTCACGCGCACCCGCGAGCAGGCCGGGGTCCTGAGCGAACACCTGCGTACCGCTGGAGCTACGCCTGTTGAACTGCCCGTCATCCGCATTGTCCCGCCTGCAGACTGGCAGCCGCTCGATCAAGCCTTGCGAGCCCTGGCCAGCGGTAACGCCTTTGACTGGCTGATCTTTACCAGTGCCAATGGCGTCAAGATGGTCCTGGAGCGCCTGCGCGGACTGGATCTGCCGCCTGAAATTGTAAGTTGCGCGCGCATTGCCACGATTGGCCCGGCCACAGCCGCTGCCCTGGCAGGGTATGGCCTTGCAGCAGCCCTGGTGCCACCGGAGTATATCGCGGAAAGCGTGGCCGCCGCGCTGCGTACAGAGGCCGACCAGCGCGGCGCCAGCCTGGCCGGCCAGCGCGTTCTCTTAGCGCGAGCCGCCGAGGCACGCCAGGCGCTGGTCGACGAACTTGAACAGGCCGGCGCGCGGGTTGAGGTCGTGGTGGCCTATCAGACCGTGCCGGTGGCTCAGGATGACCAGCGTGGGCGGGAAGTCATTGCGCTTCTGCGCAAGCAGCAACTTGACGCTATTACCTTCACCAGTTCATCGACCGTACATCATTTTATGCACTGGCTCAGCCAGACAGCTCCCGATATCGCCATTTTGCTGGCGTATCCCGGCAAGCAGACGGCGCGCCCATTGATCGCCTGCATTGGTCCGATCACCGCGCAGACCGCGCGTGCATACGGCCTGGAAGTCAGTGTTGAGGCCCGCGAGTTTACCACCGCTGGCCTGGTTGAAGCCTTGATTACCTACGAGGAGAGCAGATCATGACCGATCAGACAATTGTAGCTCAGCCCGCTCCCCAGGAGCAGACAGCGCCCACTAAAGCGAAACAACCGCGCCAGATGGTGCGTTTCACTTTCTATAAACTTGACCCCCAATGGCAACTCCTGCCGCTTGAACAGCGCGAGGAGGGCAGGCAACAATTGCTCCAGATCCTTGAAGAGCATAGCCGGCATGTTCTGGTGCGCACCTACAGCCTCTTTGGCCTGCGCGCCGACAGTGACTTCATGATCTGGCAGGCGGCCTACGATACCGCCGATCTCCAGGATCTGCACAGCAAAATTCGCCGCAGCCCCATAGGTCCGTATCTGCGCGAAGTCTATGGTTTTCTCTCCATGACCAAGCGTTCCATCTACGTCGGTAAGAACGCGCGTGGCGCCCATGATCCGCGCCTGGTCATCTCGCCCGACGACAAGAAATACCTCTTCGTCTATCCTTTTGTCAAGACGCGCCCCTGGTATATGCTGCCGCTGGAGGAGCGCAAGCGCATGATGGATGAACACATTCGCATTGGGGTCAAATACCGCGAGGTCTCCATCAACACCACCTATTCCTTTGGCCTCGACGACCAGGAATTTGTCGTTGCCTTCGAGACCGATAACATCAGCGACTTCCTCGACCTCGTTGAAGAACTGCGCGGCAGCGAGGCCAGCCAGTACACCCTGCGCGACACCCCCATGTTTACCTGCGTCTTTCAGTCGCTCGGTGACATTTTAGAAGCAATTGGAGCATAATTCTCATGAACAGGGAGGCGAACTCC
>DASVMX010000637.1:0-2944 GCA_036384215.1 Ktedonobacteraceae bacterium | reverse complement strand
CTTTTGACGAGAATGCATAAGCCCTGGCTTAACAGGCAGGGCTGTTGCAAGATCGGGAAGAAACCCCGGCAGCGGGAGTGCAGAGGGCGGCCAGCCCTCTGCTGGGGTTCGGGGTGTCCCCGAAAAAGCTCTTTTTCCTCCTTTTGCGAGCCGCCGCAGGCGGCGAGAAGGATCTTGCAACAGCCCTGGCTTAACAGGGAAAGAGGGTAGACAATTTGTTGGGAATCTGGCATAATCTAGAAGAAGACAAAAATACAAGCGCCGAAGAGGAAAAGTAGGCAGGTTGTACGCTGTAGAGAGAGAAGGCCACCGGCTGCAAGCCTTCTTGCGAAATGCCTGTTGAAGTTCGCCCCCGAGCTGGCTATTGAGCGGTTTGAGCGTGTCTCAAAGCGGGTAGATGGCCCCGGTTCGTCCCCGTTAGCGGATATGATGAGATTCTCAGGCTGTCATGCATGGGCATGGAGGCTGAGCAGTTAGATTTCGCCCTCTGGCGAAACTGGCTGGTAAACAAGGGTGGTACCGCGAAGTTCACTGACAACTTCGTCCCTGGCGACGAGTGTGTCAGTTTTTTTTGTTCCTGATCGATGATGCGTTCCAGGTGATAGAAGCATTTCTTTCTATCAAGAGAAGAGCATTCAGAAGGTGGTATTGTATGAGCAATGTAGTTCAGCAGACAATTCTGCAACAGCTAGAGCAGCTTCGGCAAGAAGGCCTGGTGGCTCTGGCGAGTGCCAGTACGACCGAGGAGACACGCGTCTGGCATAGAGAGTACCTGGGCAATAAGGGACGTTTGACCGGGATCAAGCGCGGCCTGGGTGGGCTGGTGCCGGAGGAGCGCCCGATTGTAGGCAAGCTGGCCAACGAGGTCTCGGCGGCACTGGAGACTGCGCTAAAAGAGCGTCAGGAGGCGCTGGAACTGGCGGAACTGGAGGCGGTACGCAGCAAAGATCGCGTTGATGTGAGCCTGCCGGGCCGCCCTCAGACGTTGGGCAAGATCCATCCGACCACGCGCGTACTGCGTGAGATCTACGCGATCTTCGGCTCGATGGGTTTCCAGATTTACGATGCCCCCGAGGTTGAGACTGACGAGTATAATTTCCAGTTTCTGAACATCCCGCCGGGACACCCGGCCAGGGATATGTGGGACACCTTCTATACTACCAACCCTGAGGTGCTGTTGCGCACGCACACCAGTCCCGGCCAGATCCGCGCTATGCGCGAATACGCGCCAGAGTCCATCCGTGTGATCCTGCCTGGCAAGTGTTACCGCTTCGAGCAGGTCACG
Source organism: Ktedonobacteraceae bacterium (assembly GCA_036384215.1). Taxonomy (GTDB): domain Bacteria; phylum Chloroflexota; class Ktedonobacteria; order Ktedonobacterales; family Ktedonobacteraceae; genus Paraktedonobacter. Next base: position 1,659 of record DASVMX010000637.1, on the reverse strand, counting down.
GCGCGTTCCGAGTCGATGTTCTACCAGGTTGAAGGTCTGGCGGTTGGCAAGCATATCACCTTCAGCGATCTCAAGGGCGTCATTACCAATTTCGCCACACAACTCTACGGTGAGGGGCATGCGATGCGTTTCCGCAAGAGCTACTTCCCGTTCACTGAGCCGAGCGTTGAAGTCGATATCGCCTGCGTGCTCTGTGCCGGCAAAGGCTGTTCAATCTGTAAACACACTGGCTGGCTGGAGATCATGGGAGCCGGGATGGTTCACCCGACCGTGCTGCAATACGGCGGCTATGATCCCGCCGAATACAGCGGTTTCGCCTTCGGCATGGGGCCGGAACGCATCGCCCTTTTGAAGTACGGCATCGACGATATCCGCTACTTCTACTCGAACGACGTGCGCTTTTTAGATCGCATCGGGTAATATTATGACGCTGGAGGCAGAGTCGCTGACAGAAATGGTGCTATGCTAGCTGGATATCTGAATAACAGCAAAAGCCATAGAGGGCCGATTTATCGTGTCCTGCCCCGATTTATCGGGTGCCTTTAGTCGTGCTGTCAACGTGTTATTGCAACGAAATGCCGTTGCGTTGCACTGGAGGTGGTGTCATAGCAGCATTTGTGCCAATGAGAGGTTCCCCGATAAATCGGGACAGGACACGATAAATCGGCCCTCTATGGCAGGTACAAAAATACAAGCAAATTTTGCTTTTCCGTAATTGAGCACAGAGAGAAAATCGGTGCTGTTCAACAGCATCGCGGTTATAAATGGAGAGAAGAGTATGTTAGTACCGCTTTCATGGTTGAAAGAGTACGTCGACCTGAACCTGCCGGTGCAGAAGCTGGCGGACCGGCTTTCGCTGGCGGGGATGGAGGTCGAGGAGATTAAACGCGAAGGCGATTGGTGGGACCCCAGTACACTACTGGTGGGCCAGGTGCTTTCGGTGAAACAGCACCCTAACGCGGATCGTCTGACGCTGGTGGAGATTGATTATGGCGCGGGCGTTGAGCAGGTGGTGACGGGCGCGCCCAACCTTTTCCAGTATAAAGACATGGAGAAGCTGCCTGTGCTCAAGGTGGCTTTCGCGCGTAACGGAGCAGTGTTGATCGACGCGTACAGTGATAAGACGCCGCGTCCAAGGAAGAAGCTCAAGCCTTCGGTGATTCGCGGCATTCCTTCCAATGGTATGGTCTGCTCGGAGCGCGAACTGGGGCTGAGCGAGGAGCACGAGGGGATTTTGTTGTTGCCGGAGGACGCGCCAGTGGGGATGCCGCTGCGCGATTACCTGGGCAACGAGGTCTTCGAGATCGGCCTGACGCCGGATATGGCGCGTTGTCTGAGCATGACTGGCGTGGCTCGCGAAGTGGGAGCGCTGACCAGTGCGGCGCTGCACCTGCCATCCGATGAGATCGCGAGCGTTGGTGGTGAGGCCGAGAGCTACGCGCGGGTGGAGATCGCCAATCCTGAGCTGTGCAACCGCTTCACGGGCCTGGTAATTAAAAACGTGAAGATCGGGTCTTCTCCCAAATGGATGCAGGAGCGCCTGACGCTGGCCGGGATGCGCCCGATTAATAACGTGGTGGATATTACGAACTATGTGATGCTCGAATGGGGCCAGCCGCTGCACGCCTATGACTGTGATCGCCTGAAGCAGCGCGCGAC
>DASVMX010000636.1:0-3664 GCA_036384215.1 Ktedonobacteraceae bacterium | reverse complement strand
AGGTGGATATCAACGAGCTGATATCCACCTGTAGAGACGATGCTCGCCATCATCTTGCTTCTCGCGGGTACCTGGTTGTTATCGGCGCACGTCCTTGCGCTTCAGGAAGTACGCGGTAAGCAGGATGAGAATCACGCTCATGGCGACCAGCGCGCCCCAGCAGAGCAGGAGGTGGAAAGTGGCCTCACCTTTGGTAAAGGTTGAGAAATGTGTCCCCTGATACGAGAAGTTCTCGCCTGTGGTAATCGTTGGAGGACCACCAGGCGTGTTATTGGGAATGGTAAACTGGCTGTGCAGGCCAATTGATGAACCCATGGCAGCCATGGCCCAGCGCGCGGCCCAGAACGAGCCCAGGAACTGCATCACTGGCGTGTCCAGCGCGAAAATGATGCCTGAGAAGATGACCTGCGGGATCAGGATAATCGGGATCATGCTGGTCGCGCGGTCGCTGTTGGGCGAGAGGGCAGAGATCATCAGACCCAGCGTCAGACCGGCCAGGGAGGTCAGGAACATCGAAATGTAGATTTCGACGAAGACCGGTAAGAAAATCCCTTGCTCAAAAGGCGTCTTGGCGTTGACAACGATGACGAGCACGACGCTCTGGAGCGCGCAGAGCACTCCTAGCACGACAAGCTTGGAGGAGAGATACGGCGCGATACCCAGGTTGACCGTGCGTTCACGCCGGTAGATGGGCTCCTCTTTGACGATTTCGCGCGCGCCGTTGATTACGCCAAACATCACCGCCGCGAAGGCCATGATGAAGAGGATCTTCTGCGCGTCTCCGCCTGAAGCCGGTTGGATAAAGGCCTGTAGCGCCTTTTTCACCGACTGATCCGATCTGTCGCCATTCCCATACTTCTGAAGAATCCCTGCTTGCCTGACCCGGTCTACGGGATTGGTGAGGGTGGTGCTTGTCAGAAAATTCCTGACGTTCTGGCAGTCTGGGCCACCGCCATTCGTAAGCACGGTCCGGGGTATGCCTGCTGCCTGGTAGGTGCCCTGCGGACAGGTGACAACGCTGCTATTGCCAAATGTTCCATTAGCAGTGAGCAAAAAGAGGATCGCGGCAATCACAGGGGCCTGCAGGAGCAGGATGGCGAGATTGCCTTTGTCATTCAAGAGCAATTCGATATAGCGCTGCGAGAGCAGGAAGAATTGTTTCCACGGATTGCCGCGTTTGGGCGGCACAACTCCGTTGGCCTGCGCGGCCTGCGCGGCGGCGCGGCCCGCGCCTGCCGGTCCCTGCTGCAGCGGAGCGACAACGTAGCTCTGATATTCCGGCGACTGGCGGAAACGCGCTTCGGCCTCGGCTGGAATCTTGGGGTTGGCCTCGGTCGGCTCCAGGGCGCTATAGATTTCGGCGAAGTCGGTCTTGCCGAAATAGGCCTTGGCGTCGTTGGGCGGTCCAAAGAAGGCCAGGTGTCCACCCGCGGCCAGGAAACAGATGTAGTCGCAGGAGTTGATATTGTTGGTCGCGTGCGTGACGAGCACGATTGTATGGCCCTTGTCAGCGAGGTTACGCAGGAGGGTCATCATCTTGCGGTCCAGGCCGGGATCGAGGCCCGAGGTCGGCTCATCCAGGAAGAAGACGCTGGGGTTGGCCAGTAATTCGAGCGCGATGGAGACGCGTTTACGCTGTCCACCGGAGAGCTTGCTGACCAGCAGGTGACGGCGGCCCTTCAACTCGACATCTTCCAGCACCTCTTCAATGCGCGCTTTAATCTGCTCGTTGGTAAAGTCAGCCGGCAGGCGCAGTTTCGCGGCGTAGTGCAGGGCGCGCTCGACGGTCAGGTCGCGGTGGATAATGTCGTCCTGCGGCACGTAGCCAAGTTGCGTGCTAAAGGCGGCCAGGTGCTTGTAGTAGTCCTTGCCATTATAGAGCACGGTTCCTTTCTGCGCCGGGCGCAGACCGTTCAAGGCATCCATAAGCGTCGATTTTCCGGCGCCAGAGCCGCCGACGAGGGCGACGAATTTGCGCGGCGGGATGGCGACTGAGATGTCGTTGATCAACACGGTCTGGTTATTGCCAGTCTTGCGCAGTTGCAGCGCGTCGATGCGAATGCCGTTGCTGTCGTCGTGCTGGGTCAGCTCGGTGCCGGTGAAGATCAGGCGGAAAGGTCCGATATGAATTTCGTCACCGGGCTTGAGCATGTGATTATTAGCGCGCCGGGCATTGACGTAGACGTGGTTGGTACTGCCCAGGTCAGTGATGCGGTAGTTATTGCCAGCGCGATCCATGCGGGCGTGGTGACCAGAAACCTGCGGGTGATTGAGCACAACCGTGTTATCTGGCAGGCGACCCAGCGTAATCACTGGCGCGCCCAGTGGGATCGGGCGAATAGCGGGCAGGGCTTCCTGGGCCGCGCCGCTGCCGTCGTTAAAGGCCAGCGTGACCAGTGTGCCGTGTTCATCGCCGATACGAATGATATCGCCGCGCACCAGGGGTTTGCGGAACTGCTGATCGCCGGCGATATGACGGCCCTGGTAGTACAGGCCGTTAAGGGTCTTGGTGCGCGAGGGGTGTGGATGAACCAGGGTAAACTGGTTGCCCTCCTGCACTAACTGCGCGTGGAAGCCAGAGACCACCAGTTCATTGATGACGATATCGTTAGATGGCTCGCGTCCAATATTGATAACCTGTTTATTCAGCGGAAAAGTCTGCTTGTCCGCGTGAACGTTGCTGCTCACTTCAATTGAGGGAGTGCCGCCCGAGGGGCCACCGGGAGCACTCAACTGCACGCGCTGGGTCCCTGCATCGCTCGGCTCCGTTGGAAAAGGGCCAGGCTGCTGAGGCGTGGGCAGGCCAGCCTGTGGATAAGGCGTAGACTGCGGATTGCCCCAGTTAGGAGTCGCGGGAGCCTGGCTGGCCCAGCCAGAAGCAGCCGAGGGCTGCGCCGGGGGCACGTAGGACGCCTGCGGTGCCTGGCTGGACCAGCCAGGGGCAGCCGAGGGCTGCGCGGCATACGTCGCGGGCTGTGCCGCCGCCTGGAACTGGAAAGTCGTCCCGGTCCCCAGGCCGATAGTATCTCGATCAGAAATAGGCGTCTGCTGCGCGTCGCGCGAATTGACCGTCAGGGTATTCTGGGGCGCCAGCTTCTCAATCAGCCACTGCGCGCCGTTCTGCACGATGCGCGCATGGTGCCGTGACACCGATGGATCGGAGATCACGATATCGTTGCTCGTTTCATCTCGCCCTATCGTCGTGACCGGCCTGGTAATTGGCAAAGTTGTACCCGCCAATGGACCCGTCAGAAATTTGAGCGAGCCAAGCACCGGGGATCTGTTTATCGCATCCATAGAGTCTCCTAAGACTATTACAATGGCAGGACAAACGCAAACAGGAGGTGTTTGCTCAGATAATTATTTCGATTTCGGCTGCAAGCCAGAGCCACCAGTCCTCTCCAGAGCGTCTTCAATCGCATCAGACCGTTTCTGGCTATTATTGTATAAACGCAATGCAAGCCGTGTTTTTCCGTGGCAATTATACTGTAGTATCCCACAACTAGCAAGCACCCACCCCTCCCTTATCAGGGTTTATGCATTCTCCGAACTCGCCGCCTGCGGCGGCTCGCTCAAAAAAAGAGGTTTTGACGAGGACCCCTCGTGCTCCGGCAGGGGACTCGCCGTCCCCTGCACCCCTGATTTTGACGAGAACGCATCAACC
>DASVMX010000635.1:0-7675 GCA_036384215.1 Ktedonobacteraceae bacterium | reverse complement strand
AAAAAAGGACGAAAAACCGGGGTAAATGAGACAGCCATGGCTGTCTCATTTACCCCGGTTTTTCGTCCTTTTTTCTCAGACAAAAATAGCCAATCAAGCTTTGCAAATCTTTGGTCCACTGTGCTATAATCTCACTGGTATAATAACGAGAGACAGTAAGCAGACGGGACCACTCGGATGAATAAGAAAAAACCACCGCCCTCTGTTTGGGAGTCGCTGGGACAATTCAGCGCACTCGGGTTTACAATAGCGATACCCCTGGCTCTGGGTTACTACCTGGGAACGTACCTGGATGGTGTGACCCATCAAAAATCACTATATTTGTTGCTCGGGCTATTGCTAGGCCTGATTGTGGGAATATATGGCGCTTACCGTCTATTTAAACGCTTTCTCTGAACCAGACAAGATAGACGGTCCCATCTATAACAGAACAACAGACTGGCAGGGCACGAACACATTGGAGGATGCTGCGTGTTCTGGAAACTTCCTGAGATAGTTATCAAACCAGACATTCTCTTCACTATTGGGAGCTTCCCTGTAACAAACACCCTTCTGTGTACCTGGATTGTTATCGCGGTACTTCTGCTGCTGGTTTATTTTGCCAGCCGTAGACGAGATCTGGTGCCGCGCGGTTTCCAGAACTTCGCCGAATGGGGTGTGGAGAGTCTGCTGAATCTGGTCGAGGGGGTCTCTGGTAAAGAGAAGGGGCGAAAGTTCTTCCCCCTGGTTGCGACCCTGTTCATCTTCATTCTGTTTGCCAACCTGATGGATGTTGTGCCTGGCATCGATACGATTGGCACGCTGACCGCCGAGGCGCTTGCGCGCAACCCGGTAACCAACCCGGCAAGCCTGGGTCCGATTCATTTCCTGGCAGGCAGCGACACCGGCGCGATCATTCCCTGGTTCCGCCCACCCACGACTGATCTGAACCTGACCTTTTCGATGGCTCTGATCGTAGTGGTGGTCTGCCAGGTCTTTGGTTTCGCAACGCTGGGCTTTGGCGAGCACCTGTCCAAGTACTTCAAGTTCAAAGAACTCTTTACGAAGCCCGCGGGCATCATTGAGTTCTTCGTGGGTCTTGTCGAACTGGTGACAGAGCTCTCGCGGTTGCTCTCGTTTGCCTTCCGTCTCTTTGGCAACATCTTCGCGGGCAGCGCGGTACTCGCTGTCTTCGGCTTCCTCACGCTGGGTATTGGCAACGTGGTCTTCATTCCCCTGGAACTGTTTGTGGCCTTTGTGCAAGCGCTGGTCTTTAGCTTGCTGACCCTGGTTTTCCTGGAAATGGCCACGACTGGACACAGCCACGAGGAGCACGAGGAGCACGAACTGGCCGAAGCCGAGCACGAAGCTGCTCGCCAGAAGCTGGCCGCGACCCACTAAGCAAGAAAATGAAGTGCGATTTTACCATGATTGCTACTCGCACAGGGGGGACCAATGGGTCTTTCCCGGCGATTGCATAAATTTTAATCTAAACAGTTCGCTGTTTGTCCTTTAGGAGGTTTTATCATGAATCTGATTGGTGTAGCTCTGGCAATCGGTCTTGGTGCAATTGGCCCGGGCATTGGTATTGGTATCGCCGCTGGCGCGGCCTTCAACGCGATTGGCCGCAACCCCGAGGCGGAGCCGCTCATTCGTACCAACATGTTCATTGGCCTGGCGTTCGCCGAAGCTATTGCTATTTACGCCCTGGTTATCGCTTTCATTCTCAGCGGCAAGGCATAGAACATCCTGGCGGTGGGCATAGAGATGCATGCTTGTTGCCTCGCACTGATTGGAAGCAGCAAGCAATCTCTATGCGCCATCCAATGGATGGACTATCCTCTCTCTGAAGAAAGGAGGCATTTCCGGTGGTCTTTTCATCTATTCTGGCAAGTGCCGCGGCCAGTGGCGGTATTGGCGACCTGATAGGTCAGATGGGCATTAACTGGCCCGGCTTTATCGCACAGTTCGTGAGCTTTGGCATTGTTTTCCTCATTCTCTGGAAATACGCTTTCCCCCTGGTTCAGAAAACACTGGAGAAGCGAACCGCGATTATCCAGGAAGGCGTTGAGAATGCCGAGCGCGCTCGAACCTCGCTGAACGAGGCCAACGCGAATGCGGAACGCATTATCCGCGAGGCGCGCCAGCAGCAGCAGGAGATTATCGCCAGCGCGCAAAAGCTGGCTGAGAAAGAGAGCGCGCGCATTATCGACGAGGCGAACGCTCGCGCCGCTCAGCTTGAGCAGCAGCAGACCGCGCGCATCCAGCAGGAGGCCGCTCGCGCCCGCGCTGATCTGAGCCGCATGGTGGTCAATCTTTCGATCAATGCCGCTGGTAAAGTTATTAGCAGGTCTGTTGATAACACGGATAACCGCCGCCTGGTGGAAGAGTTCGTGAGCACGAGCCAGGCGAAGGAGCAGTAATGCTAAAGGGAGCGATAGCACGCCGTTACGCGGGAGCCATCTTCGACATCGCGCTCAAACAGAACACGCTTGATCGCACGCTTGAAGATGTGCAGGGGCTGGGCCAGCTTTTCTCAAAGCATACCCTGGCTTATCTGCTGCGCGAACCAAAGGTTCCCCTGCAACGCAAAGAAAAAGCCCTGCGCGAGGCGCTGGGCAGCAAAGTGCAGCCAACGTCGCTCAACCTCGCCCTGCTGGTCGTCCAGCGCGGTCTGGTCGATTTGATGCCGAATATCGCCGCTGAGTTACAGCAGTTGGTCTTCGCTTACAAGAACCAGGCCATCGCCGAGGTCACAACCGCGGCCCCAATGGACGCGCAGCAGCAGGCGCAGGTCAAGCAGGCGCTTGAACTGCAGACAGGCAAAACTATTCTGTTACAAACCCGAGTCGATCCGGCAATCCTGGGTGGTGTGGTGGCCCGTGTGGGCGACCAGGTGATCGATGGCAGTATCCAACAACGTTTGCAGGTACTCAAAAGGCAACTGATCAATGGCCTGGCTTCGGCCAGCCTTGAGGAGTTGGTGCCTCAAGGGTAATGCTCATCTCAAACGGAGTTTGAGATAGTACACCGCCTGCGGCGGCGCTGAATTTTTTGAGGAGAGGATTGCGGGGACTGGCTTCTTATTCCGAAATGGGCAAGTTGCTTGATCGCGACTTTTCTTGCACTCTCGGTAAGGTAGCCCCACACCCCGGCAAAGGGCAGCCGCATCCGGGGGATGATTAAGGCCGCCGCCCTCTGCACTCCCGCTTCTGGAACCACCTGTGTGATCGTTGGGCAGGATAGACAGAGCAACAGCACTTGTAGAAAAATTTCCTATAACATTCCCTCATTTTCATTGACAGGAAGGGAATGTGTGATAAACAGGAGGACGACGATGGCATCTTGGGCTGATGAAATCAGTGCCATCATAGAGAAAAACATCGCGGGCTTTGGGGGCGCTGAGACCTCCGTGGCGAGCGTAGGCACTGTAATCGCAGTGCAGGACGGTATCGCTCGCGTCTATGGCCTGCAGAATGTGAAATACCTGGAACTGGTGGAATTCCCCCGGACAGGTATTATGGGTATGGCCTTTAATCTGGAAGAAGAGGCCGTGTCCTGCCCGATCCTGGGTGACTACACCCTGATCCGCGAGGATGACGAGGTACGCACAACCGGGCGGGTGGTTTCGGTGCCGGTGGGCGATGCCCTGATCGGGCGCATTGTGAACCCGCTGGGCGAGCCGTTGGACGAGAAAGGCCCGATTGTCACGGATAAGACTCGCCCGGTTGAGCGCGTGGCTCCCGGCGTGATTACCCGCCAGTCGGTGAACACTCCCGTACAGACGGGTATCAAGATCATCGACGCGATCATCCCGATCGGTCGCGGTCAGCGCGAACTGATCATCGGCGACCGCCAGACCGGCAAAACGGCCATTGCAATCGATACGATTCTGAATCAGAAGGGCAAGAACCTGCTCTGCATCTACGTCGCGATTGGCCAGAAAAACTCTTCTGTGGCGCGTACTGCCTCGATCTTGCAGGAAGCCGGCGCCATGGAGTACACCACAATCGTGGTCGCGGGCGCTTCTGATCCCGCCCCGCTGAAATACCTGGCCCCTTATGCCGGCTGCGCTATTGGCGAAGAGTTCATGGAGTCCGGGCGTGACGCGCTGATCATCTATGATGACCTGACCAAGCACGCGGAAGCCTATCGCAACATCTCGCTAATCATTCGCCGCCCTCCTGGTCGCGAAGCGTATCCTGGCGATGTGTTCTATCTGCACTCCCGCCTGCTGGAGCGCGCGGCTCGTCTGAACGAAGATTACGGCGGCGGCTCGCTGACTGCTCTGCCGATCATCGAGACCAAGGCCAATGACATCTCGGCCTACATCCCGACCAACGTTATCTCGATCACTGACGGCCAGATCTTCCTGGAAACCGACCTCTTCAACGCAGGCCAGCGTCCCGCTATGAACACCGGCCTCTCGGTCTCGCGCGTGGGTAGTAACGCTCAGACGCCCGCCATGAAGCAGGTCTCCGGTACCCTTAAGCTCGACCTCGCCCAGTTCCGCGAACTGGCCGCTTTCGCCCAGTTCTCTTCCGATCTGGATAAAGCGACCAAGCAGCGTATCGATCGTGGGCGTCGTCTGATGGAAATTCTGAAGCAGCCGCAGTACCAGCCGGTTCCCGTTGAGAAACAGGTCATGATCATGTACGCTGCTAATAGTGGCGCGCTGGACGACGTGGCGCTGGAGAAGGTTGCCGAGTGGGAGACGAAGTTTTATCGCTTCATGGACTCGACGCATCCTGAGATCGGCGAGGAGATCGTCGCGAAATCGGTCAACGGCAAAGAGAAGATGTCCAAAGAGCTGTTGCAGAGGCTGAGCGCTGCTATTGAAGAGTACAAGCAGACAGTCTAACAAAGGAAGGCTGATCTATGCCATCAACTCGTGAAATTAAGCGGCGCATCGGTTCGATCAAAAACATCGGGCAGATCACCAAAGCCATGCAGATGGTCGCGACCAGCAAGATGCGCCGGGCGCAGGATCGCGTGCAGCAAGCGCGCCCCTACGCCAATCAGTTGCGCGGTATGGTCTCGCGCCTGGCCCGCGCTGGCGGCGCGGATGTCGGTTCCGGGGCCGCGCTGATGGCCGAGCGCCCGGTGCGCAAGGTTGGCTATCTGCTGGTCACGCCGGACAACGGCCTGTGTGGTGCACTGCCCAGCAACATCAACCGCCACGCCATCCACGCCATCCAGAATGTCCAGCGTGAGCTGTATCAGAAGGACGGCCAGGTGCTGGCAGACACGGATGTTAACGTCGTGGCCGTGGGCCGCAAGGGGCGTGATTTTACCCTGCGCAGCCCGTACAATCTGCTGGCCGAGTTCACCAACTACGGCGCGCAGCCCGGCCTGAGCGACGCATCCGCGATTGCCCAGGTGGCGGTGGACGCCTTCTTAAAGGGCGATGTCGATGTGGTCTATCTGGTGTATGCCAGATTTGTCAACACCGTGACCCAGGTGCCAACTCTGGTCCAGCTCTTGCCGGTGCAGCCGCCAACGGAAGAAGGCGACGAGAAGAAAAACGTCGAGTATATCTACGAACCAGACCCGCAGAGTCTTTTTGAAGCTCTGCTGCCGCGGTACGTGGACCTGCAGGTATACCAGGCGCTGCTCGAATCGCTGGCCAGCCAGTGGTCGGCGCAGATGGTAGCCATGAAAAACGCGACCGATAGCGCCAAAGAATTGCTAGAAGATCTTAATCTTACCTATAACAAAGCGCGCCAGGCGAGCATCACTACCCAGATTCTGGAAGTGGTCTCCGGCGCGGAAGCGCTTGGGTAAGGCAGGCTTAGGAGAATAGATAGATATGGCAACGAAAGTGGGCACGAAAGGTAAAGTCGTGCAAGTTCTGGGGGCCGTGGTTGACGTTGAGTTTCCCCCGGACCAGGTGCCAGACATTTATAACGCCGTGCTGGTGCGTCCTGCCGGCGCGGAAAAAGATTTGACGCTGGAAGTCGAACAGCTCATGGGCAACAACTGGGTGCGCTGCGTGGCCATGGGTCCAACTGATGGTCTACAGCGCGGCGCAGACGCGCTGGACACTGGAGCGCCGATCAGCGTGCCGGTTGGTCCTGAGACTCTGGGACGCATCTTCAACGTCCTCGGTCAGCCCGTGGACAACAAAGAAGACGTGCCAGGCGCGCCGCGTCTGCCCATTCACCGCGAGGCTCCCTCGCTGGAAGACCAGGCCGCGAACATCGAGGTCCTCGAAACCGGCATTAAAGTCTTCGACCTGATCTGCCCCTTTATGAAAGGCGGTAAGATCGGCGCCTTCGGTGGCGCTGGCGTGGGCAAGACCGTGATCATTCAGGAACTGATTAACAACATCGCGAAAGCACATGGCGGCTATAGCGTTTTCGCTGGCGTGGGTGAACGCACCCGCGAAGGGAACGACCTGTATCACGAAATGCAGGAAGCTGGCGTAATCGACCGCCTGACCATGGTCTTCGGTCAGATGAACGAGCCTCCCGGCTCCCGCCTGCGCGTGGCTCTGAGCGGCCTGACCATCGCGGAATACTTCCGCGACGAGGAAGGCAAAGACGTGTTGCTCTTCGTCGACAACATCTTCCGCTTCACCCAGGCAGGCGCGGAAGTCTCGGCCCTGCTCGGTCGTATGCCGTCCGCCGTGGGTTATCAGCCAAACCTGGCCGAAGAAATGGGCGCTCTGCAAGAGCGCATCACCTCGACCAAGCGCGGCTCGGTCACCTCCATGCAGGCTGTCTACGTGCCTGCTGACGACTACACCGACCCGGCCCCGGCCACGACCTTCGCCCACCTGGACTCGACTATCGTGCTGGAACGCTCGATCTCGGAAAAGGGTATCTATCCCGCCGTCGATCCACTGGCCTCGACCAGCCGCATTCTCGACCCCAACATCGTGGGCGAGGAACACTACAGCGTCGCCCGCGGCGTACAGCGCGTGCTGCAGCGCTACAAAGAGCTGCAGGACATCATCGCCATTCTGGGTGTTGACGAACTGTCCGACGACGACAAAGTGCTGGTCGCGCGCGCCCGTAAGCTAGAGCGCTTCTTCTCGCAGCCTTTCACTGTCGCCCAGGCCTTCACTGGCATCTCCGGCGAATACGTGCCGCTGAAGGAGACGATTCGCAGCTTCAAAGAACTGCTCGAAGGCAAGTACGACTATATTCCTGAGACCTACTTCTTCCTGAAAGGCTCAATCGAAGGCGTCGTGCAGGCATATGAGCAGGATCACCAGAAGGGGTAAGCCATGCCTACATTGCAAGTCGCGGTAGTCACTGGCGAAAAAGAGATCTACCGGGGCGAGGCTGACATGGTCGTCGCCCCCGGCACCGATGGAGAGATGGGCATCCTCCCCGAGCATGCCGCGCTTCTCACCTCGCTCAAAACGGGCGAGATGCGCATCAAGCTGGGAGGTGAAGAGGAGGCTCTGTTCATCTCCGGCGGCTTCCTGGAAGTTTACAACAACCTCGTCACCGTCCTGGCCGATGTCGCGGAACACTCCGAAGAGATCGACGCCTCGCGCGCCGAGCGAGCGCGCCAGATCGCCCAGGAGCGCCTGGCGAGCGTCCAGGATGAGCGCGAACGCAAGCGCCTGAGTGGCGACCTCGCGCGCGCGGTTGTTCGCCTGCGCATCGTCGAAACCACGCGCCGCCGCGGCACCCGCCGCATCCAACGCCTGCCGCAATCGGAATTATAAGATCCATCCCGGAGG
>DASVMX010000634.1:0-1648 GCA_036384215.1 Ktedonobacteraceae bacterium | reverse complement strand
GGAGAGTCACGGCTCTCCGCCTCCCACTTCTTGCGGCTTCGATAGGGTCAGAGACTTACGCTGTTGCTGCCATTTGCAAGATCTGATTGATCGAAATCATGCTGTCCCACGAACTGGCGAGGAAAAGTTTTTAGATATCGATGCTTAGAGCAGAATGATTTCGCCTGTGATTTGTTGGGATTGATCGTCGATGGTGAGCAGGCCGAGGCTGCATGAGGGTTGGCGGCGGCGGTCGTTGGCGCTTCCGGGGTTGAAGAGGAGCTGGCCGTCGTGTTCCTGGTTGTAGGGGTCGTGGCTGTGACCGAAGATCACGCAGCGCGCGGTCGGAAACTCCTGGCGAGCGGCCTGAGCGCGATTTTTGGCATTGCCCAGAATGTGGACCACGCCAATGCGGCACCCGCCGACCAGCAGTTCGCGTTTGATCGGCAGCGTCCGCACGACCTCTTCCTCTTCAATATTGCCCTGGACTGCTACGACAGAGGCGAGGGTTTCGAGTTCGCGGATCACGCTGAGGCGGGATAGATCACCCGCGTGAATAATCAATTCTACCTCCGCGAAATGAGTCCAGACGGCTTCTGGGATGCCTTTGTATGCTGGAACATGGGTATCTGAAATAACTCCAATGCGATGGATCATGCTGTTTTCCTTCTCATTTCTTGCGGTTGGATTTTTCTCATTATACTACCAGGGTATGAGCAGGGTAAGTGGATGTGGAATAGAATCGTATAGACCGTTTGGAGTACGTTCCAGGTAGCCCGCGCGAGCCGGCGCTCTGGTACTGGCGCGATTTTTTAATGTATATTTGTAGTGTGGAGAATACGAGGGGGATGGCGCTTTCTGTTTCCTACAAGGACATTTTTACGGCAAAAAGGAGTAATTGTTATGGCAGGCGAATTTCTGTCCTGGAGCGAGCTATCTGGCAGGCCGGTGTATGTCGCGGGCCAGGGCCGTCAGGCAGGTCTGGTGGACGATTTTTATTACGATCCTGAAACTCAGTCGGTTCCAGCACTGCGCGTGAGAACACGCCTGAATGACCCGCGCGTGCTACTGGCCAGCGCGATTGCCGTCATTAATCAGGATGGCGTAACTGTCGTGAATGAAAACATGCTGATAAATGAAGCCAACGCTGGCCACCTCTACCATTTGCCACGGAGCAGGCAGCTCCTCGGTGCGCGCGTAGTCAGCGAGCAGGGGCGCGAGCTTGGTACAGCGGATAACCTGCTGCTGGGCATCTATCCGCCAGTCGCGTTGCGCATCGCCGCGTTCGAGATCTGGCGCCCGCGCAAACAGCGCATCGCCGCGCAGGCGATTCTTCACATTGAGCACAATACGCTGATTATCGCAGAGCAAGATGTTTCCTGAATCTCGGAACAAAACAACGAGACAATAGCAAGCAAGAAGTATTGACATAACATATAACCGAAGAATGGCTGTGGGTGTTGGGCGAAAACAGACGGGAACCCATCCCAACGGAGCTCGCCTCCGTGGTGTCCTCCTGCGGTGCGCATGCCGTTGAAGACACACCGCTCTTCTTGGGTTGATGCCTATGAGCCGATGGCACGCATCGGCTTGCTCCACAACTCCCGATTCTTGGTGGAACCAACAAGGGAGAGGGGATTGACGCCGCGCGGCGTCAATCCCCTCTCCC
>DASVMX010000633.1:0-5766 GCA_036384215.1 Ktedonobacteraceae bacterium | reverse complement strand
GGAGTTCGCCTCCCTGTTCATGAGAATTATGGGTTTTCATCGTATAATTGGGAAAAACATTTGTGAGGAGGAAACAATGAGTAAAACGCTGATTACCGACCGGCAACTTGAGCGCTCACGGGCGCTGTACGCGGAGGCGCGGGAACTGATGCCGGGGGGTGTAAACAGTCCGGTGCGGGCTTTTCACGGCGTAGGAGGCGAGCCGGCCTTTATTAAGAGCGCGAACGGCGCTTATTTAGTTGACGAAGATGGCAATCGCTATCTCGATTATGTCCAGTCCTGGGGACCGATGATTCTGGGTCACGCCTATCCACCAGTGCTTCAGGCCGTCACCGAGGCGGCTGCACACGGATTTAGCTTTGGCGCGCCGACCGCAGCCGAAAGCGAGCTGGCGCGCCTGGTGATTGAGAGCGTGCCCTCGATTGAGATGGTGCGCTTCGTCAATTCCGGCACCGAGGCTACAATGAGCGCGCTGCGCCTGGCGCGAGCGTATACCGGGCGCAACAAGATCATCAAGTTCAGCGGCTGTTATCATGGTCACGCCGACATGCTGCTGGTGCAGGCCGGCTCTGGCGTGGCAACCATGGGGCTGCCCGATAGTCCCGGAGTGCCCGCTGAAACCACCGGCAACACGCTGATTGCGCCTTACAACGATACTGCCGCGGTCGCGGAACTCTTCCAGCTTTATCCCAATGAAATCGCCGCGGTGATTGTCGAGCCAGTCGCCGCTAATATGGGCCTGGTGCTGCCCCTGCCCGGCTTCCTCGCGGATTTGCGCGAATTGACGCGGGAACATGGCGCGCTGTTGATCTGTGATGAAGTCATGACCGGCTTCCGCGTGGCGCTGGGAGGCATGCAGGAGCGCGCGGGCATTACGCCAGATCTGACCTGTCTGGGCAAGATCATCGGCGGCGGTCTGCCCGTGGGCGCGTATGGTGGACGGCGCGAAATCATGCAACTCGTCGCGCCCGCTGGTCCAATGTATCAGGCTGGTACGCTCTCTGGCAACCCGCTGGCCATGGCCGCGGGCATCGCCACCCTCAAAGAACTGCGTAAACCCGGCCAGTACGCCGAGCTTGAGCGCAGATCCGCGCTGCTCGGCGACAGTCTGGAGCGGGCCATCCAGGAGAGCGGAGCCGCAGCGCAGCTGGTGCGCATCGGCTGCATGTTTACCATCTTCTTCACCACGCGGCCCGTGCGCAATTACGCTGACGCGAAAACGTCCGATACCCAGCGTTTCGCGCGCTTCTTCTGGAGCATGCTGCGCCAGGGCATCTACCTGCCGCCCTCGCAATTCGAAGCCTGCTTCGTCTCGCTGGCCCTCGACGATGCCATGCTTGAAGAAACCGTCCAGGCCGCCCGCACAGCGTTGGCAGAAGCGGCATCGTAAAAACAATCCCAGCCGTCAGAGCGGAGCTTCCAATACTTTGAAAGAAGCCTGCGGGCGAGGAGCAAGCCGATGGTTATTTCAAAGGTATTGGAGCGGAGCCTCTGATGCGCACGCAATGCAGCACCGGAGCAGCGCCTCCGGTGTGTGCCTCCGGCGTTTTCGCCAGAAAAAGGAGCAAAAAGATGAGTCATTTTCCGATTGTGCGGATGCGGCGCACGCGCCAGAGTGAGCAGTTGCGCGGGCTGGTACGCGAGACGCATTTGAGCGTTGACCAGTTAATGTATCCGTTGTTTATATCTGAGGACCTGGCACAGCCGCGCGAAATTTCGGCCATGCCGGGGATTATGCAGTGGCCGCTGGAGCAGTTGGGGCGGGAAATTGAGCGCGTGGCCGAACTAGGGATCTCTTCGGTGCTGCTGTTTGGCATTCCCACGGAGAAGGACGAAGTGGGCTCGCAGGCGTATGCAGAGCAGGGCATTATTCAGCGCGCCATCCAGCGTGTGAAGGCGGTGGCGCCGCACCTGATGGTAGTCACTGATGTTTGCCTGTGCGAATATACCAGCCATGGCCATTGCGGGGTTATTCACAATGGCACTGTGCAGAACGACGAATCGCTGGAATTGTTGGCGCGCATGGCATTGTCGCACGTCGAGGTCGGCGCGGACCTGGTTGCACCGTCTGATATGATGGATGGACGCGTGGGAGTCATTCGCCAGCGCCTGGACGAGCATGGCTTCAGCGGCACTCCGATTATGGCCTATTCCGCCAAGTATGCCTCGGGCTTCTATGGACCATTTCGCGAGGCCGCGGGTTCGACGCCGCAATTTGGAGATCGGCGCGCGTATCAGATGGACCCCGCCAACGTGCGCGAGGCGCTGCGCGAGGTGGACCTGGATATCGCCGAGGGCGCGGACATCGTCATGGTCAAGCCAGCATTGGCCTATCTTGATGTTATTCGCCAGGTGCGCGAGCACTGCAATTTGCCCCTTGCTGCATACAACGTCAGCGGCGAGTATTCTATGATTAAAGCCGCGGCTCAAAATGGCTGGATCGACGAGGAGCGTATCGTGATGGAGGTTTTAACCGGCATCCGCCGAGCCGGCGCCGACATCATCATCACCTATTTCGCACCAGATGTTGCTCGGTGGCTGAAGTAGGACGGCGGGCTATACTGTTTATATAGTTGCAGATTTTGCTGTTGCTAAAGGAGAGAGTATACCGTGGATTTTCGCGAAGTTGTTCTCAAGCGCCGCATGGTGAGACATTTCTCCCCGGAGCCTGTGGACCCGGAAGCTATCAAGCGCGTCCTGGACCTGGCCCGGCACGCTCCCAGCGCCGGTTTCACGCAGGGCCAGTCGTTTCTGGTCGTGACCGGGCCGAAACTCAGGCAGAAGATTGCCCAACTGTGCAGCGAAGAGTCTTACGTCGAAAGCGGTTTTCATCCCTTTATCTCTGAAGCACCCGTGCTGGTGATTCCTTGCACAAGTGAGACAGCCTATCATCGGCGCTATCAGGAGTCCGACAAAGTCAACGATGATGGCAGCGAGATCGTCTGGCCAGTTCCCTATTGGCATATGGATATTGGTTGCGCCATTATGCTGCTGCTGCTAGGGGTCGTCAATGAAGGTCTGGCGGCTGCTTTTGCCGGTTTACCTGAGATCGAGGGTTATGCTGCTCTGCGCGAACTGCTGGGCATACCCGCGGAAGTCACTCCGGTCGGGGTCATTCCCATTGGCCATCGCGCGCAGGATAAGCTCTCAGGCTCGCTCAAGCGTGGACGTAAGCCAGAGCAGGATTACGTGCATTACGAACATTGGTAAGCGACCGCTAGTGCTCTGTCAGCCTTCATTTGAGGGGTAGAAAAGCGGGAGTGCAGAGGGCACAGCCCTCTGCGTCTTCTTCCCCCGCGCCGCCGCAGGCGGCGCACCCCTCAAATGAAGTTGGACAAAGCACTAGGAAACATTTCCCAAATTTGGGATGGAATGTGAAATCCGCAAGAGGCCGGAAAAGTACTACCTGCCGTAGTACTCCCGGCCTCTCTGGTTCAGTTTTGCTGGGACGCGTGTTACTATAGCAATGTAGCAAATTTACGTGACCAGATTGCTCTGAGATGCCAGAGGGAAATTTTTGTTTCTTTTACAAGCACATTTTGGTGGGAAAATGTTGTTCATAGGGTAGCAAAACCGATGCAAGTGTCATACAATGTATAGTGCGGGCTGGTCCAAAAGCAGCAATTTGTAACAATTTTGGGGATAGGACGTAACACTTTGTGACCTGAGCGTTATTTCTTCCGTCTTCTGTAGGTATAACGGGGAAATAAGGCTGCCGGATAAACGTCTTGCTCCACGTTACGTAGATGTTGTTGTATTATTCAAGAGAAGAGGAAGACTTGGTAAATGGTTGGGACGAACGGACAAACACGCATTTATCAACCTATTAATGCTTATGGAGTCATCGGCGACTGCCATTCGGTTGTGCTGGTTGCTCCTGATGGTTCGGTGGACTGGGGATGTCTGCCGGACTTTGATAGCCCTGCCATTTTTTGCCGGTTACTGGATGCCGAGCGAGGCGGCTATTTTCAGATTGCGCCCAGCGACCCCACCATTCCAGGCACCCAGCGTTACCTGCGGGGCAGCAATGTCTTGCAGACGCGCTTTGCCAGCATGGCTGGCGAGGTCGTGCTCACGGACTTCATGCCGGTCGAGACGCTCTCCGCCTGGCAGTTCCGGGAGATGAATAACAACACCTGGACGCGCGAGGACGGCTCCTGCCATTGCCTGGTGCGCATTATCGAATGCACCCACGGTGAATTACCTGTCACTGTGCGCTTGAAAGTTACTCCAGACTATGCCGACGCCGAGAGCGAGGCTTACCTGATTCCTGGGATTGGGGCCGTGGTCAATGGCGGTGAGCAGCACGTCGGACTGGCGATTGTCGGGGGACATCTCCTGCCCACCTATCAGATGTATATTGAGCAGGAAGAAGGCGAACTGCATCCCACCGTGGTCATCCAGGCGACCCTGCGCGAAGGCGAGCGCTTGCTCTTCGCCATGGGCGTGGGGCGTACCGCGCTGGCCGCCCACCGGCTGGTCGAGACCGAACTGCACCAGCGCAACTTCGACTGGGAACTGGCCCAGACCCTGCACTCCTGGCGCGAGTGGATTCGCTCATGCAGCTACAGTGGTCCCTACACCGAGCTGGTTGAGCGCAGCGCCCTGGTGCTCAAGATGATGACCTACGCGCCCACCGGGGCCATCGTGGCTTCTCCCACAACCTCGCTGCCCGAAGAGATCGGGGGTGAGCGCAACTGGGACTATCGTTTCACCTGGCTGCGCGATGGCAGTTTCACCCTCTACGCCCTCAGCGTGCTGGGTTTTACTGAGGAGGCACACGCCTTTACCCACTGGCTGCGGCGGCTCTCCTTCTCTGACGGGGAAGATCTACAGATCATGTACGGTATTCGGGGTGAGCGCGAATTGCCCGAGCGGATACTGGAGCAGCTCTCCGGGTACGAGAACTCGCGTCCGGTGCGCATTGGGAACGGCGCGGTCATGCAGAAGCAGCTCGACGTCTTCGGCGAGGTGCTGGACTGCTTACACCAGTATCGGCGCCAGGGCTGCTTTGAGCGCTATGGCGAGAAGCTGGAGGGGCCGCTGTGGTACCTGATGTGCGTCATGGCCGAGCACGTCTGCAAGCACTGGCGAGATACCGACAAGGGTATCTGGGAAGTGCGCAGCGGTGAGCAGCATTTCGTCTACTCTAAAGCCATGTGCTGGGTGGCGCTGGATCGCGTGATTCGGGCCGCGGAACAAGAGGGGCTGGTGGGCGATGTCGACAAATGGCGCGTGGTGCGCGAGCAGATCCGCACGGACATCCTGACCAACGGCTACAACACGGAGCTGGGAGCCTTCACGCAGTACTACGGTGGCACCACCCTGGACGCCTCGTCTCTCTTGCTGCCGCTGGTGGGCTTTATTCCCCCGGACGATCCGCGCATGCGTTCGACCGTTGATCGGGTTCTGGAGCAGCTAACCGACGAGCGGGGCTTTGTCTATCGCTACAACGGGGAAGACGGTCTGGAGGGAGGCGAAGGCACCTTCACCCTGTGCTCCTTCTGGTTGGTCGACAACCTGGCCATGCAGGGCCGCGTGGACGAGGCGCGTTCGCTCTTTGAACGCCTGGTGAGTTATGCCGGGCGGCTGGACCTCTTCAGCGAAGAGATCGACGGGAAAGATGGGAGAGCGCTGGGCAATTATCCGCAGGCCTTCACCCATATCGCCCTGATCAACAGCGCGCATAACCTGCGCCGCGCCGAACTGCGCATGGCCGAACGCCTCAGCGATCCAGTGATCGCGGCCATCAAATTCGTCAAGCCA
>DASVMX010000632.1:0-5642 GCA_036384215.1 Ktedonobacteraceae bacterium | reverse complement strand
GACCGGCCTCCCTGGCATATTCATCCAGAGCGAGAGACGACGGGCGTGAAGGCCGCCAAATAGGCATCAACCGAAGAACCCATCCCAACGGAGGCGAGCTCCGTTGGGATGGGTTCTTCGGTTGATGCCTATGAGTTGATGGCAAGCATCAGCTCTACCGGCGGGCAGACGCGAGGCCAGCTTCCTGATGCCCGCCCCTGCGATGCTTGCCATCATCTGGCTCCTGAACAGTTAGCGCGCAGTTATTTCTCCGCCTTGCAGTTGGTAGCGGATCAATTGAGCATAATAGCCGTTGCGGCGCAGAAGTTGTTCATGGGTCCCCTGCTCTATGATGGTTCCTTTGTCCAGGACGAGGATGAGGTCGGCGTGGCGGATGGTGCTGAGGCGGTGGGCGATGATGATCTGGGCGCAGGGGAGTTTGCCCAGGTTCTGCTCAACGATCCGCTCTGTGACAACATCCAGGGCGCTGGTGGCTTCGTCAAGCAGAAGCAGGGCTGGATGGTTGACCAGGGCGCGGGCAAGGGCCAGGCGCTGGCGCTGGCCACCAGAGAGGGCGCTGCCTCCCTCTGAGACCATGGTGTCGTAGCCCATGGGCATTTTTTCGATATCCCCGGCGATGGCCGCGATCTGAGCCGCCTCCTGGATGCGCTCCATGTCGAGTTCAGGATTGTTCAGGGCGATGTTTTCTCTCAACGAGCCGCTGAAGACAAAAGCTTCCTGTAGAACACTGCCGAACTGGCCGCGCACATCCTGGTAGTTGAGCTGTTCCAGGGGCAGGCCGTCAAAGAGGATGCTGCCAGTGGTAGGTGTAATCAGACCAACCATGAGCTTGCCCAGCGTGCTTTTGCCGGAGCCGGTTCTACCAACCAGGGCTACTTTCTGGCCAGGAGAGATCCTGAGATTGATGTCCTGGAGGATCAGGGGCGCGTTCTGATCGTACTGAAAGCTGACATGCTTTAATTCGACATAGCCGCTCAGACGGTGGGGGGTCCGCACGCGTGCAAGATCCTGTTCAGGCCGCGCGCTGGCCACGTCGGAGAGACGGGAAAAATGCGCGCGCACGATCTGTAGCTCCTGCCAGCTCATGGCCAGCGCGGCCAGGGGCACGAGCAACTGCACCGCCAGGACGTTGAGGGCCAGCATGGTGCCAATGCTCATTGCGCCCGCAATAACCTGGAGCGCTCCCACCCAGAGCAACAGCAGCGGAGAGAGCAGGGTAATGATCGTAAAGAATGTGCTCACGACGGACGAGAGATAGCTCAGACGCAGCGAGATGTTCATTTCGTTGAAGAAATAGCTCTCCCAGCGGTGGAAGACCCGTTGTTCGGCTCCAGCGGCCTTGACAGTGGCGATACCTGCCAGCACCTCGTTCATGTAGCCCTGCGTCTTGCCCTGTGCCTCCAGATCGCGCCGGGTCAGACGGCGCATGGCTGGCGCGCTCAGCAAAAGCAGGGCAATTTGCGCGAAGCCGATGGCCAGCGCAATGCCCGCGAGCAACTTCGACAGAGAAAAAAGGATCAGCGTGTAGACAATCACGGTGCCGCCATCGAGCAGGGTGGAGATCAGTTGATTGGTCAGCACGTCGCGGATCGCCAGGTTGCTGTTCATACGCGCCAGCAGATCGCCGCTCAGGCGCAGTTGGAAAAAGCGATAGGGCAGGCTCAGCAGGTGTTCAAAGAAATTGAGCATCATATTGGTGTCGATCCGCGTTTGCAGATAGATCAGGAGGGATGAGCGCAGAAACATGGTCACACCCTGCATGAGCACCAGGATGAGCATCCCCAGCGCGAGCGTCAGGAGCATATTTGGATCGCGCTCTGGCAGGACGTGGTCGATCACGACTTCTGTCAGGAACGGCCCGCCCAGTCCCAGGAGTTGCAAGAGCAGCGAGGCTCCCAGGATTTGGAGAATAATCGCACGCAGGCGCAAAAACGAGCGGATATAGGACCAGAGGGTCAACGAGGGCCGGGGAGCTTTCTGCTCAAACTGTGCACCCGGCTCCAGCATGAGTGCGACCCCGGTAAAGCCAGCGTCGAACTCGGCTGGCGTCAGGCTTCTACGGCCCAGCGCGGGATCAACCACGTCGACACGGGTGCGCGACCAGCGTTCTACAATCAAAAAATGGTTGAATTCCCAGTGCACAAGCGCCGGCAGGCTGACAAAACGAAAATCGTCCAGGTCAAGCGAGACAGCGCGCACGCGCAGGCCGTACAGGCGCGCGGCTCTAACGATTTCGAGCGCGGTCAGCCCGTCGCGTCCCACGCCGCAGCGTTCCAGCACCTCGCCGAGACCGGCGGCGTGCCCATAGTAGTTCAAAATCATGGCAAGGCAGGCCGCGCCACACTCCACCGCCGTCACCTGCCTGATTTCAGGCACGCGCCGCCTCTTCCTGCGCCTCCGCTTTCTGGACGACGCGGCGGCGGTCTGCTGGGACGCCAGGGCCCGCAGCTTGCTGGTCTCGGACTCCATAATCTGCAGGAGTTCAGCCGGGTAATGGTCGGATTGCTGCTCGCGGCGCTGGCGGCGAGCAGCGAGCGCGGGATGCTTCTTCGCGTCCTCGGACGTGCGCGGAAGCAACCTGACCAGAGGCTCCTGCTCTCGCTGCGTCTCTTCCGGGACTGGCGAAGAGGCCTCGGACGCGAGCTGGCCTGTCACCGGCGCGGCCTCCCGCGGCAACGCCACTGTACGCTTTTTATTCTGTAAAGACCGTGGATCACGCGTGGGCTGCAAAATTTCCCTTTCTGTCTCCATCGAAAAATACACCGCCTATGCTCTTTCTGATATTCCCGATCCAGGCGCGTAAAGCATGGAAAAATTGGACCGCGGGCCCATAGCCAGGCAACAGAGAGAGGGCGCTCCTCGTGCCGATCTGCACTTCTACCTGGCACTGGCTGCCGAGATAGGTTTGAGCCAGCGCCATCGGCTCAACCTGGGCCACCGCCACCACCGCGGGTCCAGCGATGGTCATCACCAGAGGCAATTGCGAATGGATCTGCGCGCCGATTTCCGCCGGACTCATCACCCCCGCTTCGACCGTCTGAACAGTGCTGTGAAACGTAATCTTCGTCGTCGCGATCGTGATACTCACCGGCAGTCCTGCGTGCAGGCTTGCCTGCTGGTCCGGGGAAAAGAGCAGCAGCACCACAATGCCATCCGTGCTCTTCTCATCCATCACCTTTGCCTGCACCACCAGCCCTCTGCCCGAAATCACCACCGGCTCCTGAACTGACCAGACCAGCGCACCAGCGCCAACCGCCAGCAGCAGCAGCAGCCAGAGCGATAGAAAGACGCGCGGCGAAACCAGGCGCAACACAACATGCCCCTCCTGCCGCAGCATATATCTATCCAGCGCGCGCTGGCGAAAAATCGAGCGATCCAGCGTAGCCAATGCTCTACCCCCCTTCTCTGCGCTTTTTCACGTATGGTCTTCATATCCCCAATATATTGCAGGGCAGGGAACACGACGGGAATGACTCCCGTCATGTTCCCTATTTGCCAGGGTACGGGTATTAAAGCGGACCCTTAGCCTACCAGTGAGAATTGGAGGGGTAGGTCACTCCTCCCACGGTCACCGGGCTGCCGGGGGTCTGGGTGCCGGTTGGCGGCATGGTGACAGGTGGCATGGTCACGGGCGGCTTTGTAGTGGGTTTGTGGTGTTTGTGATGGTGGTGATGCTGTCCACCGGCAACTTCGGAGAGCTGCTCATCACTCAACTCTTTCAAAACGCCCTCATGAGTACCAGATGCTTGCTTAAAAACGGAGAACATGGTTCTCTCCTTTCCGAACTAAGGTTGAACAGGGAACTATCGCATAATGATAGCCCTCACTCTGGTGTCTCCTGATAGATGCACTTCAATTCCAGGAACGGTTTCACAGGTGCGCAAAGAAACGCCCTGGAATATTTCATAGTATAAAATGGAGGAAGTATTGCTCATGCTTATTTCACATTTATATAGCCAGATATTACTAATAGCCTGTGTTGCTTAGCATTTCCACACCTGAGATAGAAAGAGGATTTGAGCCAGAAACATATTTCGTTTTGTATCGCCAGATATTTTCACGAACATTGCTGGCAATCTTTACAGGATAGGATATTTAGGGAGGATACACCAGGCGAGTTGATCCAATACCGGTGAATGGAGCGGCGGGCTCCATTCACCGTTTCGAGTGTAAAGGCGCTACATAGTGTTCGATGCTGGCGCGTGACCAGGCGCCGTTGGCGATGACGACGCGGTAGGTGAGTTCCAGGGTAGCGTCAGGCAGGAGGGTGTAGTATTCGTCGAACATGAAGGAGCAACTGACGCAGGCGTAGGGATCGTTGCGCACGAACCATTTGTTGGGATAGCGCGGGTTGCCGGGCTGGTCGATGAAGAGGATGGTGGATTGCTGGCCATTCCCGTCATGGGAGCCGATGAAGGCCAGCCAGGGCGCGGGCTGGCCCATGATTTCCGGCCCTTCCAGCCCGCCTGCTGCGAGGATTTGGCCGCACAGGAATGAGCGCGGGCCACGCCAGAAGAGGCTGCCGTAGCCGGCCAGGGGTCTGCCTTCCGTGGTAGGCGAACCGAAAAGCAGGGGCTGCTGGCTGACGTTGAGCAGGCGAAAGGCGAGATCAAGGCTCCAGTAACCGGCTCCAGGCTCTATTTCGCTGACGACGATGCGGCGTTCCTCTTCCAGCCAGGTAGCCCCGGCCTGTGTGATCCACTGTAAACGCTCGATCCCGCGCATCTGCTCGTCACAGGTGATCTCCTGCCAGGCACTATGCTGAATACGCCCGTTATTCTCAAACTGTACATAGCCCGCGGCCTCGCGTGTATAGCTGCGCCCGCCCCAGAAGTTTTCGCCTGAAAGATTGGCAATCGTCATCGAGAGACCAGCGTGCCAGAGATGGTCGTAGGGTCGAAAGAGGCTGATTTCGTTGCCAGCCAGGGTCTTCAAGGGATGAAAATAGGGTCTGGGCGATTCAACTGCAGGAGTTTTGGAAGCGTAGACATAGCGAAAAAGCGTCTGGCCATGATAACACAATTCAAGAGCGTCGTGAAGGGTATGAATCAATGTTGTCGTCATACATGCAAATCCTTTGCTAAAAACTGTTCTAAGGCCCGCGGAGCCGGTTGAATTCCAATCCCAACGCGATCTCCGAGATGGATAGCTCCGTCATACTTTATCCCGGCTTTGTCTGGATAGAGCAGAGACTCGTCGATAAACTGGCTGCCGTTGAGGGCACACTGGAGGCGCGGCTCCGGTGTGCTCCTTGGTACCTATCAGGCAATGCTTGCCATCAAATTGCGCCTCATTGTAAATAGAATCTCATCACCAGGTTTCGTCGAGGTGGGTTGCATAGTACAAAAGACCGCGCTTGAAGTACTGGAGTTTTTCGTCGGCGGTGGTCTCCAGCAGGTTGACGAAGACAAGTTCCATGGCTTCTTTATATTGCTGCGTGTTGTAGAGGGCCATGGCAAGGAAGGCCTGGAGGGCGCGGTTGTGGGGGAATTCTCTTACGCCCCGGCGCAGGGTCTCCACGGCCTTCTGATACTCACCCAGGCCGCGGTAGGTGCTGCCCAAACCGAGCAAGGCTCTTTCGAGATCCGGGCCTGAAAGTTCCTGCTCAAGAGCGCGCAGGTAAAACGGGATAGACTCCCGCT
>DASVMX010000631.1:0-4399 GCA_036384215.1 Ktedonobacteraceae bacterium | reverse complement strand
TGGCGCGGGCAATGTCCGCGCCAGAAATATTCGTTTTCAACCTCTGCGAAGCGCCGCAGGTGCTGCGCAGTCCATGGCCGTGTATTTATGGCAAGCCAGTTACCTGTACGTCCTGCGGATGCTCAATGGTATAGCGGTATTCCACTTTGTACTCGCCGTCAGCGGGCAGGGTGAAGCGCCAGGTGAGCAGTTCGAGTTTGGTACGCTCGGCTGGCTGGGGCTGGATGGATTGTGTCTTCACTTTGATGCGCTCGTGCTGGGAGATCGGGAGCTGGTCGCGGAGCACGATGGCGCGTGGGAAAGCGGCGTAGTTGTGAAGAGTGACGCGATAGGCGCAGGTGATGCGGCGCAGATCGCTCTGGAGCAGCGCGCCTTTTTCGACGGTGCGCTCGATCTGCTCTCGTTTGATCTTGAGAGTATCGTCAATGCCCAGGAAGATCTTGAACTGCTCGCGTGGAGCGGTCATTTTTACATGCGTAGTGCCTACATATTCGCCGCTCAGGAAGATGCTGCTCTCGCCAGGTAACAGGACGCGCTCGGTGGAATTGGTGACGCGAGCACGCAGATGAGCAGTTGGCTCAACCGCGGGAGCGCTGACATAATCGAACTCACAGGGCAGGCTATCGCGGGCAATCGTGGTTTTGTGCGGCGAGTTGTCCGAGGGGATATCCACGGAGCGCGCGATCTTGAAGACATAGGCTGTACCGCTCTGCTCGGTGGTCGCGGTGGCGACTTCTGCCTGAACAGGCGGAGGTGGTTCTACCTCCCCAAACGCGGCAAAGTCCGCGCTGCCCGGTGCGGCCGCGGAATGCATCGCCCTTTTCGCCTGCGCTGGAAAGCTTATCCCGCGCATGGGCGCGGCTGCCTGTGCCATCACAGTCATGGGCGGCGGCGGCATGTAGACATTGAGATAGCGCGGCTGCAGTTCAGGCAACGCCGCGGCCTGGCTGGGGCGAGCAGTCGAAAGCGCCAGGCTGACCTGCTTCCAATCTTCGCCCGTCGACTGCTGGACCAGGCCGGTATAGGTCAGTTCCACTTCACCCCGGTTGCCGTCTTCATCCAGGCTGACACGCGCGTCGTACTGCGGGTGCCACGAGGCCTGGGTGACCAGGTAGGACAGTTCGAGCGTAAACTCGCCCTCCTCTGGCATAGTAACCGTCACCATGGCCGCGAGCCGATCGGGCAGGCTATACCCCCGCTTGCTGGCCAGTTCGCGCTGTTTGGCGTAAAGTTCCTCCTGGGCCAGCTTGAGCTGTACCGCAAGGTCCTGTTCAGCTTCCGCGTTCTGCAGCGCCTGCTGAGCGGTGAAGGAAAAAAAGTCCGCGCACTCCTGGGGCTTCATCTGTCCGCTGGCCAGCCCCTTGGCGAACTCGCGCGAGTGCTCGCCCAACGCGCGCAGCCACTGGCGGCTATCGTTTAGCGCCTCCTGGCGCGCGCTAATAATATCGATGCGCCGCTGGAGCAGATCGCAGGCCGCCTGGAGCGCTTGCAGTTCGCTTTCGGGCGGGCGATTATGAAAAGCAGTGGCGATATCAACATCAAGAATGCGCGCTCCCAGCGGTCCCTGGCCGGAAGCCCGCAGCGATTCGCGCAGAAACGAGGGCAGATCATTGACGCGCAATTCATGCTCACCCGCCGCGAGTTGCAGCTTGCCAGCACGCATAACCAGAGCGCGATCAGCATAAACGGTCACTTCTTTTATCGGGGCCACAAGATCAGTCATTCGTTTTCCCCCAGTTCATACTATAGTGGCGAGAAAAACCTCTCCCAGGAAATCAACGCTTAACCTGCCCCAAAAGTTTGCCTGCCTTACCTTTTTCCAAACTCGCCGCCTGCGGTGGCTCGCAAGGTCTTTTGAAGGCATGTTTTGCGGGCGACGCCCGCAAAACATGCCTTCAAAAGACCGAAAAAGGACCGCGCAGCGGGACCAGTCCAGATGCAGCGGAGAATGGAAACTCCTGAGCCAGGGTAAACGCGGCTTGCAATCTGAATGAAAACGGCTTATAGTTAAGGTATAGCGTACTGAATTTCATTCATTTGGCGTTGCAGAAACGCCTGAAAGGCAGTGTAAACAAGTATGACTTCGCCTATTCATGAACGTTTCGTGACCACCAGCGGCGTTGGGTTGCGTCATGATATTCTCCCGATGCGCCTCTACCACAAGGCCAAACGCCTGGGCATCTGGGACCCGCGCAGCATCGATTTTTCGCAGGATATTCAAGACTGGCAGGGTTTTAGCGCAGAGGAACGCGAGGCCATTATCAGCCTGACGGCGCTTTTCCAGTCGGGTGAGGAAGGCGTGACGCTCGACCTGCTGCCGCTGATTATGACTGTTGCCCGCGAGCAGCGTCTGGAGGAAGAGATGTTTCTGACCACCTTTCTCTGGGAAGAAGCCAAGCACACAGAATTCTTCCGCCGTTTCCTCGACGAGGTGGCCCACGATAAGAGCGATCTCTCGCGTTACCACACGCCCAGCTATCGCGCGCTTTTCTATGAAGAGCTGCCCAGAGCCATGAATACCCTGCTGACCGATCACTCGCCGGAAGCGCAGATACGGGCCAGTGTGACCTATAACATGATCGTCGAAGGCGTGCTGGCAGAGACTGGCTATTACAGCTACTACAACATGCTGGAGCGCAACAACGTCCTG
This sequence comes from Ktedonobacteraceae bacterium, assembly GCA_036384215.1. GTDB lineage: Bacteria > Chloroflexota > Ktedonobacteria > Ktedonobacterales > Ktedonobacteraceae > Paraktedonobacter. Next base: position 1,749 of record DASVMX010000631.1, on the reverse strand, counting down.
CCTGGTCTGCGCCAGGGCATTGGCCTGCTCAAACGCGACGAATCGCGTCACATTGCCTATGGCGTCTACCTGATTTCGCGCCTGGTCGCGCAAAAGCCCGAGCTGTGGGAAATCGTCGAGCAGGAGATGAACCGCCTGCTGGTTTACGCGCTGGGAGTCGTCTCCGAGTCGTCCGAGGACGCCACGGACATACCACCCGAAGATCTGCCCTTTGGCTTCCAGATCCAGGAACACCTCGACTACGCCACCACCCAGTTCACCAAACGCCTGGGCCGCATCGAACGCGCCCGTTTCCAATCGCTGGAGCAAATCTACCAGGAAGAAGATGAATGATTAGTTGATCCTATAGTGGAAAATCGTGTGAGACACGATTTTCCACTATAGGATCTTCTTCCCTTTTATGTATCTACTACCAGGGTCGCCACCTCGCCGGCAACCAGGCCAGCATTGACCGACCAGGGAGGAATGAAACCCAGACCAGTGATGGCGTAACAACGTCGCGAAATCTTCATCGAAACAAATTGCCTTTCTGTCTCTCACGAGATTCGATCTCGTATGAACAGGCGACGCTGCCACGTTCAGCGGATAAGGCTAATAAGAGCTATGCTACCAAAAATGAGCAAGGCTATGCCAGTCAGGCGGTTGATCCAGTTCAGCCAGCGCCCGGTGAGCCGCTCGCGCAGCAAGCCGACGCCTCCGCTCAGCAGCAGCCACCAGCAGGCCGAGCCCAGAAAGACGCCCAGTGTCACCAGGGTCGCCACAAGCGGACTGTTCCCGCTCAGGCCCACACCAAGGCCCGCGAAAACGGTGGCGAAGGAGAGAATCGTCAGCGGATTGGTCAGCGTCAGCAAGAGCGTCGAGATGTAGATGCCCGGCAGACCGTTACCGCCGGCACGCGCGGCCTGGTCAGCCGATTTGCTCAGCATCGCCCTGACGCCCAGGTAGAGCAGAAACAGACCGCCAATCAGGCGAATCCAGACCTGCTGACCGATCAGAAAAGTCGAGATCAGGGTTAAACCAAACGCCGCTATGCCGCCGTAGAGCCCATCGGCGGTCGCGGCCCCCATGCCAGTGACCAGGCCAGTCACAAAGCCTTTCTGCAGACTGCGTTGAACGCAGAGCATCCCTATTGGCCCGACCACCGCCGCAATTGAGAAGCCAATCAGCAAGCCACGCAGAAAAAGACTGATATCCATAGTGTTCCATGCTCCTTTCACTGAGCCAATCCATCCAGCGTCCACAAAAATTGCCAGGTCCCTCAGGAGCGAGCAACGATCCGGCGTCCACAACAAAAAGAGCCGCCAGATCTTCGCGCGATCTGACGACTCCTGTGTACGTTCATTGTCTACCCGGGAACAGCGTACAACAAGCCAGACCGGCATAAAGGCTGGCTCTGCTGCTGGCTGCGCGCATACGCGCAATTTGTTGTATGGTCTTCTCTCATCTTTTTCCCGGAACAGCTTATTATAAAACAAGTGTAGCATAGATACGGCTAGAAGACAACAGCCCTGGAACGGGGGGTGCGACTCAGGTTGTTGCAGGTAGGCATCATTTTTTGCAAACAGATCCAGTTTCCCACGGATCTTCGTGGCTCGTTGTCGCGTTGGTTAGCATACGCGCGAAACGCGCATAGCCTTCGTCGACTACGGTAAACAACAGATCGTCCTTATTGCGAAGTCACATTTTTGTCAAGAGAATCCCAGGAGGCAGAGTGCAGAAGCGAGCATGAAAGGGGCAAATCTGGACGGT
>DASVMX010000630.1:0-22110 GCA_036384215.1 Ktedonobacteraceae bacterium | reverse complement strand
ACCTTCACCAGATCATGTGGCTCTACCCTCTGATCCATCGAGTTCCACTTTCCCAATTGGAATGTGAACTTGCCGCCTGTTTTGCTTGCAAGAGCAGCAAAACAGGCGAAAAATCCGCTGTTTTTCTCAGCGAGTGCCGGATCTGTCCGAAAAAGGAACTTGCCAGTGAAATACCTTGCATCTTCAAGCAGGAGTAGCCGCTCCTCTGCCCCTGGTGATAGCCAGCGTTGCGCTACCCCTGCTTGAAGATGCCAAATTCATCTCTCGCGCCATCTCGGAACACGCCCGGGGAACTTTTCATCGCCCAGCTGGTGGCAGACATCTTTCAGCCGCGCGTTCGCGCCCTGCCATTCCAGATCGGCGAGCGTTTCCTTCAATGGCACATCCTCGCGCAGTGTCGCCAGTTTGCGGAAAAGCAGCGCCTCAGCCCGGTGCTGGGCCAGGCTCTCAGCCAGGCGCGCGGCGCGGCTGGCGCTCAACCCCCAGGTTTGCGGATCTGCAGGGATCGCCTCGAGGTGCTCGTATTTTGCAAGCACGGCCGCCGCGGATTTTTCACCCCAGCCCGGGATGCCGGGGAAGCCGTCGGCCGCATCGCCCACCAGCCCCAGCCAGTCGGGGATCGACTGCGGGCGCACGCCAAATTTCTCTACCACGCCCGCCTCATCGATGCGAATATCGCGGCGGCGATCCCAGCCAACGATGCGGCTTCCAGAGACCAGCTGGGCCAGATCCTTATCCGGCGAGCAGATCACGATCTGTTCGACCCCGGCTTCGTTCTTGAAACGGGCGGTCGCGCTGGACAGGGCATCGTCGGCCTCGAACTCCACCATCGACCAGACCACCAGCCCAAGCGCGGAAACAGCCTCTTCGGCCAGCGGGAACTGGGCTATCAGGTTGGGGTCAACGCCTGCGCCGGTCTTGTAGCCGGGGTACTGGTCGTTACGGAAGGACTCGATCACGTGATCGAACGCGCAGGCCACGTGGGTGATGCCAGGCGTAGTCAAGAGCATCAGCAGGCTGCGTAAAAGGCCCAGCGTTGCGCCGACCTCGCGCCCATCTGGTGCCTTGCGCGGCGGCGCGCCAAAGTGGCTGCGAAACAGCTCATAGGTCCCATCCACCAGATAGATCTTCATAGAATATCCGGTGCTCCTCTCATCATTTCAGAATTGTCCAGCCTCTGCTGAAAGAGACATCACCAGAGAGCAAGATAAACGGGGTCAGATAAAAAGCAACTGGCCACCGTCCCTTTGCAAGTCAGATCGAGTGCTTGACGAACATGGTCCACCAACGCTGGGGGAATCTCACTCTACGCCGAAGCAAATTGAATCTTGCTCGCCGGCTGCACCTTCACCTTATGCTCACCTGCCCAGAAGCCATCAAGCGTCTCATTAAAGAACGCGACAATCTTCTCAGCCGGCAGAGTCTCGCTATCGTCCGTGGTATGAGCATCGCCGGCCAGCAGCACATCGTAACCCTCAGCAACCGCTCTGCGCACAGTGCTATCGATGCATATCTGCGTCTGCGCTCCCGCGATAACCAGCCGTTTGATCCCGTGCGCCGCCAGTTCTTCTTGCAGACGAGTCTCATGAAACGAATCGGGCGCTTCTTTCCGAATGGCAGGTTCGCCCGCGTGCGGCTTCACCGCCGGGAGAATCTCCCAATCGGGCGTCCCCACCTCCATCCAGCGATCATTGTGCTGCACATAAATAACCGGCGTGCCACTGCTGCGAGCGCGCTCCAGCAGCAGCTTAATGTTCGAGAGTACCTCCTCGCGGTGATAGGCAGCGTCCCCCACGACGCCCGCCTGGACATCAATTACGAGCAAAGCTGTATCCGTGTTCATAAGTCAGACTCCTTTTTGTGTCTCAAAAAGACGCTTGGTTCATGTTTTCCTATTCCTTAGTCTACCTGGAAAAGCGGTTAGAATCATTCCGCAATAGTAGAAAGGAGCCTCTTTTTTGTTCTGATATCAAATCCGTTTAGGGAGTGACTAAACAGCCCGTCTAGCCTGTTGCTAGAAATTGAGGCTATGTCCTTTTTCGATGGACTGCTGCGACAGATAGGCCAGTTTGAAGCTCTCGTAGGCATCTTGTAGCGATACCTGTGGTTTGTAATCAGGCCCCTGAATTGCTTTGATCAGATCGACCATGCCTTCGCGCACAGCATTCTGGTAATCGAGCGTGCGGTTAGCACGGGTCAGGGTCGCACGCACCAGTTGTCCTGGTGTCGCGCCAGTGATCCCTTCAGGGGCAGGAACGCTGGTCACTTCCAGCCTGACCCCCAATACCTCTTCAAGTTGGCCATAGTTCTGCTCTGGTAATGTGCCTTGAATCTCCAGGCGATCAGGTATCCAGCCGTAAGCAGTCGCGGTGCCACGCTCCATTACTACGTGGAAAGTTGTCTGCTCAATAATCGCGGGCCGGTCAAAGGTGTGATAGAAGTTAGCCTGTACGCCATTCGCGTATGCCACCGCTGACATAACGCGATCCTGTCTGCCGTCGCTTCCGGTATGTGCATAGCCTGAGATACTATCCGGCTTACTACCGACGACCTGGTTGCACAGATCAAAGAAGTGGACACCGTGTTCGATAAAGATGCCCCCGCTTTTAGCGCGATTCCAGAACCAGTGCTGCGCGTGCAGGGCCTCATTAGAGGCGGTATTTTCCAGGCGCACATAGGCGACATCACCCAGCAGTTTGCTGTTTACCAGGGCTTGCAGCTTTTTATAGATCGGCACATGACGCAGCACATAGTCGATGGTGAGGTGCACCCTGTGTTCATGCACAGCAGAGACCAGCGTATCCGCGTCACTTAAGCTAGTTGCCAGTGGCTTTTCAAGGAAGACATGTTTCTTCGCTTTGATAGCTGCTAAGGCTTGCGATACATGTAGCCAGGGAGGTGTAGCAATGGTCACGATATCGACTTCGGGATCAGACAGCAATTGTTCCATCTCCGCGTAGACATGTGTTTGTTGATAACGAGCCGCCGCTGCTTCTCTTCTTGCCTCAATCGTATCGAAGATTGCCGCGATACGCAGTTGAGGCAGATCCTTTAGGGTAGCAGTGGTAAACTCGCCAAAGCCGCCGTACCCAATGACTCCTAATCCAAGTTGCTTGCTCATAATTTTTCCTGGCGCAGCGTATCGAGGATCTCTTTGATCGAGAAGGTTGCTCCACACACAACAAGATCAGAAGCCCCATAATAGACTGTAATAGTATCGCCATTCTCGACGACGCCGTTCGTGAAGATAACGTTGCCGAAGAAACCATTGATCTCATAGTCAGTTGTTGGCTCCATGATGGGGTCCTCTGAGCGAGCAATAACTCTGGTTGGATCGTTGAGATCAAGCAGCAGTGCGCCCAGGCAGTAGCGGTTATCTTCGGTGGCTCCATGATAGATTTCTAGCCAGCCCTCTGATGTGCGCGTAGGCGCGGCTCCCGCTCCGACTCTAGCCGAATCCCATTTATCAGGGCGCGAGCGTGCAATGCATGTATGATTGCCCCAGTGAAGCTGGTCGGGCGATTCGGCGATCCAGATATAGTTACCACCCAGTCCACCGCTGCCGAGCGTTGGGCGATGTAGTGCGTAGTATTTGTCTCCGATCTTTTCGGTGAAAAGCGTACAGTCCTTGTTGGGAGGAGGCAGGATCATACCATGACGTGTGAAGTGCTGCCAATCTTCGGTGCTGATCATGCCAACACCATAGCCATCTTCGCCGACTGCTGTATAGGTCAAATAATAGCAGCTACCTACCTGCGTGACACGGCAATCTTCGATACCATAAGCCTCCTGGTGTCCTTCACCAGGCAGGGTTGGTTTCTCATCGACGGTGAAATGAATGCCGTCTTCGCTCGATGCTAAACGCAGGTGTGAGAGCGTTGTGAGGTATGTTTTCCCCTCGTGGACGATGCTGCGGGGATCGCTGAGATTAACCGCCGGGTCATCTTTTGCGAAATGCAGTACTTTCAGTCCGCTGGCTTCGTTGGGATCGACACTAAGAGCGCTCGCGTACCCCTCTTTCAATTCCGGGCGTTCGGCGACACGCAGCAATAAATAGGTTTTTCCCTGGAAGGTGAAAGCGCCCGGATTGAGCAGGCACTCAACGACGAGACCATCCATGCTGGGCTTGACATCGCGCGGATGCAGGATAGGGTTGTGTGAAAAACGCTTTGCTATATCAACCATTATGAAATGCTCCTTTAGTTAGTAAAAAAGAACGGACAAGCACACCGGACGCGCCGGTCCGGTTGATACCTATTCTACCAGCCATTATGGCGTCCCCACGCTTCAACAAGACGGCGGATAATGAGAATGGTAATCAGCGTAACGACTGCATTGATCAGTGCAACAGTTGCACCATAACCTGAACGAAACTGCTCAAATGCCTGATAGTAAATTTCTAACTGCCAGGTTTGCGTTGCCATTTCTGGGCCGCCCTTGGTCAGCATAAATGGCTCAGTGAACAGCGAGAATGAAATACCCACCGCCAGGATTAACACCGTGTAGAAAGCCGGATACAGCATCGGTAATGTGATGCGCCAGAAGGTTGTCCAGGCATTTGCTCCATCAAGTGATGCCGCCTCGTAGACTTCGCTGATAATGCCCTGCAAACCGGAAAGGAAGATGAGCGCATAGTAGCCCGCGAACTTCCAGACCACCATCACCACGATTATCAGTAACGCAAGATTGCCATCGCCCAGCCAATCTGGAGACGTGCCGAATATGGAGCGCAAAAACGTATTAAAGGGACCATTATAGGCCAGGATGCCGCGCCCAATCAGCGAAGACACTACTCCCGACGCTAAGTAGGGCAGAAAGAATCCAATCGCAAAGAGCGCCTTCAATTTTGGCAAGTGGTGCACAATCAAGGCCAGTCCAATCGACGCAGCCATCACGAGTGGCACGAAGAGCACTATGAACTTATAGGATACCAGACAGGCTTGCCAGATCCGTGGACTTGTGAGTGCCTCCTGAAAGTTTGTCAGGCCAACAAATGTCGGTCTCGGCGAGATCAGATTCCAACGCTGAAAGACAAGGTAGATACTGTATACCAGCGGTATCAAGAAAAAGATGAGCGTAAAGATTAGATATGGACTCGTCAGCAGCCAGCCCTGAAACTCTTTCCTCAAGGAAATCTTTGACTGCTTACTCTGTTTTGTACCAGTTACCCTGATCATAGTGCAGGCCCCTTTCGCGTATATTCGCTTGCTTTGTTGTCTGATTAACGTAAAACAAGCTGAATACCTTTCACCAGATTACGGCTAAAGATGAGGAACAGAATGAGAATAGGGAATGTCAGCAGAGCACCTGCCGCATAGAGAGGCCCTGGATAGGTACCATAGGGACCAAACATCGTCGAGAGCAGTACACTTAACGTCTGTTTTGCCGGATCTTTCACGACTATCAGGTCCCACAACAGGTTGGTCCAGCGATCCATAAAGACAAATAGGAAGATGACCGTCGATATTGTGCGAGAAATCGGTACCATCAGGCGGAAAATGATGGTCAGTTCCCCGGCACCGTCTATACGTGCGGCCTCCAGGATTTCCTTATCAACTGAGCGGAAAAAGCTCGTATACATAAACACAGCCCATAGACTTACCAGATATGGCAACAACATGGCCCAATAGGTATCGTAGAGTCCGGTAAAGCGAATCACCAGAAACGTGGGTACCAGCAGGATAATGGCCGGATAGAACATTTGAAAAAGAATAAAGTTATTGATAAGTTTATGACCACGAAATTGAAGTATTGAGAACGCATAGCCTGCTATAGCCCCTATAACCACCATACATACGCTATCAACAACAGACACCAACACGCTATTAAACAGCGCATTGAGCCAGGGTTGCGGCTCAAAACCACCACCTGTAAAAATCCATTCATAGGAACGCAACGTCAACGTTGAAGGGAAAAAGGTCTCGTCTACCTGGCTCCAGGGGGCAAACGACTGGAGGAGCAGATAAGCATAAGGCAACACCATCAGGAGAAAAACAGGCACAGCAATCCAGTAAAGCCAGTAGCCATGATTGCGCAAACGAATGCGCCGTCTGGCCTGTCCCCGTCGGGCGTCTTTTCTATACTGAGTGGACTCATTTACACTGTATGTATCCTGTACCATAGTAAAATCCTCTGCAAGATGTCATCCAATTATCTGAATGCGCATGTGCCGTATTAGTCTTGATCGAGCCGTTGACAATTGCGTTTTACAGTACGTGTTATGCGTAGCTACGCTGATAAGCAGATATATGGCGTGTTTATTGAATCGGCAAACATTGGTTATGGAGACGTGAACAGCAATATACCGATGCTTCTCAGAAAGGGGGGTGGCTCCATAGGGAGTGCAACGCCGCATATGGAGTCACCCTGTTAGCTAGAACTACTACAAAAACCTAATTGCCTGACGACAATTGGACTGACGACTTCCATTTCTGCCAACCCTGCGCAGGGGTCGTCTGACCTTTGATGACCGGAATCCATGCATCATCACCCAGTGACTGCTGAATACTCGTGTAATTCGCATTCTGCAGCGCGGGAATCGCATTTGAGATGTTTTTGGCATAGGCCAGAAGTTGCGGATTCTGTTGATAGTAACTTGTAAAGACTGAGTTGGCGCCCAGGTCATCACGGGCAGGAGCCTCGCCGGTCGTCTGCAGCCATTCCAGATCGTGTTGGGCATCGCTCAAAGTCCATTTAAAAAACAGCCAGGCGGCCTGCTGCTGCTCTGGTGAGGCCTGCTGGTAAATCACAATACCTTTGGAGTCACCAAAAGTTTTGGTTGCATCAACTGAACTGCTCGCCATGCTATCAGGAACCGGAGGAGGAGTCAGAGCATAGCTGTCGTTCAATTTTAAGTTTGGATATTTCTGCTGCCAGGTTGGGAACGTCCACGGACCAATCACATTCATCACTGCCAGGCCCGTCTCGAATGGGTCTGTCACGTTCTGCGTCATAAGCATATGTTGCTGCGATAACTGTTGCACAAACGTCAGCGTTTGCAGCGCGGACTGATCATCGGCGGTAAGCTTATCGCCTGTGATGAAGGAATGACCATTGCTGGCGGCATCATAGAGCGTAAAGAAATCAAACCAGCGCTGGTACCAGCTATCATCACCCAGGGGTTGACCAACCCACACGAATTTGTTGGGGAATTTGGCCTGAAGTTTTTTGCCCATCGCAATCACCTGGCTATAGGTGCGTGGTGGCTGATTGTAGCCAATCTGACGCAAAATATCCATGCGCCAGCCAACCAGCATCGGGTTTGAATACATGGGGATCACATATGAATGGCCATCGCTGAACTTCCAGTTGGCCATCGTCTTCTGCATATTGCGCGTCTGTATGACCTGATCAAAACCAGGCATCTGGTCAAGCGGAACTAAGGCCTGTGACTGAAAAAGTTGAGAAGCGAAGCCAGTAAATATATTCTCTGAAGCGGTTGGGGCTGTATTACCAGCCAGCGCTGCCTGAATAGCCGCTTCGGAGGTTGGCGATTCTGGCATCGGTTTCACGGTAACCGTGATCTTCGGATTCTGGGCCATAAATCCTTTGGCCATATCTGTCCAGAATTTCACCTGAGGAGGATTTGGTGCCGCCCAGAAGGTAATCGCGACTTTTCCTGATGGATTACTTGCCTGGCTTCCACCACATCCTGCGAATATGATTGTCGCAAGCATCAGTGGTGCAAGTAATTTTAAGACGTGCTTTAGCTTCATTGCTGAGACTCCTTAATAAAATACTTTTCATGTCCGGTTGACATGTCTGTTTGTTGACATGTCTTAAGAACGACTTTGGCCTGAACCGACCTCTTTGGCCTTCACTTGATCTTCGTGAAGGAAGGTCGTCTTCGTGAACAATACAACGGATGAGGCTGTATTACCACTGGTTATCGGTCTCACAGCCACAAGAGCGGCGTGTGACTAACTCGGTTGCCACGAGCGCCTGGACTTCGGGTCGATGAGTGGAATCCTCATCTTCCAACATCTCTAGCATTCGCTTCGCCGCGAGTTTTCCTAACTCCTGTTTAAAGATCCTCATGGTGCTGAGAGGTGGTTCGCTTAATGCGCTATAGAGCGTATCATCAAAACCTATCACAGCTACATCTTCAGGAACCCTTAGTCCACGTTGAATCAGCATTCGCATTGCCCCAACAGCCATTGCATCATTAGCAGCAAAGACTGCCGTGAGATTGGGAACTGCGTCAAGAGCCTGCGCCACGAGTTTCTTCCCTGTTTCAATATTCGTGCCCATTTCTGAATGAAACATATAAGGTGGAAGGTTTGCCTGCTGCATGGCAAGCTGATAGCCCTGACCACGACGCATCGAACTAAACCAGGATTGTGGTCCCAGCAGAGCCACGATGGCAGCATGTCCATGTTCTATCAGGTGCGTGGTTGCCAGTTGCCCTCCCCGCTGATCATCGTTGTTCACTGTATCAATGGGCATGGTGGAAAGGTTGTTGTCGATTAAGAGGATGGGAATACCCTGTTGCTTCAGTTCAATGATAAAACGTGGAGGAATATCTGGTCCGGCCAGAATAATACCATCCACACGTCCTTCGGCGACGGGTTTAAAGTTGACGACCGATTTGAACTGTTCACCACGTGCGACGGTCAGAAGTAAATGGTATCCCTTATTGCTTAACTCGGCCTCAACGCCACGCATAATGATCGGATAGAATGGATCTTCCTCTACTGGATCATAGAGTTGACTCATGACATAACAGATAGTTTGCGTGGACGATGTCGCCAGTCCACGACCCGCCATAGATGCCGAATAGTTCAACTCTTGCGCTATGGCGAGAATTCGATCACGCGTTTCCGGCTTGACTCCGCCTTTGCCATTTAAGGCTCGTGACGCCGTGGCAATCGAAACGCCTGCTCTGGCTGCAACATCTACTAAGTTTCCTGACATTCTTTCCTCTATGAAAATAAAACGTAAACGTTTCCATAAGTATACGCAACTATTTTCATGATGTCAAGTTGAGGGCTTCTCAGGGCCAGGGCTGTTGCAAGATTATTCTCGCCGCCTGCGGCGGCTCGCACAAAGAGAGAAAAGGTTTTTTTCGGGGACGCCCCGAACCCCGGCAGAGGGCTCGCCGCCCTCTGCACTCCCGCTTGGCTTTTTATTCCCGATCTTGCAACAGCCCTGTTCTCAGGGGCAGGGTTTCTCAAAAGTTGTGGCTTTGCGCCTGCGGCGCAGCCGTGTTCGGATGCCAGGAAAGGGACTTTTGAGAATCCCTGTTCTCAGCGGAACCGGGGCAGGCAAGCGAACAACAGCGCTTCTTCTTGCCTGCCCCTCTCGTTTTCTGGACTCAAACCGATCTTATTCTTTAACGTCGCGCTTCCAGGTGAAAACAACGGCGACAGCCGCGAAGAGAAGTGCGTACACCAGGACCACCACGAGGGTGTGGGTGCCGTCTACCACTTCCAGCGGGTTGAAACCGAACCTCCAGATCGAGCTTTCGCGGTTAGCAAACACGCCAGCCATGGCGTTCAGGTTGGGACCGAGCAGGTAGGCGGTTACTTTCAGCCAGAAGTCGTTTTTGGTCAGTTCAGCCATCAGGCGGAACATCTGCACCAGCATGTTGTCGATGGGAAACCAGATCAGAGAGGCACTCAGCGCGCCGGCCAGGGAACGGAAGAGTACACTGACCGCGGTGGTCATCAGCAGCGTGGCTCCCATGCTAATCAGGATGGTCAGCACGTAGAGGCCCAGGTCGTGCCAGGCGCTGGCGGGCAGGCTGGTCAGCGGATTCAGGGTACCAGCGATGATCAGGAGTTGCGCGCCGGCCAGCAAGGCGATTTCGAGCAGGCCAATGGCCACCAGCGCCAGGGCCAGGACCGCTGCAGCCGTCATCTTGGCCAGCAGAAGCTGCACCCGTCCCACACCGCGCGCCAGCACCACGCGAATTGTGCCCAGGCTATACTCCTGGCCAATGATGCGCGCGGTGATGACCAGCAGCGCAATGCCTCCGAAAGCACGCAGCAGCGCGAAACCAGTGGCTGCCCGCTCATAGAAGTAATCGTGGCTGGCCGAGAGCATCATGGTTTTCAAACCGGAGGTGGTAAAGAAGATCAAAAACGGCAGGAAAATGATGCCCAGCATCAGCACCAGGGCAATCCAGGGCGTCCACTGGCGCACCGCCTTGAAAATTTCACCGCGCACCAGCCCGAAGAAGCTGGGCCGGGAGGAATGAAGGGCAAAGCCCTGATCGGTTAAAGCGGGGCTTGTTGTAAAAGTACTCATCTATTTGATATCTCCCGAGCCAGAATTGGTTAGATTCAAGAAGACTTGCTCCAGATCCTGCGTGGGTCGCTCCAGGGTTTCGGGCACAAAGCCGGCCTGCATTAAAAAGAGGTTGAGCGAGCGCCCGGTACCATCGGGCGCAGGCGTAATCAGCGCGCCCTCGTTATCCATGCGCGCTCCACGGCCCCAGGTCTGAATCTGTAGCAACGCCAGAGCTTCGGCGGCTGGCTCAACCACCACGCGAAATTCGCCCTGCCCCCGCGTCAGTTCTGCCACCGACGACTCGGTGACCAGCTTGCCCTGGTTGATAATGGCCACGCGCGTGCAGATCTGCTGCACCTCGGCCAGCAGGTGGCTGGAGACGAAGATGGTTTTGCCAACGCTCGCTAGTCCATGCATTAAGTCACGCATTTCGACAATGCCAGCCGGGTCCATGCCGTTGGTCGGCTCATCCAGGATCAAGACATCCGGGTTCTGCAAGAGTGCCATCGCGATCCCCAGGCGCTGCTTCATCCCCAGCGAGTACGTGCGCACCTTATCTTTCTGGCGTCCCACCAGACCCACCAGTTCCAGAACCTCGTCAATGCGTTTTTCCGGCACGCCACCAAGCGCCGAGCCGATCGCTCGTAGATTATTACGCCCGGAAAGATAGAGGTACAACGCGGGCGTCTCGATCAACGCCCCCACCCGCGGCAAAATCTCCGCCCGCCTGGTTATCACATCCTTCCCCAGGATCTCCACGCGGCCTGATGTAGGTGTAATCAAGCCCAGCGCCATACGAATCGTCGTCGTCTTCCCGGCCCCGTTGGGTCCCAGAAAACCAAAAATCTCGCCGCGCCTCACTTCCAGGTCCAGATTATTCACCGCCAGCCGCTGCCCGTATTGTTTTGTCAGATGAAACGTGCGCAAGGCGATCTCGCCCGTCTGCGCCGCGGCAGGCGCGACATCCAGCCTCGTCAACACTTGATCCGCCATATTTAAACAATCCTTTCTTTATTCCAGTCATTTTTTTCAGCCATACTATCTTTTACACCGTGTCCTCCTTATTTGTTACAAATTTAGGCCAAAAAGTTCACTTTCCCACCCATTTGTTTCTTCCCCCAGGTTCCTCACTCAAACAATGGGCTTGCCCCGTTCGATCCCTAAAAAGGTTGAATAGTGAGAATATTCACAGGTTTTTTGTCTATAATCGCCTAGCAAAGCGGGCTTCCTACGCGGTATGATTAGGTATATGAACACTAAACCCATCTGTTTTGGTAGCAGGATGAAGATACTCAGTCTGTCCAGAAAGGATCTTGTAGGATGAGCCAGAAAAAAGTGCGCGTAGCCATTATCGGCGTAGGCAACTGCGCCAGTTCGCTTGTACAGGGCGTGGAATACTACAAAAACGCGAAGCCTGACGACTTTATTCCGGGTTTGATGCACGTCAACCTGGGCGGTTATCACATCAGTGATGTTGAATTCACCGCGGGCTTCGATATCAACGAGACAAAAGTCGGCAAGGATTTGAGCGAGGCGATTTTTGCCGCCCCGAATAACACCTACCGCTTCTCCGATGTGCCATTTCTGAACGCGCCAGTGTATCGCGGTATGACGCACGACGGTCTGGGCAAATATCTGTCCCAGGTAATCACAAAGTCGGGGCGCCAGACCGACGATATTGTTAAGATCCTGAAGGACACAGGCACTGATGTTGTGATCAACTATCTGCCCGTGGGCTCTGAGCAGGCGACCAAGTGGTATGTCGAGCAGATACTACAAGCCGGGGTTGGTTTCGTGAACTGCATTCCGGTCTTTATCGCGCGCGAACAGTACTGGCAGGATCGCTTCAAAGAGGCTGGCCTGCCAATGATCGGCGATGACATCAAGAGCCAGGTCGGCGCAACCATCACCCACCGCATCCTGACTCGCCTCTTCCGTGAGCGCGGCGTCAAACTGGAACGTACCATGCAGTTGAACGTCGGCGGCAATACCGACTTCTACAATATGCTGGAGCGCGACCGCCTGGAGTCGAAAAAGATCAGTAAGACCAACGCGGTTACCAGCCAGTTGGACTACGATCTGGGCGCCGAGAACGTGCACATCGGCCCCTCGGATTATGTCGAGTGGCTGACTGACCGCAAATGGGCCTACATCCGCCTGGAAGGCCGTACCTTCGGCGATGTGCCTCTGAACCTGGAACTGAAACTGGAGGTCTGGGACTCCCCGAACTCCGCCGGCGTGGTGATCGACGCTGTGCGCATGGTCAAGCTGGCCCTCGACAACGGCATCAGCGGCTCCCTGGAAGGTCCGAGCGCCTACCTGATGAAATCCCCGCCAGTCCAACACCACGACGACCAGGCCCGCGAAATGACCGAAGAATTCATCCGCGAGCAGAGCGTCAAAGAGGTCAGCACCCCCTCTACCACCGAGCAGAGCGTAGAGGCGTAAAGATAATCTCGAAAAGCAGAGGAACTCAGAGAATGAGCGCACAAGAGGCTCATTCTCTGAGTTCCTCTGCTTTTCGAGACAAAGCAGGATGTCTCGACGTATGTTATAGTGATGGAGCGTATTTTTTGCTGTTCTCCCGGATCATAAATGAGAAAAAGGGTGTATGTTGTCTAGCGCTATTTCAGGGGAGTTTGAGCTGCATGGAGACGTTGGATCGCTATTGCGAGGAGTGTGGCGCGGCTAACGCGCGCGAGGCGACGCAGTGCTTTGCCTGTTCACGTCCGCTGGAAACTGGCCAGCTTGAGCGGCCAGGCACGGAGGCGCGCGAGCAGCCAGACGAAGATGATCAGAGCACCAGAGCACAGGTCTACATGCAGATTACGCTTTCCGCCGATGCGCGGACCACGGTCAGGCTGGTTCAACCTCAGCCACAACCTCAAGCAGTTTTACCGCTCCTGCATGAGCGCTATCGGATCTTGAGCCAGGTAGGCACGGGCGGCTTTGGCGCAGTTTACAAGGCTCGCGATACGCGAGCCAATGGCCGGATAGTGGCGATCAAAGCCATTGAACTGAATACGCTCAGTGCCGCACAGGCCATCGAAGCCACGGATACGTTTAATCGCGAACTCTCCCTGCTCTCCAATCTCAACCATCCCCACCTGCCGGCAATTCACGAGCATTTTATCGACGAAACCCACTGGTACCTGGTAATGGACTTTATCGACGGGGAACCGCTGGACGAATATCTCCAGCAGACTCAGCAGTCCAGTCTGCCGCTCCAACAGGTGCTGCCCATTGGCAGCCAGCTCTGTGATGTCCTGCGCTACCTGCATCAGCTCCAGCCGCCGGTGATCTTCCGCGATCTTAAGCCGGCCAATATCATGCGCACACCCGGCGGGCGACTCTACCTGATCGATTTCGGCATCGCGCGCCGCTTTAAACCCGGTCAGATCAGGGATACCACTCCGCTGGGCTCGCCTGGCTTTGCCGCCCCTGAACAATATGGCAAGGCGCAAACCACGCAGCGCAGCGATATCTATAGTCTGGGCGCTACCCTTTATTTTCTGCTGACCGGCTACGATCCTGCCAGCACGCCTTTCCATCTGCCGGCAATTCGCACCCTCTGCCCCACGCTGCCAGAGCCGCTGGCCGAACTGATTACCTCGATGCTCGCCCTCGATCCAGCCGGGCGGCCCGCGACCATCGGCGCGGTCCAGCAGGTGCTAAACAATCACAGCCCCTCGACACGTCACACCCGCGTACTCGCGCAATCACAGGTGTATGCTGTCCCCAATAATCCAGCGCCCCAACCCGCGTACAGGCCCGCGCACAGGCTGCGTGGCTTCTTCAGGAGCATCCTCTCCGTTGCCATCACTGGCGCAATCATCGCCGCCTGCACCCTGACCGCGCATTTTATGGGCGCGGCCTCTTTCTCAAATTCGTCTTCATTTGCAGGCTCACCTCCCACGCCTGTCGCGCCCGCGGAGTTCCACGTGCCCTATATCGGCCAGCTTACCTCGCTCAACCCGTTTACCACCACAGATCCACAAGCTGCCGACCTGGAAAATCTCCTCTTTGGTCGCCTGGTCAGTATTGACAAAGATGGCCAGACGGCTCCCGGTATCGCCAGTTCCTGGGATTATTCTCGTGATGGCCTCCAGTGGACCTTCTACCTCCCATCCAATTTGACTTTCAGCGACGGCTCACCAGTCACCGCTGATGATGTTGCGGCCAGCCTCAACCACGCCCTCGCCTCACCCTCCGCGCCTGTTGCCTGCCCTTTCTTCAGCCTGGTCAAAGACACCAATCAGTTACAAACCCACCGGCGTTCAACCTTGATCGGCACAAGTATCCTCGTCCTTGATTCACAAACCATTCGCATTATCACCGCTCACCCGGCGCCTTATCTACCCTCGGCTCTCGTCGCACCCTGCGGCTCAATTCTCAAACAGAGCGACCTTTCCCACGTGGACAGTCCCCTCGCGAGCGATTTTACGCGTCTCGCCTTTTCCAGTACCTATGTCGTGCAAAGATATGAAAATACCCTGCAAATGACCACTCTGATTCTCTCCTATAATCATTACAATCAGTATCAGGAACAATCTGCTCAGACGCCAGACCGGGTCATTGTTCTGAGCTACCCCGATGTCGATGCCAGCTACGATAGAGGCTATCAAACCGGATTGCTCTCCATGAGTCCCGCGCCAGTCACCGCGTCTACCAGTGACCCGGATTTCTTGAACCTTTATCCGCTGACCCTGCACTACTACGCCATGAATTTCCTGGCCAAACCCTTCGACAACATCGCTATCCGCCAGGCCTTTGCCCTGGCTCTGGATAAGACAGCGCTGATCACTGCCACGAGCAACCCGACCTCTTCGCTGCTCGCCTCCTGGCAAGGCCCGCGCTCAACCGCCATCGAACTTCCTCCCGTTACTGGCAACCCACTTCGCGCCAAACAATTGCTCGCGCAGGGTCTGCAACAGGAAGGATTGAATTCTTCTTCTCAACTTCCACCTGTTACTTTCTCTTATCAAGCCGGGCAACCACTCCTCGCAACCGAGATAACAAAGGCTCAGCTCATGTGGCAGCACGTGCTGGGCATTCAGGTCAGGCTTCAACCCCTGCAGAATCTCCAGCGGGCCATTACCGCGACCCGCGGCAACGCCAGCCTGCAATTCTGGGCCGCCGACTACACCCAGTCCACCCTCGACGCCTATACTACGCTGGCACTGCCTTTCATGGCCGGCTCCCCCTGGAATACCGTCAATTATGGCCAGAACACTTCCAGCAGCGCTCAGCAGCAGCGGGAGATTCAGAACACGTTGCTGTTAAGCTCCACCGCCTCCAGCCCGACAGACCGCGTTCAGTACTATCAACAAGCCGAAGCAGCCCTGCTCTCTGATCTCGCCTGGCTGCCCATCTACCGCGCCGCGGCCCCTTATTTTCTCTCTCCAGGCTACCCACAGCCTTTTTCCAGAGAGTGGAGTCCGTGGGGCTCTGAAAAATATGGCGCAATGGCGGTGGGCGCATGACAAAATCGCGGGATGCATGCTACAATGCCCCGTAGCGCCCGCTGTTGCGCTTGCAGGGCAGGGATTGCGCACTATTTCAAGTCCAGGGGGAAATGATGTCTATGACAGATCAGCTTTCTATTCTCGCGCTCGATATTGGGACTTCTTCCACTCGCGCTCTGCTCTATGATGCCTGCGGCGTCGCTATTCCGGGGGCTCACGCGCAGTTGACTTATCAGTTGACGACTTCGCATGAGGGCGAGGCCTCGGTGGATGCTGATTTTCTGCTGGGACTGGTTATACGCGCAATCGACGAGGTGCTCCAGGCAACAGGGAAGCGCGCGGGACAGGTCGCCGGGGTCGCGACTTCCGCGTTCTGGCACACGCTGCTGCCGCTGGACAGCGCAGGGCGCCCGCTTTTGCCGCTGCTAACCTGGGAGGATACGCGCCCGCAGCAGGCCGCGCTTGAGCTGCGATCCCTGCTTAACGAGACCAGCACGCACAAACGCACTGGCGCTCGCCTGCACGCCTGTTACTGGCCAGCCAAGATCCGCTGGCTGGCTCAGGCATACCCTGAGATCGCGGCGCGCACGGCTCGCTATGTCTCGTTTGGAGAATATCTGCACGAGCGCCTGCTTGGACGCGCCGTGTGCAGCCTCTCCATGGCGTCCGGCACTGGATTGCTCAATACGCGCGCCCGCGTCTGGGACGATGAACTGCTCGACCTCCTGGGTCTCTCGCCCGCGCAACTGCCAGCGCTGGGAGATTTGCCGGATACCCTGCAAGGGCTCGCGCCCGAATTTGCGGCGCGCTGGCCCGCCCTGAACCACGTGCCCTGGTTCCCATCCATCGGCGACGGGGCCGCCGCTAACCTGGGCTCAAACTGCGCCAGCGCCTCCAACTGGGCCGTGACTATGGGCACATCCAGCGCCATGCGCGTCGTCGTTTCGCCCGCGCAGGTCGAGCCTGAACAGGGGCTGTGGCTGTATTATGTCGACAAGAAACGCGCCCTGCTCGGAGGCGCGCTCAGCGAGGGCGGCAATATGCTGGCCTGGCTCAAAGAGACCCTGCGGATACCCGAACTGGCGGAACTCGACCGGCAACTCAGCTCCATACCACCAGCCGCGCACGGTCTGACCGTCCTGCCGCAACTCGCAGGCGAGCGCAGCCCCGGCTGGCATCCACACGCCGCCATGACCATCTCCGGCGTCACCCTGCACACCACACCCAAGGAGATTGCCCGCGCCAGCCTCGAAGCCGTGGTCTTCCAACTCGCCGAGGTCCACGACCAGCTCGCTCACGTCCTGGCCAGTCAGACCACGCGGCCACGCCTGATCGCCAACGGCGGCACCCTGCTCAAATCATCTCTGCTGCGCCAGCTCCTGGCTGACACCCTCGACCGCCCGCTCGAACTCTCCGAGAGCAACGAAGCCTCCGCCCGCGGTGCCGCCCTGCTCGCCCTCGAAACCCTGCACCTCATCCCCGACCTCACCAACCTGCAGCCAGAAAACTCCCACATCGTCCAGCCCGATTCTGCCCGGCACACCATCTACCACGCGGCCCGCGTTCGCCAGCAGGCGTTCTATGAAAAACTGTTTAGTTGAAAATGGAGCGCGCATTCGGTGTGCTACAGTGTGCTACATGACATAATCAACCATCCATCGAAAAAATTGAGCGCGGAAACCCTATGCACAGCGCCACAATAATGCTATACTGAATAATAAGTATCTGCACAACGATGTTCAACTGAATAGGAAATATGTATCAGTCGCCGAGGGAGTCATCCAGGTCTCTGTCGCGGATTGGAAAGGCAATCTGTGCCAGAAGATACCGGCTCTCAATCAAGCTGGCGCTTATCTGCGGCACTATGGGGTTCCTCCCTTCCGCTTTGGCGAGAGAAACGGCGCTCTAGACGTTTGCCAAAGCGGAATAAGAGGGTTCATCCCGCAAGTGCGCCTGTCAACCTCGCGCAATCGGTTTCCTGTTCTGGCCGGTATCATTCTGTGATTTTACTGTGACCTCTACTTCCAAGTGGACGCCAGATTGTATCTCAGGGGGAGAGGTACTGGCAGTGAACCGAACAAGGCCGCGGATATTTTGCCATTCAGCCAGGTGAGGAGAGACATACCTGGGCAAAGAGAGCAGCTTCTCAACTGAAAAGCTGTTGGCGACTGTATTGCAAAACTTCCCGTAGAGCTCGTGGATGCTCGTCCGGGGGCCGGCAAGAGATGCGTTCGCGCACCATATTTCATCAATCTGGCCTCTGCTTGCTCGGAGGGTGGGCCAGGTGCTTTTGATTGAAAATTAGCGATATAGTCGGGCTCAGGTGGTATGAGTCATCGGAATGATGCTCCCCGCTGCTGTATGTGCTCTCAAGGGTCGCGTTCGCCAGCGACCGGCATGAAGCCTTGAATGAGTTGTCTCTGTTAGCGCAGGCAGTTTTAGTGAAAGGTAGAGGCAGGAGTACTTATGGCCAATATTCTAGTCGTTGAGGATGAACGATTAATAGCCAGGTTACTGAAGGAAACACTGCAAATTGAGGGTTACCAGGTCGTAACCGTCCTTCGCGGCGAAGATGCTGTACAGTACGCATTGCGTGAAACACCGCACCTTGTTCTTCTGGATATGAAGCTCCCTGACACAAATGGCTATGATGTGGTCAGTCGCTTGCGCGCGAATCCCAAAACGATGCATATCCCCATCATTATTTTGAGCGCGCTCGATGATTGTGCCAGCAAGGTGCACGCCTTTGAACTGGGAGCGGACGACTATGTGACCAAGCCTTTTGACACTGACGAGCTCCTGGCACGCGTGCGCACGCAACTGCGCAGGGTACAGCAAAATTTTCTTTCGCCCCTGATCGGTCTGCCCGGTGGGTACCAGGTGGAACTGGCTATCAAACGCAAGCTTGCCTGCGCTGACCCCTGGAGTATACTCTATCTGGACCTTGATAACTTTAAGGCCTTTAACGATGTCTATGGCTTTCTGACGGGCAACGATTTGATCCGCCTGGTCGGGCGCATCTGCCAGCGCGTGGTGCGCGACTACGGCAATCCCGATGACTTTGTCGGCCACATCGGCGGCGACGATTACGTGGTGGTGACAACTCCCGAACGCGCACATAATCTGTGCAACTTGATTGACAACGCGTATAAGATCGAAAGCAAGACGCTCTACCATCCCGAGGATCTCCACCGCGGCTCTATCAGCGGTGTGGACCGCAAAGGACGCCCGTACCAGTTCCCGCTGGTCTCGCTCTCTATTGGCGTGGTCAACAGCCAGGTCCGGCGCTCGCATACCATGCAAGAGGTCAGCTATCTGGCCGCCGAGGCCAAGTGCCAGGCCAAACAGGCCAACGCCAGCGTGTGTCCACTGGACCCCGGTTGCGAAGGCGAACCGTCCAATCAAGAACTCCTGGCGACCGCGACAACCAGTCCATCAGCCAACCGCTATTCGCTCCCGCGCTCGCTTCCACCCACGCTCGCTCAATTCACCATTGGCCGCATCCAGAGAGAACCTGAGATTCTCAACCTGTTGGATAAGGCTACGCGCGCGGAATTAGAGCAAAAGGTACATTAAGCATTTTCTGGAAAGAAGAGAGAGATGAGAGAGATGAGAGATCAGGAACGGCCCGTGGAGGAGCTGGAGCCAGGCGCGGAAACCGACCAGGCCCACCGCCAGGCGATACGCGAAAACACTAAACGCGTGCTCCAGGACAGCCAACTGGCCGAGATGCTGAAAACCCTCAACCGCAACGCGCTCAAGGGTCGCGGCAGCTTCGAGGAATTCGACTCGTTGATCATCTTTCGCTGGGGCACGGCCTACACACGCCGCCACCTCTGGATTGAAATTACCGGCAATACCATCCGTTTTCGTATGAACCCGCACCTGCGCTGTAGCGCGCCCGCCCCTCTCTGCGACGGCGAATACCACACCTTCACCAGAACCATGTGGGCTAACCCCAATTTTCTCCTGGGTGAACTGAACAAATACTATCAGAAACCGGTGGCTGAAACCTCCTCGGATTAAAAGACGCTTCTTTTCTTGCTGGTAAGCTGCGCAGCAGCGTCTTCTCAAAGAGGGTCCAGGGTAAGAATGTGGACCATGCCTGTGCGACTGAGCAGGCCGCGCAAGCTCTGATAGTGCTCGTTGGCGTAGAAATCTTCGCGATAGCCCTCATCTGGCCAGCTCAGCAGGTTAAAGAAGATTGCTCCCTGCTGAATGGATGAGCGAGGCTGGCCGGCTGGCTGGGATGTGGACACGTCTTCAGCGACGGGCAGCGCTGGCTCTTCATCAAGGTTGCGCGCCAGCAAGGCAAAAGCGAGAATGGGCTCGACGGCCTGGCTGCGCAGGCTCTCCAGCCAGCTCTGCTGCACACGCTCGGCCATTTCGGGGCGCACCAGCGCCAGGTAGGCCATCGCGACCGCGGGCTGGGCGCGTGGCCGGCTATATCCCCAGAGATACTGCATCAGCCATTGATCCGGCGGCGTGTGAAAAATGCCCACTGGCGAGTCCTGCACCAGGGTATAGGGACTGTGCCGCTCCTGCGCCTTCTGCCACCACTCGGTGTTCTCCCAGGTGGTCAACATACAATAGGAGATCCCCGGCTGCCTGCTCCGATAGAAGCGCGCGTTCAGCAGACCCGGCGCGTTGCGCACGGTATCAGAAATAATGCGCATCCTGGACAACGCGTCCGCCTCCCGCGTCGGACTGACTTGCGCCAATGTGACCACCAGCAGTTCCATAGAACTATCCCTTTCTCGCACAAGCAATAAGCACTTAGATCATCCGCAGCAGCCATTATAGCCTACACGCCTGACCTTTTCAAACAGAGGCACGCCAGCAGTTCTACCAACAAGCGAGCGTTTTGCTCCTCGCTCGTTGGTACTTCGGTTGATACGTCTTCGACAGGCGTGAAAAACGCCGCTCCGTTCACGGATTCCAGAAAAGCTCCTGCACCCGATTTTTCAGGAAAATTCACGTCAGGCCTGCCTGGAAAGATGCTCGCGCTCGCTGTGCGCCCTGCGCCGGTCAGGCAGGGCCAGGCCACAGGCGCCACAAAAACGTGCCCCGGACTCCAGCGGCTGGGCGCAGCGCGTGCAGAACGCTCCTGCGCGCTGACCGCTTTCCGAGGGGCGGCGATGGCGCTGCTTAACCCTGCGCACCACGCGCTCAGGTGGCGGCGCTTTTTTCAGGCGCTTTCCCGTCAGCGCCATGCCCGCCAGAATGCAGCCAATTGCCAGCGCAAACCAGAGGTACGCCAGACCGGAAAGGGTCATCGCTCATCCCTCCCAACACCGGTCCCCTGCCTGTCTCTTCCAATCAGCAGCAGGCGCACCCTGCGCAGGGCTGGTCGATAGCTGGACCAATCTTCATAAGCAAATTCTCTGGGAACCACGCGCAAATGTCGCTGTATCCACGCCTCGGCATCCAGCAGCGCGCCAGGAATACCTCCCAATGCCGCGATCTCTTCGTTCGCCCTGCTCAAAAGGCGAATCGCCATCCACGCCTGTTCGTCCTCCACGGTCATACATCTTTCTCCTTTTATATACCTCAAACAGATACATACCAGACAAACACAGGAGCGCCAGAAAGCAAGTCCATCCCTGGAAGAAACTGGTGGACACGTCGTCAGAGATGGATATTCCAGGGATGGTCCCGTTGACCTCGCCAATCAGGTTCCTTGCCGTTAATGAGTATACCACGAATTGCTTACCTTTTCAAGAATTATCGCCTTTCTATGAAATGATATAATAAATAGTCTGTTATTAACGAAATTTACAATGAAAGCTAAGCCAACCTAGACTCTTTCCTATGAATGAACGCAAAAAATCGTCACCGCCCGGCTATATCTCGTCTGAGGAGGCGGCCCAGCGGCTGGAGGTGACCAAAGATCGGCTCTATCAGTGGGTAAAGCAGGCTCGCCTTACCCCATACACTGTGGGCAATGCGTTTACCTTTCGCGAGCAAGATATCGCTAACTTCGAGCGCAATCCCACGGGACGCAGGCGCAAAGGGCCGCCTTCCTGGCGTGTCTATAAGGGCGATGTGAAGGTGCTGGTTACGATCATCGCCGTGCGAGTACGAGCGGGACAGCAGGAGCAGCTCGTTGCGAAGATTCATGCGATGCAGAAAGCCGGGGAATTCGTCTTTCCTGGCACAATGGCACGCTATATTTTGCAGGACGACGAGCAATGTAACCAGATCCAGATTCTGCTGGTCTGGAAAAACACCGAGATGCCCGACGAGGCCACGCGCCAGACCCAGCTCGCCATTTTTCAACAAGAATTCGCCGATGTGCTGGACTGGTCAAGCATGCAGATCAAAATAACCGACGCTTTGACTTATACCTAGCATTCAAGGATACTCAGCGCCTGCGGCGCTTCGCACAGGTGAAGGGGGATTTCCGAGGTGGGCA
>DASVMX010000629.1:0-7416 GCA_036384215.1 Ktedonobacteraceae bacterium | reverse complement strand
GTAATCTTGTCAAAGATTGTCGATTATCTATCTGTGTAGCTGTATCGCTGGCAGGAAGAGCATGGTAAGCGCGGCTTTTGGCTGGCTGCCCTCTTTTGCTGTTTTCCGTTACACCTGAACTTGAGATGTCTGTGCGCAGTGAAAAGAAAGGTCTTACGCGGATGAAGGTTGTTTTGAGTGCGGTTCTGGTGCTGGCTCTGTGCGTACTGGGGGTGTTGAGCATGCTGCTGATGACGGGAACCGCGCACGCGAGCGCCGGGATGTTTCGAGATCCGCCTCCGCCTACTGATGGGGCGTCCTATATTCTCCCGCCTGACACGCAGCCCACGGATGCTGCGCCGGGCGCGGGGACTGCTACCAATGGCGTGCCCAATGCGGGAAGTTCGACCAATGGCTCGCGCTCTCCCGGCAGCGTGACAAATGGCCGCTAGCGAGCGCGTGTCAACTGTAAGGTATTATGCAGGAGCCGCGCGTAGAGCGCTGGCGTAAGAGTCTGTCTGTGTTTTTTTCAGCAGGGGGGATAAACAATGAGTCAGAAATCCAGCAGTAGCCCCCACGACTACGATGTTTACGGGACGCGTCCATCCGAAGAACCTGCCGCAGATGAGCGGGGGCAGGTGTATGGCGAGCCTACGGTACGCGCGTCCGACGAGGTAGGCGGCGATCCGACGCTTCCCACGACGCCTCGTTTGCCAATCGCGCAGGCTGACGGCGATTCGACGCTTGTGAAGTCCGGCCCGCCAGCGCAGTTGCCCCATGAGCCCGTGGCCTCCAATCCAGATACGCCCGCAGCTCCCGGTGTGCCATATTACAGCCCGTATCCGCTGCCGTCCGGCTCGTATTACGAGCCCTATGCCAATGCTTACGCTCCACCTCCGCCTCCACCTGATCCGACTCTCAGAGCGGCCAATCCTTATGACGCGTATAGCCCCACCCTTAGAAGCGAGTATCCCCCGCTGCCAGAGATGCCCGCCAGGCCAGCGCGCCCGCGCAGGCTCTTTCACAACAAACGAACAGGCAAGCTCCTCCTTGCTGCTCTCCTGGCTCTGCTGCTGATAGGCGCGAGCGTGCTGTTTGTGGGGGTGCGCTATAGTAATCAGATGTCCAGCACCAGTGCAGCGCAGCAGACCGCGATCGCGGCTACCTATCCCTTTAGCAACAGGCTGATTCTCAAAGATCCACTGGTTGGCAATAACGAGGCGGCCTATGGCTGGGATAACAATGGACAGAGTTGTTACTTCGCGAACAGTGCCTACCACGACGCGTACAATCAGCCGGGTTACTATAAGCCCTGTACCGCGGCCAATACCAGCTTCAACAATTTCACCTTCCAGGCGCAGATGATGATTAAGCAGGGCGATCAGAATGTGGGCGGCGGTCTGATCTTTCGCGCGGATACCTCTGCGTACAAGTTCTATCGCCTGTTTATCACGTCGCGCGGCTATTACCAGCTACGTGTCTACGTAGATCGCCTGGGCAGTCACTCGCGCCTCTTGCGGGATGGCGTGGCTCCGCCATTTCACACCGGCCTGGGGCAGACGAACAAGATCGCGGTCAGCGTGAACAACGATCAACTGGCTTTCTATGTGAACAAGCAACTGGTCTCCAGCGCAAGCGACGACACGTTTAGCCGCGGGCAGATTGGCTTTAATGTCGATAATCCGAGCAGTCAGAATGCCGAGGTGATCTTTACCAACGCGAGGGTCTGGCAGCTCTAGCGCGCATTAGAAGGGCGCGTCGTCGTCGTCATCGGGATTCTGGAAGAAGCGGATGACGGTCTCCATATTGAAGGCGCGGCGCGCGGGTGGCAGGGCCTGTACGATCTGTTTGCCGTAGCTCTTAGTGTAGAGACGTGTGTCGAGAATGGCCATGACGCCGCGGTCGCTGTGGGTGCGCAGCAGGCGGCCCAGCCCCTGTTTCAGGCGCAGTACGGTCTGGGGCAGGACATAGATGCCGAACCAGTTCTCGCCCGCGGCCTTCATCTGGGCGACGCGCGCTTCGTGGACGGGATCGTCGGGCGGATCGAAGGGCAGTTTGTCGATGACTACCAGCGAGAGCGCCTCTCCGGCGATATCAACGCCTTCCCAGAAACTTTTCAGACCGAAGAGCACCGCGCCCTCGCGCTCGCGGAAGCTGCGCACAAGGTCCAGGCGCGTCATATCGCCCTGGCGCAGCAGCGGGAATTTGAGGTTACTCGGCAGTTCGCTCATAAAAATGTCGAAGACCTTGTCCAGCATGCGCCGGCTGGAGAAGAGCAGGAAGGCGCGTCCCCGCGAGGCTTCGACCAGCTTTATCATTTCGCGCGCGATTGCCTTTGTGTACTCCTGTTCCGCTGGACCATCGCCGTAGGCTGGTTCGGGGATGTGGCGCGGCAGGTAGAGCAGCGCGTGCCCTTCGTAGTCAAAGGTCAGCGGCAGGATGCGCTCCTGCACATCGGGATAGTTATTGTGGTCCAGTCCAGCGCGCCTGCGGAAGTAGGCAAAATTTGGCCCCTTGACCTCTGGCCGCGCGGGATCAGGCCCGATTGTGGCCAGCGTAGCGGAGGTGCAGATGACGTTTGATTTGTCAAAGAGTTGCTCTCTCAGCCAGTTTGTCACCTCCAGGGGAGCCGCCGAGACTTCTAACTGCTTATTCTCGCTGCGCCTTCCGGTCTTCACGCCCTCGACATAATATACATACTTCTCAGGCTGGTTGACGGAAAAGACCAGGCGAATATCCCCGGCCAGATTCTGCGCGCGGGTTATCAGCTTGTCGTACAACTGCTCGTCTTTTTCGTCCATGTCCTTGGGACGTCCGGTGCGCAGCGCGTCCGCCAGCTTCTCAACCATGCTGGCCAGTCCCAGACCTTCCTGTAGCGGCTCCTTCAGGTTCGCGCGCCCCTTCGAGCCTGGATCGGCCACGCGCGCCAGTTGCTCCCAGGCCAGATTCATTGTCTCCCTGGTCTCGTCCTGCATGGAAAGCGGCGTGTGATTTTTCAACAATCCCTGTGCCAGTAGCGTCGCCACCTGTCCGGGGCTGATTGTCGTGGTAAAGGCCCGCGTCGCCTCTTCTTCCAGGTGGTGCGCCTCGTCCACAATAATTACATCGCGCTCCGGCAGCAGTTTGCCTTCCATAAAGGCGTCCAGCAGGAGCAGGGTGTGATTGACCACAATCACACTGGCCTGGGCGGCGCGTGTCTTCATCTTATGCACATAGCAATCGCTGAAATAGCTGCACTTGCTCCATGTACACTGGTCACGGTCCGCGTTGACCTTGCTACGAATCTCAGGCTTTAGCGTAAAACCCAGCATCTCGAAATCGCCGGTAAAGCGTTCGTCGCTCTCCTCAATCCGTTCTACCAGGTGCATAAAATCAGGGTTCCTCACATAATGCTGAAAGCCCACGCGCTCCTGTTCCACGCGATCCAGGCAGATATAGTTGCCCATCCCCTTGACCAGCGCGGCATCGATGCGCCGAATATGCTTCTGGATAAACGGAATATCCTTGAAAAACAACTGCTCCTGCAGCGCCTTATTCGCCGTACTGACAATCGCCACCTTACCGGAGCGCACGACGGAGATGAGATAAGCTAAGCTTTTGCCGGTCCCGGTACTGGCTTCGATGATGGCGGGCGTGTTGTCCGAGATGGAGCGCGCGACCATTGAGGCCATTTCGATCTGGGCGGGGCGCTCTTCGTAGCCGGGGAGAGCGAGGGAGAGGACGCCGCCCTGGCGCAGGTCCTGCTCGACCCGGCGCTGGAGATCGCTGATCATTTCGTAAGAGAGAGAGGCGCGTTCAGGTTTCGCTGGCGGCTCTGGCGCGCTGCTGGACTCGCTGGCGGACTGGCGCTCGCGCACGAGTGAGAGGCTTGCGCGCTCGCGCACGGGTTCAACGGTGAGTACTTGCTCGGCGACGCTCCTGGACGCGGCAGGTGTGTCGCTGACCGGCGCCTGAACTGCTGCCGCGGCCTCGCGGGCGGCGGCCTTTTTACTTTTGCGTGTGGTTACCGCTACTGGCGCCTTTTCTTCCACGGTCTGCACCTGGCTGGCGGCAGGCTGAGGTGCGCTGCTCGCAGATGCTGGCGCGGGAACGAGCGTTGGAGCCGGTACCGAACTGATCTGAGGCATTGGCATCCGACCCATCAGGGCGTGCAGATAACTATCTGAGAAGGTCTGTGGATGTGGAAAGCGCTCGCGTGGATCAAGAGAGAGCGCCTGGAGCAAAACCCTCTCAACCAGCGGGCTGATATCCGGGTTGAGGCTGCTGGGAGCCGGTATCGGCTCGCTTTCCTGCTGCTTCAGCAGTTCTTCGCGCGTGGTCGCCAGGTAGGGACGGCGCCCGCAGAGCCATTCGTAGGCCATCACCGCCAGAGCATACTGGTCACTCGCCGCGCCGGCCTGCCCGCGCAGGTGTTCCGGCGCGCGATACAACAGGGCTTTCGACTCAGAGCGGGCGGAAGACTCCTGACTCAGAGCGGGCAGGAAGAAATCTGTCAGAAAAACATCTTTTTCGGTCTGCAAAACGTTGCCGGGGTGCAGATTGCCATGGACAATATGATTTGCGCTCGCGTACTGTAGCGCGTCAGTCAGAGGCAGCAAAACGCGCCTGATCTCATCCGGGCGCGCCTGTTTCCCTGCCGGGAAACGCCTGGTGATAGGCGCGCTTTCAATATATTGCAGGATGAGATAGCCATAATGTTGCTCAGATGCAGCCGGTGGGTGCAGGCCAAAATCCTGGACCGCCACGATATTGCGGTGAATCAATTTCTTGAGTTGTTTAGCATACGCGGCAAATTCCCCTTTAGCCTCTGTGGTTGCCAGGGGCGCGTATCCAATCTTGAGGACCGCGTATCTCTTGCGCTGCTCATGCCGGTAAAGGTATGTATAAGTCGTAGAACCTTCGCCCAGTAAACGCACTGGCATATAAGGGCCGATTGGTGGTTGTTCTACAGGTAGCATGGCGGCGCGCTCTCCCTCTCGATATCAACGAATGTTTGTTCTGCACGTCAAGTATAGCACAGGCCACGGGCGATGTGTACAACGAATTTCCAAAGCTTGACAGGTCTGGCGGAATCCAGTATATTAAGTGTCAGTTATACACTAAGGCAAAAGGGCAGGATGGTGATGCCGGAACCACTATCATCTTGAGTGATTTCGATTTATAATGAGGATTGATGTAGGTATTGCGGCGCGGCCAGCAAAGGACTGACGCAAGTCCTGGAAAGAGATGTAATTGGAACGTATGGAACGGACAGAAGCGCATAGTATCTCTGAAGCCGGTGAACAGCCTCCGGTGCTGACAGATGAAGCAAAAGCTCATGGTTACGATCCCAGCAAATATGAGCGGCCATCGGTGACGGTTGATATTGTCATCATGAGTCTGCGCCAGGGCGATTTACAGGTTTTGCTGATTAAGCGCCGTTCCTGGCCTTTTGAGGGAATGTGGGCCATTACCGGCGGCTTTGTAAATATGGATGAGTCACTGGAGACGGCGGCGAAACGCGAGTTGCGCGAGGAGACGGGTGTGGAGGATGTGTACCTGGAGCAGCTCTATACTTTTGGCGACCCTGGCCGCGACCCGCGCACACGCGTGATTACGGTTGTTTATTTTGCCTTGCTCGATTCCGAGCGTTTACAGGTGCGCGCGGCCGATGATGCGATAGATGTGGGCTGGTTCTCGGTCTATGATTTGCCTCCCCTGGCCTTCGATCACGAGAAAATTCTCCAATATGTCCTGGAGCGCCTGCGAGGCAAGCTGGAGTATACCACGATTGCTTTTAGCCTGCTTTCCGAGCAGTTTACCCTGCGCGAATTGCAGCGGGTCTATGAAATTATTTTGCACCGTCGCCTGGATAAACGCAATTTCCGCAAGAAAATTCTTTCGACGGGCATTCTGGAGGATACTGGCGCGAAAAAGATGGAGGGTACCCACCGGCCCGCGCGCCTCTATCGCTTTAATCCAGAGGCCGAGGCCAAGCTTTAAGCGATCATGACGGATATTAAGCAGCATCTTCCCTTGATCCTGACCGCTCTGCGGCGGCATGTCGCGGCGCGGGAGACGCCAGAGGCGCTTCTGACACGTTTGCGCGAGCTTCTGCCCGCCAGCTATGGTCTGGGCGCTGGCTCACTTGTCTCCGCGTCAGGCGAGCGCTCGCAGCCGCTTGATCTCCTGATCTACGACACCACGATTGCCTCTACTTCCACCAGTGAACAGGCCGCGCTCTATGACGTGCGCCAGGTGCTGGTGATGATTATGCTAGCTCACCAGCCCGATGGTGCGGCTCTGCGCGATCTGTTGCGCGTGATTGCCAGCGCGAAAGCTCTGCGCTCTGGCGAGTCCCGGCAACAACCGCGTCAGCAGAGGGGTAAGAAGGACGCCGCGCAGCCTGCCGCGCGCCTGAAAAAACTTTTGCCTCTGGGTATTGTGGCGTTCCAGCAGTTGCTCGCGCCTGGCATAGCGGAGGTCGAGCCGCTGGTGCTGGCGCTGGACGCACTGCTCAAAGAGCAGGCGGAACATTTGCGCCCGGATTATCTCCTGGCGCAGGGGCAACAGGTCTTTTACCATCATCCCGCGCTGAACGGCGACACTTTTGCGCCGTCCACGATCAACATTGTCCGCGAGCCCGCTCTGAAGAAGTCACACCCCTGTTATGTCTGCAAGCAGCCGCACAGCTTTGCCCATTTTTTCTACCGCTACCTGTGCCCGCGCTGTGGCGACCTTAATTATCAGAAGCGTGCCATTCCCGCCTTGTTGAGTGGACGCGTCGCCCTGGTAACAGGGGCGCGAGTGAAAATTGGCTATGCCTGCGCGCTGCGCTTGCTGCGAGCCGGCGCTCAGGTGATCGCGACTACGCGCTTTCCCCACGACGCTGCGCACCGCTTCAGTCGCGAGCCGGACTTCGCTGCCTGGCAGGATCGACTGCATATTTATGGACTCGACTTCCGTTATCTGCCGGTGCTGGAGCGCTTTGTACAGCACCTCCATGCCACCTATCCCGCACTGGACATCTTGATCAACAACGCGGCCCAGACCGTGCGCCGTACACTGGACTACTATGCCCCGCTGTTGCCCTATGAACGCGCATCCCTGGCGGAACTGCCTCCCGCGCAGCAGGAACTGGTCCGGCGTTCGCATGAAACTCTGCCGCCAACCCCCTTCGTCGCCAGCGGCGAGGGCCAGCTCTCGTTAACTACCAATCTTTCCTCTTCTCAAATCGCTTTTGAGAACGCGCCTGGGCCTGGAGAGCCACTGCTCCAACTCCAGACGGCCCAGGGTGGATTGGTGCTGCGGAGCCAGGCCGCGGGCGATATTGTGCCTGGACCGGGCAGACAGAATAGCTGGGCGCTGCCCTTTAACGAAATCGACCTGACGGAATTTTTGGAAGTGCAGACCATTAACGCGACCACGCCTTTTCTCCTGGTCAGCCAGCTCCACCCG
>DASVMX010000628.1:0-7903 GCA_036384215.1 Ktedonobacteraceae bacterium | reverse complement strand
CTTCAACCAGGCTCTGGCGCGTGCGCAGGCGCGAGAGGGCAGAAAATTCAGGTGTCACTCTCCTTCATCCTGTGATATGATGTGAGCAATTCTATCGAGGAGGAAAACCTTGGAGCTTTCATTACGCTTAGACACCTTGGGTATGTTGGAGGTGCGCTATTTACGGGGGAGAGAGCGTTACCGTGACTGGCCTCCCTTTCTCTTGCTTGCAGCCTCCCGGCAAGCTCGTGTCCTGGCTTATCTCAACCGCGAGGCTGTAGAAGAGCTGCACCAGCAAATCCTCGCGGTCGAGGCGGCGGCGGGATTGGCCGTTGATACCGGCGACGAAGAAGAGGGTGACGAAAATGAGGCCGAAGAGGGCGCGGAAGCTGACGAGGTTCCGTCTAAAGAGCCCGAAGGAGGGGCTGGCGGTCTTTCGCCCGCTTTCGCCCAGGCTCTGGAAAAACTGAATGACCTGGCGCGCCAGCGCTTGCCGGAGGGTGGCAGTAGTAACAACCCGGTTAGCGAAGAACTTTCCGCCCTGCGCGACGCCGCGCTCAGCGGGGTCGACGAGGAGGACGAAGACGCCCTGGAGCAGTTGCAGGAGGCCTTTGTACAGATGATGGAAGTGGTACGCGAACTGGCCGAGGAGTTGTCCACTGATGCTCTCAAACTGACGGGCCGGCTGCGCTGTGCGCGCACGGAAGTCTTCTTCACCCAGGCCGACGCAGGCATCGAAGAAGAGGACGAAGAAGATGAAGATAACGAAGAAGGCGAAAGTGAGCAGTTAACGCTCGCCCTGGTGCTGCGTCTCTACGAAGAGGGACACAACAGAACCGACGACCTGCCAGCAGTTGAGCTTCAGCTTGACGTAGACGACTTTGAACGCCTGCATGAAACCCTGGACATTGCCATCGACCGCGAACGGCGCAGCCGGCGCCGGCGTTAGATCTCGCCACCTTTCTACCAGTGGATGAACCCCCTGGCCCTGGCCAGTTATTTCATCCACTGGCTGCAAAATAGACACATGTTTCTTTTTCATAGGGAGTTTTTGTATGTCTGAACCTATCATTCACCAGCGTTTCGATCCCGCGCAAGGGGTGCTTTCGTACTATACCTACGATGTCCTGAGCAAACTCCTGCACGACCTGGTCGAGGCCCATCCCAAACTGGCGCAGATTGAATCTATCGGCAAAAGCCTGGAGGGTCGAGAACTCTGGCTGGTCACTCTGACCAACCAGGAGACAGGCCCGGCCCTGGAGAAACCCGCTTACTGGATCGACGGCAATACGCACGCCGGTGAGGTCACTGGCTCGACTGTCGTGCTCTATACCATCTGGTCGTATCTGACGCAGTACGGGCAGAATGAAAAGGTTACACGGGTACTTGATCGCAGCGCCATCTATTTCCTGCCGCGCATCAGCGTGGACGGGGCCGAGAGATATCTGACCACGCCCTACGACCTGCGCAGCAGCACGCGTATCCACCCCTACCTGGAAGAGCGCGACGGCCTCTATCCCGCGGACATCGATGGCAACGGTCTGATCCTGACCATGCGCGTGAAAAATCCAAATGGGGACTGGAAGTGCTCTGAGAAAGATTCTCGCGTGATGCGCAAACGCGGCATCGATGACGAGGGCGGCGAGTACTACAATCTCCTGACAGAAGGCCTGGTCCGCAATTACGATGGCTTCTTTATTTCCATCGCACCCCCGCGCGAAGGCATGGACATCAACCGCAACTACCCATATGCCTGGGAGCCCGAAGGCACCGAGCGCGGCGCCGGTCCTTATCCCTTCTCAGAGCCTGAGACGAGGGCCGAGGCCGAATTCTGGCGCACACACCCCAATATTTCGGGCGCCGTGACCTATCACACTACCTCTGGCGTCCTGCTCCGTCCTTACGGCACACAGCCCGATGAAAACATGCCCAGCGCCGACCTGGATGTCTACAAACTGATCGGCAAACGCGGCACCGAGTTCACCGGCTACCCGGACGCCTCCGTCTACCACGGCTTCCGCTATTATCCCAAGGAAGTCATGCACGGCGCTATGGACGATTTTGTCTACGACCATCACGGCTGGTTTGCCTTCACCCCGGAGCTCTGGGATCTGCCCACCACGGCAGGCGTGGAGCCACGCGACTTCATTAAATGGATTCGTTGGCATCCCGAAGAAGACGATCTGAAAATCATGCGCTGGAACGACGAAGAGATGGATGGCGCGGCCTTCATCGACTGGCAGCCCTTCGAGCATCCCCAGTTGGGAACGGTCGAGATCGGCGGCTGGAACTACAAACTCTACGAAGATAACGCGCCGCTCAAATACCTCCAGGCAATCTGCGAGAAGCACAGCCAGTGGACGCTCTCTAACGCCTCGCTCTCGCCCTACCTGACTATGCCGCATCTCAAAGTCGAGGCTCAGGCAGAAAACCTCTATCATGTCGTCGCCATCGTCGACAACAGTGGCTTTCTCCCAACCTACACCAGCGAGCGCGCACTGGAGCGCAAGGACGTGCGCCCCATCGAAGCCGAACTCAGCGTCCCCGAAGGCGCGAAAATCGTCTCCGGTGAGCGCTGGCAGGAGCTGGGCCAGCTTCAAGGCCGTTCCAACAAAATCTGGAACTGGTTCGGCGGCAGCACTCCCACTGACAACCGCCTCAAACTCGCCTGGGTCGTGCGCGCCCCCGCGGGTACAAAGCTCAACCTTGTCGTAAAAGCCCAGCGCGCTGGCACCTTACGGCAGGAAATTGTGCTGGCATAAATCACGCGTGCAGTAGCACTCGCCCCTCTTTCGCCTCTGCCGTGGCCCCAGTCGAGCAGATCGGACAGGTCGGCGGAGAGGGTCACGAGCGCTTGCTGGCGCTGCTCTTCCGGGGGAGAGTCGCGCTGCGCCAGAGCAGCACAAAGCCTATCTCGTGGGAATTTTTCTGTTTTCATCGTTGTCAACACCTCCGTTTGCCTGAAATTTTGCACCCGCACACTGTGCGCCTGAGAAGTTGGAATGGCTGCTTTCCTGCTCGCAGGCTTGCTTCAACACGGCTCACTGATCAGCTTCAATGTTTATGGCTCACTCCCACGGGTTGCGCAGTCACGCTCTCAAATCAAACAAATGATGAGTTAAAACTCGTTGCGAAACCCGTGGGTGGGGCGAGCTGATATTCAGGACAATGCCGCCGCCACGGCTGCTACGAAAAGAATGAAGCAGACAGGCGTGTAGAAGACAAGGTTAAGCTGATAGAAAAGCCGACTCTTCGCGGAGGCGCGCCAGAGTATCCAGACGATGCCCGCGAGGCCACGCAGGAGCAGCCCGGCGGCGATGGCCAGGATGCCCAGTTGGAGCAGTTGGCCGGGAATGAGTTGTCCAGGCAGACCAAGACGATGCACCCGCGCCAGCGCGACCAGCGCTCCACCAAAGAGCAGGACTACCAGCGGAAGCAGTACGGATGGCCTGAACGAGCGCCCATTGCTGACATTGAGCACGACCTGGGCCAGGGTGTAACGGTCACGCGCGGGCCAGGTCTGGCCTGTAGCCCAGTAAGCGTGAAAAAGACCATCTATAATCAACACAACCGCGACCAGGATACCAGCGATTTCTTTCATCTGTTCGTTCATCGTTTTTTCCTCTCTTTAAGCAGCTAAAAAGTCCAGCAGAGCCTGCGCAGCTTTGTATGCCCGCGCCAAAAATGTTTCATTATCCAGCTCCTTCTTTTATTCGCTCTCTGATGAGCGAGTGAAAAAGACAAAGTTTTTTGTTCCTCACAAAACACGCCTTTTTTCATTCGCTTGTTAGAGAGCGAGTGAAAAAGATAAAAACAAGATTCCAGACCTGGTTAAACGGTTGATTTTTACAGTTGAGCGCTGTGCTTTCCAGGTAATTTCAGCAGCAGTTCGATGACATGCTGTTTGTAGCGGACAAGAAAGTCCGGGTCATGGACATCAACGCCCAGCGGCTGTAAAAAAGTTTGCGCGTGAGCAACCGGAAACCAGCAGAGCGCGACCAGATCGATAAGAAACTGCTCTGGATCGCCTTGCCAGCCGAGTTTTTCCCGCAAAAGCTGGAGAGCTTCGCGCAAAACCTCAATCTGGAGAGGCAGTTCGCCCAGGTAGCGATTCTGGAGCGCTTCCCACTCGGTCAAGCGAATGAAGGTCGGATGGGTTACGAAGTCGTCAAAGAGTTGCCCAATGGCGGCGCGCAAAATTTCTTCGGGATTGGCCTGCGGCTGCTCAGCCTGCTCGCGCATAAACGCCACCAGGTTCTGACCTCGGACCATAGTGTGCTCCAGAACCAGTTGATAGAGCGCCTCTTTCGAGCCAAAAAAGTAGTTGGGCAGACCACGCGTAACCCCCGCCCGATCACAAATATCCTGTAAACTGGTCGCCTCGTACCCTTTTTCCGCGAACAACTCCTTAGCGGCATCCAGAATCGCCTTCTTGCTGGCCTCAGCCGCCTCGGTCCTCTGCGTTCCCTTCTTCTGAATATTCATCGCTCATCTCCCTCTCACATACCAGGCAGGTCAATCCCGCGCTGGCATTTTTCATTCGCTATACGTATAGTGAATATAGCAAAACCAGCAAGGGAAAGTCAAGGGCTGCGCCGGGTAGGCAATGATAAAAACTCACTTCTTCCAGGGTTGAGAAGCCTTGTCTACAGCGGCAAATTCGTCGTCACTGAGGCGCCAGGTGAGGGTCTGGACATTTTCGGCGATATGGGCAGGATTGGTGCTGCCGGGAATAGGGATGATGTGCTCGTCGCACTGGAGCAGCCAGGTAAGCGCGACCTGGCTGATGGTTTTTTCGTGGGCCTGGGCGATTTCGCTGAGCGTGGTTTGCAGGGCGATTTTCTGCTCCTGGCGTGTAGGGCGCGGCTGTTTGTTTTTTTTGAGCACAGGCAGCAGGCCGGTGCGGGTACGGGGTGCGGTTTCGCGAACGGGGGCGGGTGGCTGCGCTTTGAGCTGGCCTCCTTCCAGCGGACGATAGGCGATAAGCGCAACGTTGAGTTCGCGGCAGGCTTCAAGGATACCGTTGGACTCAGGCTGGCGGTGCAGCAGGCTATAGTGCACTTCGTTGGAAGCCAGGGGGATGTCGTAGCGCGCGAGGCGGGCCGCGGCTTTGTGCATCTGTTTGGCGCTAAAATTGCTGACCCCGACCGCGCGGATCTTGCCGATGCGCACGGCCAGTGCCATCATATCCATCAGCGCATCCACCTGGAGCAGGGTATAAGGCCAGTGGACGTGGTAGAGGTCGATGGTCTCGACGTTCAGACGATTCAGGCTGGCGTCCAGCGCGTCCATCAGCGCGTGTGGGGAAAGACGGTTGGGCAGGGGCGCGAATTTGGTGGCGATGACCACGGGACGTTTGTCCTGGCCCATGCACTCGCCCAGCAGGCGCTCGGACTCGCCTCCGCCGTACACTTCGGCGGTATCAAAAAATGTCAGGCCAGCGTCCAGCGCTTCTCGAAAGGTCTGTACAATACTCGCGTCACCCTGGCCACGCCTGGCCCCCCATCGATTCGTCCCCAGCCCCAATGCTGAAACCTCAAGCCCCGATGCGCCCAGCACACGCTGCTGATCTGTCTGCGTCATGGACCGTTTTCCTCTTTCTTTCCGCCTACAGGAGAGTTCATTCGTTGTTTTCTACGTTATCTCCATTGTATGCAATTTGCCAGCAATCGTAAAGGAATTTCGGGGAAAGGTAGCAGGTGGAATACCCCAACCGGTTTTCAGATGTGGTAAAGTAGTAAGGTGATATCCTCTCATCCTACACAAGGGAGGGGGTTTGCACAATGTTAGAAGCTGGTGCCAGCATCTTCCTGAATGATATGTTGCGTAAAGGGGAAAAGCATGTCGAGACCAATCACGATTGAAGACCTCTATGAGTTTAAGTTTCTGAGTCGTCCGCGCATTTCGCCAGATGGACAACGCGTCGCCTACGTGGTAACTGAGATCGATGGACGCAAACACGCCTATCGCTCGGCCATCTGGGAGACTCCGGCGCACGGCGGCGAGGCGCGGCGTTTAAGCGCGGAACCGGCCAATGCCACCGATCCGAGCTGGTCGCCCGATGGGCGCTGGCTGGCTTTTGTGTCAGAGCGCGAGGGCGAGGTGAGCCGGAAAGCGAGCGAGGAACAGAAAAAGCTAGGCAAAGGCAAACCGCAGATCTGGCTGCTCCCCACGAACGGCGGCGAGGCGCGCCAGGTAACCTTCTTGCCCCATGGAGCCTCTTCGCCGGCCTGGTCGCCTGATGGCCAGTGGCTGGCCTTCAATGCTCCAGTCGGTCCGCTGGACGAAGAGGGCGAGGATGGCCAGCCCAATCCCAAAGCGCGGGTGATCAATAACATGTGGCATAAGTTGGATGGCGTGGGCTTTATTTACGAGAGACGCACGCATCTCTTCCTGCTGAATGTGGCCGGCGGCGAGCCGGTGCAACTCACCGATGGCGACTGGGATGATGGCGAGCCCTCCTGGTCACCGGACGGCAAGACGCTGGCCTTTACCTCCAGTCGCGAAGATGACCGCTGGCGCGCGCCTGCCGCCGATGTCTACACGCTGGCGTTTGAGAATGGCAAAGCTGGTGAGCTGCGCCGTTTGACCGATGGCACGCTCGGCGCCGCGGCCCCTGCCTGGTCGCCCGATGGTCTGACCATCGCTTTCCTGGCCAATCTGAAATGGAAATCCGGCGGGCACATGGATGTCTACACCATCCCGGCCAGCGCCAACAAGGCAGCCGCGACCAATCTGACCCTTGATTTCGAGGGCAGCTTCATGGATTGGACAAACACCGACGCTGACGCCAGGGACGAGCACGGCGCGCCTTCTCCGATCTGGTCGCCTGACGGCAAGACGATCTATGCCGTGGCCGCCCATCGCGGCGCGTCACGCGTCTTCGCCATCTCCAGCAGCGGTGGCAATCAGCACCCGCGCGTGCTGACCTCAGGCGATATCCACGTGCGCGACTTCGCGGCTGACCAGGCCTGCAAACACCTGGCGGTGCTGATCGGCAATCCCAGCCGTCCACCTGAAGTCTTCGTCACTACCACCGCCGCGAACGGCGAACTGCGTCAGTTGACCAATACGAACCACGAACTCTTCAGCCAGCTCGACCTGGGCACGCTGGAACACCTGGAGTATACCGGCGCTGAAGGCTGGCCAATGGAGGGCTGGATTCTGAAACCGCCCGCCTTTGACCCCACGCAGAAATATCCCTTGATCCTGCAAATCCACGGCGGACCGCACACGCAGTTCGGCTATGGCTTCTTCCACGAAATGCAGGTCCAGGCCGCTCAGGGCTACGTCGTGCTTTTCACCAACCCGCGCGGCAGCGCCGGCTACGGGCGCGACTTCGCCCTCGCGGTGCGCGGCGACTGGGGCCGAGTGGACTCGCTGGATATCATGGCCGGCGTTGACGCGGTCATCGCTAAAGGCTATATCGACGAGAGCCGCCTGGGCGTGACTGGCGGTAGCTATGGCGGCTTTATGACCAACTGGCTGCTCGGCCACAACACCCGCTTTAAAGCTGGCGTGACCGATCGCTGCGTGAGCAATCTGACCTCCATGTTCGGAGCCAGCGACTTCGGCTGGATGTTCGGCGACGATGATTTCGAGGCTACCCCCTGGACTAACCTGGAGAAGCTCCTCTTCCACTCGCCCATCACGTACGTGAAAAATATCCAGGCACCCCTGTTGATCGTCCACAGCGAGCAAGATCTGCGCTGTGGCATCGAACAGTCAGAACAGCTTTTCATCGCCCTGAAGTACCTGGGACGCGAAACGCAGTTTGTGCGCTTTGAAGGCCAGAGCCACGGCCTTTCGCGCGGCGGCCATCCCCGCCTGCGCCTGGAACGCCTGCGCCACGGTCAGAAATGGTTTAAGAAATATCTCTAACTATGGACGAAGGGAAGGAGGTTGCCGGGCCCGCCAGGCGGGC
>DASVMX010000627.1:0-13245 GCA_036384215.1 Ktedonobacteraceae bacterium | reverse complement strand
GGCGATAGTTTTGTCAAACTCAGCCCCAGCCTGGCACGTCTCGATTACTTCGCCCCCTTTAACCAATCCTGTTTGAGCGCTGCCGATGCCGACCTTGGCTCGGGAGGAGATCTCATTCTCTCGGGGAGCGGATATACCGAAGTGATTGGTGGCGGCAAAGAGGGGCGCGTTTATGTGCTCGACGCGAGTTCATTAGGCCATTTCCATAGCATCTCAAACCCGTGTAGCAATCAGGGCGGATCGAATGATACAAACGCCAAACAAGAGTTACCTCAACACTATGTTGGAGGAATCTTTAACACGCCGTCTACCTGGACAAGCGCAACGACCCAATATGTCTACATCGGCGGCAACAGTGACCATATCAAGGCGTTTAAGGTCAACAGTGATGGCACATTGGTGACGCCTCCTGACTCACAAACGCCCGAGGTTCTGGGCAGGGGTGGCAACACCGTTATCTCCAGCGATGGCAACGCCAATGGCATCGTCTGGGTGAATGATAGCACCGGTGTGTTACGCGCGTATGATGCAACCAATCTCTCCAGCGAACTGTTCCACGGTACGCTGAGCGGGAGTTATGTCAAGTTCTCAAGCCCGACTGTAGCCAATGGCGAAGTGTTCGTGGGGACGCAAAGCACTCTGGACATCTTCGGCCAGCAGCCGCAGGGCTATAATAACGTGGGTATCAGCGACGATAGCAATCCTGCTAGCGCGAGCTTCGATGGCGGCTGCTGTAGCTATTCGTCGCAGGCATTGCAGGCGACTGGCGTCACCCCTGGCGGCACGGTAACGTTTAACGGCGTCCCTTTTATCTGGCCAGATGTGCCAGCAGGTCAGTTGGACAACTACCTGGCACTCGGTCAGACCATCGCAGTTCCCGCCGGGAGCAATGAGAATACAGTGGCCTTTCTGGGCGCCGCCAACAATGGCGATGCCAGCGGTCAGGGAGTCATTACATTCACTGACTCTTCGACCCAGTCCTTCACTCTGGGCTTAAGCGATTGGACGCTGGGTGGCAACACCAAGCCAGTTGCGTTTGGCAATGGCATTGCGGTGACCACGACCTACCGCAATACCCAGACCACGCAACAGACCAAGAAAACGTACATTTTCTACACCCAGGTGGCGCTTGCCTCTGCGAATGTAGGAAAGACAGTGCAGAGTGTGACGCTGCCGAGTACTACCAGTGGTGGAAAATTACACGTCTTTACCCTGAGCGCTGTGCACCTGGACACGCCGCCTCCGCCCGCGAACTATAACAATACTGGCATCAGCAATGATGGCAGTGCCTCTACCGCGAATTTCGACGGTGGCGGCTACAGCTATTCATTCCAGGCATTGAGTCCCTTTGTAACCCCCAATAGCCAGTTCGCCTTCGGTGGTTACACGTTTACCTGGCCAAATGCACCCGCGGGTTCCCCTGACAACTATCGGGCAAGCGGACAAACCATACCGTGCGCGCTGAACAGCGGTACCCACCTGGGCTTCCTTGGCGCTTCAACCAATGGACCGACCTCGATAACTGTCAAGGTGACCTATGCCGATAACTCAACGCAGACCTTTACCCTGGCCTTGAGCGATTGGACGCTTAATGCAGGAACTTCCTCGCCAGTCTCCGGTAATCAGAAAGCGATTACGACAACGTATCGTAATGGCCCGACTGGCAAGCAGACAAAGAACACCTATGTCTTCTTTACTGAAATCACGCTGACAAATACGAGTTCAGCGGTGACGAGCATTACCCTTGCCAGTCCCGGCACCGGAACCCTGCACGTGTTCGCTTTCAATACAAGGTAGCAAGCACGGCTTCCAGGTAAGAACGCGGACCTGGTACCAGGTCCGCGCTCTTACCCGGCATAGGCTCGCGCTTCCACGGCTTTGAACGTGGCGTAGATCGAGAGACCTTCTTGCAAGCCCAGATGGGTAACGGAGGCGCTGGTCACCTCAGCCGTGAGAGGGTGTGAGAAGAAGTCTAAGCGCAGGGTCACCCGCACATGCCCCTGGGCTCCATGCCCAACGGGGATAACCTGCACAATGGTCCCCTGCACCAGGTTGCGCGCGGAACCCTCCGGCGGCTGGCGATGCAAGGTAATACTGCGTGGATCAACCACGACCGCCGCGTCGTCTCCAGGTTGGGGACGGCCCGCCATTTGCTGATGGTCTTCCAGCGTGGCCTCAAGCTCCACGCGCTGCCCGCTTTGCCCTTCTCCAAGCGCGATGGTGCAGAGAGTATCCGTGTCACAGCGCACAACGCGCCCGCGCCAGAAATTGAGGCCCGCTAACTCCGCGACGTAGGAAGACAGTGGCCGCTCCATCAGATCCCGCTGGCTTCCCTGTTGAATCACCTGTCCATGATCAAGCACGACGATGTGATGTCCAAAGACCAGGGCATCGAGATAATCATGCGTCACCAGGATAGTCGTGATTCCCGCCTGCTCAAGAATACGACGCAATTCCTGGCGCGTCTCTCGCCGGGTCTGGATATCGAGGGCAGAAAGTGGCTCATCTAGCAGCAAAAGGTCGGGTTGCAGGACCAGCGCGCGCGCCAGGGCCACGCGCTGCTGTTGTCCACCGGAGATCTGCGCGGGACGCCGGCTGGC
The DNA here is from genome assembly GCA_036384215.1 of Ktedonobacteraceae bacterium. GTDB lineage: Bacteria > Chloroflexota > Ktedonobacteria > Ktedonobacterales > Ktedonobacteraceae > Paraktedonobacter. Next base: position 10,645 of record DASVMX010000627.1, on the reverse strand, counting down.
CAGTTCCGCGAGCCGCACCCGCTCTAATGCCTGCTCGACACGCGCGCGAACGACAGAGCGAGGCACGTGCTGGGCGCGCAACCCAAAGGCTACATTCTCAAAAACCGAGAGATGAGGAAAAAGCACATAATCTTGAAATACATATCCAAAGGGGCGTTCCTGGGGCGGCACCACCAGGCCTTTCTCGGTATCCGCGTAGACAATGCCATCCACGACAATCCGCCCCTGCTCCAGGTGCAGTAACCCGGCCAATAAACGCAAAATAGTGCTTTTCCCCGAACCACTCTCCCCCAAAAGCACCGTCGTTTTTCCATTTTCCGCCGAGAGAGTGGCCGCGAGATGAAAAGTCCCAAGATGGGTATTAAATGTTGCTGTGAGCATGTACATGCCTCAAAAAATGTTATGGCCAGGTAGCCGCTTCAACCTGGGATGCGCCAGAGCAGAAGCCCAATCCATCAATCAAGCAGAGTTGCCATCGCCGTCAAGTATAACGGAAAAACAACCCCTCCTGCAACGCCTTCGCTGGTCCCGGGTTCGACTCAGATTGTTGCCATCGGGTCCCCACCGCGGGCGCGGCTGTGGTGCTGCGGTGGGTGTGCGTCAGAGCGGAGCCTCTGAGGCCGCCGCGCCGGACCGGCGCGTCCGGGGTGCTCAGCGGCCCCGTTTGCAAAAACGTGCGTCGCACCCGCTGGCCCCGGTTTATAAATGGCGCCAGCTATTGACAAGCGCTGTTTTCACTTCATATACTCAATATATGAATATTTACTAATGGAGTTCAAGCGGTATCTCAGTGCCGCGTTCTTCTCAAAGGGAGATCCATGAAAACACGGTTATTTCCTCTCCTCCTCTGGTTGAGCAGTTTACTTCTGCTGTTGAGCGCCTGTGGTGGCGCATCGGCTGCAACCAGTAACACGACGCCATCCTCCGCGCCTGTGAGCCTGAATATCTTTGCCGCGGCGTCGTTGACCAGAGCATTTACTGTAATCGAGGCCAACTATACAAAACTCCATCCCAGTGTCACGTTTAAAGCGGACTATGACTCCTCATCGACACTGGAGCAGCAGATCGCGAATGGAGCAGCGGCTGATGTCTTTGCCTCGGCGGACACGACCAACATGCAGAAGGCGATCACTGCTGGCCTGGTTACTTCTGCGCAGATTTTCGCCCGTAATCGCCTGGTGGTGATCCTTCCGGCGAGCAATCCTGGCCATATTGCAACGCTGAAAGACCTTGCCAGATCCGGCGTGAAAATCGATGTGGCCGCTGCTACGGTCCCGGTGGGCAAATATACTCTCCAGGTGCTGGCGAACATGACCAGATCACCGGATTATGGGCCGGCCTATGTGGTAGCCGTGACCAAAAATGTGGTATCAAAGGAAGAAAACGACGCGGCTATTGTCCAGAAGGTGCAACTGGGTGAGGTCGATGCTGGCGTGGTTTATGTCAGTGACATCAATCCAGCGACTGCCGCCCAGTTTACATCTATCACGATTCCCGACGATTTGAACGTCATCGCGAGTTATCCGCTCGCGGCCTTGAAGAACAGCGCCCATGGCAGTGAGGCTCAGGCCTTCGTGCAGTATGTACTCTCTCCTGCTGGCCAGGCTGTGCTCAAGCAGTACAATTTCATTCCTGCGAACCCGTAAAGCCACGCGTCGTGTTCGCTTTGCCAGGAGAGGAGCGCGTTTGTGGGCTGCCGCCTGTAAACGGCCCTTCTCCGGCGTCTGAGCGCGTGTGCCGCTGAACCCTTGTGCAGGAAGTCTCGCGAGAAGGAGCGTCAACATGATCCGTACAATACTCAGCCCTGGACAGAGAGGCCGGCGCTATCTGCGCTGGTTTACCCGCGGCGTGGTCGCCGTTCTCGCGACGCTGTTCTTGCTCTTCATTGGCATCCCCCTGGCCGCGCTGCTCATCCGCGAGCCGCCCACGCTCCTCTGGCAAGATCTACAGCAGCCGGAAGTCTTTCAAGCGCTCCAGTTGAGTATCATTACGACCAGTCTCAGCACGCTGCTGAGCATCCTCCTGGGAATTCCCGTGGCCTATGTGCTGGCCCGCACCCGCGTCCGAGGCCGCCGCTTCCTCGAAATTCTCGTGACAATGCCGACCATTCTGCCGCCAGTAGTAGCGGGGGTCGCCTTGCTGATTACCTTTGGCCGCCTCGGACTGATCGGTCGTCTCCTGACGCCTTTTGGCGTGACGCTTTCTTTCAGTACCGCCGCGGTCGTCATGGCTCAATTCTTTGTTTCGTCGCCGTTCTTCGTCAATAGCGTCAAAGCCGGGCTGGAACAGCTCGATCAGCGCTACGAACAGGCAGCGTACACCCTGCGAGGTTCGCCATTCTATACCTTTCGCCGTGTGACCCTGCCGCTGATTCGCGCCGCTATCTTCGCGGGCATCGGCACCAGTTGGGCACGTGCTCTGGGGGAATTTGGGGCAACCATCATGTTCGCCGGGAATTTTCCCGGCACTACCCAGACCATGCCGCTGGCAATCTATATCGCCTCGCAGACGAGCCTGGATAGCACCGTTGCCCTTTCAGTCCTGCTCATGGCGCTCTCATTTGGCATCCTGCTGGCTCTCAATCTCGGTCGTGGCAAAAACACGGCCTCTCACTGAGGAAATTTACGCGTTAATCTGTACTGTCGTGCCAATGGGTGCCCAGTTGTAGAGCCAGGCAGCGGCGCTCAGCGGCATGGAAATGCAGCCATGAGAGCCCGACTGCCAACCATCAATAGGGTCATAGTGCCACTGATTTGTGCCGGGACCATATACGCTGTGCCACCAGGAATCATGGAGAAAAAAACCTCCCTCTTTCCATTCAAGGGCATACGTAATGTGTGTTGGCGGATACCACTCGACAGATCCGGGCGGAAATGGCGAGTAAAAAGTGGTCGGGCTCAGTTTGGCAAAAACATGATAGGTGCCTGTCGGCGTACCCAATTCAGGCCGGCCTGTCAGAACAGTGGTGCTAAACACCTGCGACCCATTCTCATACGCATACAACCGTTGCTGAGCAAGGCTGACAACAATCACTTTGCCAGCCGCGAACTGTCGCGAGTTGTGAGAACGAACAACCACCCGCGCAGTTGACGCCGCGGCCTGTCCTCCCCAAACACACAACACGAGAAGAAACAGGGTCAGAAGCAAAGCAGACCAGCGCGCCCCGCGTCTTTTCCAGGTGATCTTTTTCATGAGCTTACCTCCCTCATCGCGAAAACAATTCCTCTCTTTCTAGTTCCAGTATAGATATGGATACATAAATACAAAACATAGCCGCCAGGTGAAGCCCCGAAACGCGGGTGCCTGGATTGCCGCGTTTGTTCATGCGCATATCTTAAGTGAGACGGTCCTGGTTGGATTCGTTCTGAATCTCTATACAACGAAGAAGCAATGGCTCTGTCAAAAAGCAAAGCCATTGCTTCTTCCATCTGCGACTGTCGTTTATTGGGTCACAACCAGCGCCGCGCTGCCAGCCGGCATGTTTAGCACGATCTTCTTGCCGGAGACACTCACCGCTAGCGGAGACGGGTGGAAGGTTCCGCCAGAGCTGACCCTGGAGCCTGCGATGGTGATGGAGGTCGAGGTAAGAGAAGGAGCTGTCAGGAGATACACGCGAGCACTGCTGGCCATGGCTTCGAGCGTAATTGTCGTTGCGATAGCCGCCGGGCCTTTATTGTTGACGATGACGTTATGACCGATGCCCCACGCCGTCACACTCGAAGAGCCCGTCACTGAAGCGGCGTGCAGCGAGCCAGCTCCAGCCAGTTCCCAGAGTAATTCGCCATAGTAGACTCCCTGCACACCAGTGGGCGTCAGGCCAGAAAAGGTGATCGGGGAGTAATTCAAGGAGAACTGCGTGGAAGTCCCGCCGTGGAAATTTACGCCGGAGCCTCCATGGGACGCAATCCCGTACATAAAGTCCAGCGACCACAGGGACGACGCCTGGACATTGCTCACGCCGAGCATTCCGCCGTGGAAGTAGGAATTGGCCTCGGTCATACGCCACTGCGCTATTCCGCTGGCCGTTTGCGCGCTGCCCAGGATGCTTTCGCCGTTGGGCAACTTCCCGGAGGCATTGGAGGCCAGCATGCCAGAGATCGTGGCCCTGGTCTTGTCGCCTATGTACATATGCTGAGCCAGGATCGCCACACTGCTCTTTTCGTGCGGAGCAAAAGCCGTGGCCCAGGTGGGACTATTATCAGCCGCGCCTGGACCATCAAACCGCGCGCCGGGAACCTTCGCCCGGATCGCTTTGACATACGCATTAAAGGACGTTTCGTAGGTACTTTCCGTTTTGTAGAAGTTCGGCTCGTTGCCAATCTCGAAAGCCAGCAAACTGCTTCCCAGAGTCTTTGAAACGAACTGTGCTTCAGAGGCCGCGTTGGCGGTGGTATTGGTTTTCAGATTAATACCGTAGAGAGCTTTCCAGCCCGTCGCCCGCAAAAAGCCCGCGAGCTTCGTGACATCGGATGGCGCAACCGAGCTGGTCGAGCCACCCGCGCCCTTCGCATTCCAGTTAACAATATCGACCAGGTTCCCCCCCAGGCGCAGCACGCTGGGTCCGAGCAGCCTAAACAGGTTCACCAACCTGGTATTACTCGCTGTGAACATCCCGGCGCCGACGCGATCCTTTTCATAACTAAAGCCCGCGAAATCCGTCCCGACACTCCCATTTTTCGCTGAACTCACCAGGATCGTCACCGGCGTCGCCGCGCCCGGCCTTTGCGTCGCCGCGAACGTGCTTACACTCCCCGCAAGCACCAGGGCCACCAGAGCTCCGAGCAAAACAATAAACGCGCGTTTCTTCAAGCTTTTACCTCCTTGTTCTATGCGAAGAAACCAACGGGCCACGCGAAGATTCTTTTTTCCATCCTTGCTCACCGAATCATCGCACCCGAAGAACTTTTATCTGCCAACAGTGTAACGAAAATATTTGCTGCTTGTCAATATAAATAAGATTCATTTTTCTATTCTAGCAAATAAGTAGCATTCATTCGTCTAATATTCCCGTAAGAAAGAGGAAATACCACCTGAGCGGTCGAATAAGTACTATTCATATCGAAATCGAGACAGAGCAAGATAGGAGAAGTTTGCTGCTTAAGTTCAAGCTACAATGTCTGAATAAACCATTGACGGAGAAAAAAATGATGACGAGAGGACCATTTCTTATGAAGACTGAGCAGAATGAGCAAGAAGAAGGAAACCTGCCAGCAAAACTATCCAACCCCGCGCGGCGTGCGCTGCTTGGGGCTGGATATACACGACTGGAACAACTTACCGCGGTGAGCGAGAACGAACTCAAAAAGTTACACGGCATGGGACCAAAGGCGCTCGATCAGCTCCGCCAGGCCCTGGAGATGCGCGGCCTGGCGTTCGCTGATAACCAGAGCGGGAAGTAATACTATCTATGCCTGCCTTGCTCTGAAAAGATAGGGCTTATCTCGCGAGTTGGCAGGTTCACGGATGTCGAGAAAAGCACCTTTATTGTTGAGCATGCAGAATCCTGAAGAACATGATATAGTAGAGGGACATGCGAGCGAGTCCCGGCAAAAAGCGGCGCGCAGGCAGTATTCCCACAAACATGAGAGACCTATTTTTCCTGTGGGTATGGCTGGATTTTGTGCCTGGCGCGGCTGCTCTTTTTCCATGAACAGGGACATTTCTTGCCTGACAGGTTTAGAGACATGGTTGGGGGTCTGCGAAGTTGGAAGTGCACGATTCTATCGATCACCTGGATACATCTACGACACTGGCGGCACTGCTGGACGAGTTTAGCGCCGTGACGGATTATCGTACCCTGCGTGATAATCTCCCCCGGCGTCTGGCCGGGCTGCTGCGCTGCCGCTGCGTGCTGCTGTATCAGCGCATGGGTGAGACACTGCAATTCGCCTCTGGCAGCTTTGCCGATCAGCCCGGCTGGTCGGCGGCTCTGCTTGCTGTGGCTCATATTAATCCCATCGAACTCAATGGCGAGGTGCCGGAGGCCCAGGCGTGGCGCGCACGCAGGGCATTGCTGGTCAGCGTAGCAGATGTGGAGCACGCGCAGATCAGTACGCCGCTGATCTATCGCCAGCGCGCGATTGGCGTGCTGACAACTATTCGCGGACTGGCTCCTGGTGCAAACGCGGAAACAGCCAGGGCGGAAAGGTCCCACTGGCGCCCGGAGGAAGCGCTGCTGGTCGCGGTGGCAGCCAATGTGGTGGCGATGCTGCTGGAAAATACGCGCCTGCTGGAACGCGACCGCGAGCGTATTCATGAACTCTCCCTGCTCAACGGGATTACCAGCCAGATGAACTGCGGACTGCGCGAACAGGCGCGCGTCCACACGGTTGTGGTCCAGCGCGCCAGGGAGATCGCTCTGCCCGATCTCTGCGCGGTTATTCCTTCTACTACAGGCGCGCAAACAGATACTTCACACGCGCCTTTTCCAACAGGCGCCAGAATGCCTGATTCCACCAGTCCTGAACCACCTTCCTGGCTCCCTGCTCAACTCCACCAGATGTTGCTGCGCCGCTGGCGCAGCAATCTCCATGCCACGCCCCTGGTGCTGGAACGCGGGAGCACACGCCTGGCGCTTGAGTTTATGGAGCACCTGGACCCGCGCATCAAGACCTTTTTCGCCATGCCGCTGATCGGGAAACGCGGCAGCGCGGCCAGCCGTCCGGGGCCAGCGGGCGCGATTCTCCCCCCGCGCGTTAGTGCTGAACCGGGCACGCGTGTGCTTGGGGTACTTGTTGGGGCGTATCACAAGTCATGGCAACTGCGCCGCGAAGAGCAGATGCTGCTTCAGATCCTGGCCAACCAGGCCAGCGCGGTGCTGGAAAATATCCTCCTGATGGACGATGTGATTGAGGCCCGCAACGAGGCCCGCCGCCTGCTGCGACAGGTGCTGGACGATCAACGTTTCAAAGAGCTGATTCTGGAGAGCATACCCAGCGGGCTGATTACCATCGACCTGGACGGGTGCATCACCACGTTTAATCAGGCCGCGGAGGCTGTGCTCGGCTATCACCCACGCGAGATACTGGGTCAGCCGGTACGCAAGGTACTTGATCTGCGCTCACTGGAACGCTGTGTACAGAGCGGGCAGCCGCAGCATGAGACGCTGTTGACCAGCGGACGCCAGGGACAGGAAGTCGCGCTGGAGATCACCCTGGTGCCGCTGCACGACGAGCGCGGCGCGCAGATGGGCATGCTGGCTACATTCGCCGATATCACCAGCGTCTTTCACCTGGAAGAAGAGAAACGCCGCCTGGACCGCCTGGCTTCGCTGGGCGAGATGTCGGCCAACGTGGCTCACGAGGTGCGCAATCCCCTGGCAGCTATCAAAACCTCCATGCAGATGCTGCGCGATGACCTGGAGAGCAGCCACGCCCTCCAGGGTGAGATGGACGCCCAGGATGAGATCAGCGTGGTGCTCAAAGAGGTCGAGCGCCTGGACAGTATTGTGCGCGACCTCCTGCTCTTCGCCCGCCCACGCCAGCTTCATCGCGTCGATTACGATCTGAGCCAGCTCTGTGCGCGCATCCTGCACTTTCTACGTCCACAGTGCGATGAACGCGGAGTGCGCGTGCGCGTCGTACAAGAAGAGATGCCCGCGGTCTCCATCGATGTCGCGCAAATGGAGCAGGTGCTCATGAATATTTTTCTCAACGCGCTACAGGCCATGCCCGATGGTGGCATTCTTTCGGCCTCCTGCCAGGTTCTGCACACCCCCGGCGGACCTGGCGAAGGCCAGCGTCTCTCTCTGCTCTCCAGAGGAATCCCACGCACGGAAGAACTGAACCTGGCGGAAATAGAGCAAGCGCCGCGTGAAGCAACCGTGCGTGACAGGCATAGCGCGCAGGACCAGCAGGCATGGCTGGAGCTGGCAGTCAGCGACACGGGCATGGGAATTGCCCAGGACGCGCTGGAGCGAATTTTTCAGCCGTTTTACACCACAAAGGCGCATGGCATCGGGCTGGGCCTGCCTATCACCCGGCGTCTGATCGAAGACCACCACGGCTATATCCTGGTGGAAAGCCAGCTCGGCTATGGCACAACTGTCTCGGTGCGCCTGCCCATCAGCCAGGAGGCGCTGGCAGCACAGCCGCAGCGCGTAGAGGGGGAGAATAGCTATCATGAGTCTGACGCTTCTGATTATTGATGACGAGCCACATCTGCCACACCAGCTCGCCCGCTACCTGGGCAAACACGGCTATGATGTCCATGTCGCGGCTGATGGCGAGGCGGGTCTGCATGAACTCCAGAAAATCACCGTCGATCTGCTGCTACTCGATGTGCGCCTGCCCGGCATCAGCGGACTCGATGTGCTGGGTGAGATCCGCAAAAGCGACCCCGACCTGCCAGTAATCATGCTCACGGCCTATGGAGACGTGCAGACGGCAGTGGCTGCGATGAAGCTCGGCGCTTCGGACTATTTAATCAAGGGCTTCGATCTCACTGAACTACTGCTGGTCGTCCAGCGCGCCCTGGAGACCAGCTCCATGTATCGTGAACTGCGCCAGTTGCGCAGCGAGAAGAGCGACAACTATCACTTCAACTATCTTATCGGCCACAGCGCCAGTATGCGCGAGGTCTTCAACCTTGTCGCGCGCGTCGCGCGCAGCGATACCGCATCAGTGCTGATCACCGGCGAAAGCGGCACCGGCAAAGAAGTCGTCGCGCGCGCCATTCACGAGCAGAGCCCGCGCTCGCAGGGACCATTTCACCCCCTCAATTGCGCGTCTATCGCGACTAATCTGCTGGAAAGCGAGCTCTTCGGCTACGAACAATACGCGTTTACCGACGCGAAAAAACAGAAACGCGGCCTGCTGGAACTGGCCGAGGGGGGCACGCTCTTCCTCGACGAGATCGGCGAAATGCCGGTGGATATGCAGGCCAAGCTGCTGCGCGTGCTGGAGACGCGCTCATTCTACCGCCTGGGCGGCAATAAAGAGGTCAGAATCAACGTGCGCGTGCTGGCCGCGACCAACCGCAACCTGGAAGAAGCCATGCGCGAGGGCGTCTTTCGCAGCGACCTGTTTTATCGTCTGGACGTGCTGCGCATCGAGCTGCCACCCCTGCGCGAGCGCCCCGATGATATCCTGCTCTTCGCCTCGCGCTTTCTGGAGGACTTCAACCGTTCACTTGGACGCAACGTACGGCGCATCTCGCCGGAGGCCCAGCGCCTGCTGATGGCCTATCGCTGGCCGGGTAATGTGCGCGAATTAAAGAACGTGATCGAACGCGCGATGATCCTGAGCAATCACGAAGAACTGCTGCCCGAACACCTGCCGCGCGAAATTGCCGGGCGCGCCGAACCCGCGCGTGGACACGAACCAGATCCCTGGGAGCGCTGGCTCAACCTGCGCCCCGCGGGCCAAGTCGAGCTAGAAGGCGTGCTCAGCCAGGTTGAACAGCATCTGGTGAACTGGGCGCTGGAAGCAGCCAACCACAACCGCGCCCGCGCCTGCGAGTTGCTGGGACTGGCCAAAGTCGACCAGCTGCGGTATCTGATCCGCAAATATGAGATCGAATAAGCGCCAGGTGGCCCTTAACCGTGATGTTGCGCCTGCTCATCATCCGCCTGCTGCCCGATCACCAAAAGCTCCTCCTCGATCTCCTGCCAGGCACTTTTCTCCGCCTCGGTATTACTCAGCGATTGCCGCTGGCGCGCGGATTCCGTCATCAGGCGCGTCACACGCTGGCGAAACGACTTCAGCGAATTTTCCTGCTTATCTGGCAAAGGCACATAGCGCAGGTGGACCATACTGTGGTCGTAAAATTCGTCGGGGTTGAGGGCCAGCGAGAAAATATTGGCGAAAGTGCCAAGCAGATCCATGCGTTCCTGAGTAAAGTGCTCCGGCTGCAAACTGGCGGCCAGCAGACAGCCAGCCATCCTGCCCTGTAGCCAGATAGGGGCAGCGCCCGCGCTAATCTCCCAGTCAGCGGGATGGCCGAAAACAGGAATATAACGTTCTTTGCGTACATCGGGCACACTGGCCGCTCTGCCAAAGATAACCACGTGGCCAGCCAGACTATTGAGGCCCAGGAAAACCGATTTCTGCTCCAGGTCCAGGCTCCAGGGCGCATTGCCACGCCCGCCGTGCTCGCGCAGACTGCGGATCTTCCCCTCGACCGGAGGCATACAAAGCGCAGCAGTCACAGCCATGCCGAGCTGGTGCGGGTCCAATAACTTGAGCGCCTCATTGAGCACCGTGCCACTGATCTGCCAGGGACGCAGGGTTTCGATAATCGAAGCCCGATCTTTCAAGATCTGGCGGAAGAACGAAGAAGGCACGGTTTCAGTAATCTCTTCCATAAACTTATCGTGCATATCTGGGTAGGAACGCAGCAATGCGTTCAACATCTCCGAACGATGAACTGGCTGTACCACTTTCACCAGGCGCAACAGATAAGAACGCTGAGGATGTGAGTCCGCCTTGACCCACCGGCTCAGGGTGATAATATTAATGCCCAGCACAGCCGCCAGGCGCTGCCGTTCTCTGGGTGACTGAATAATTTTCTGGAGCACCGCCTGCCAGGTGGGCAGCTCTTGAGATACTGCATTTGAATGAGGCATCATAAAATCCCCTTCACAACATGTTCTATAGTTCATACTAATTCTCATCGTTTCTTCTCCGTTTGTCAATTTCCTCAAGCG
>DASVMX010000626.1:0-26963 GCA_036384215.1 Ktedonobacteraceae bacterium | reverse complement strand
CGCAAAAATACCTCAAAAATAAGATTTGACTTTTTGCCTGAGTCATGCTATCTTAGTGGGGCTGTACTCCAGGGAAAGAACGCGAGCATGCTTCGCGTTAGTCTGGAATTTTTCTGAAAGAAACACAACAAACCCCCTGAGAGGGACTCGCTGCAGTGCGAATCTGGGGGTAGAGGTGAGAGAAACAAACACATGTCTGTAAAGATTCGCTTGAAACGTGTGGGGAAGAAACAAGCCCCCAGCTATCGTGTTGTGGTTGCCGATGCCCGTTCGCCCCGCGATGGCCGCATTATTGAAAATATTGGCTGGTACAATCCCCTGGTTGAGCCGTCCGCGATTAACATTGACGAAGAGAAGGCTCTGGGCTGGCTGAAAAATGGCGCTCTGCCGACCGAGTCGGTGAACTCGCTGCTTAAACGCACTGGCATTCTGGATCGCTTTGAGCAGGCGAAAGCGGCTGCCAAGTAAATCACTGATCAGGATTGAACTATGCGTAGACTCATTGAATATGTTGCCATGTCACTGGTTGACGATCCGTCCGCCGTCCAGGTGCGCGAGGTGCGCAACGATCGCAATGTTCTGGCGCTGGAATTGCATGTCGCCCCGGATGATTTTGGCAAAGTGATTGGTCGTCAAGGACGTGTAGCAAAGGCAATGCGCACGCTGTTGCGCGCTGGCGGTACGCGTGAAGGCCGTCATACATCGCTGGAAATCCTCTAAAGTACTGCTTGTTCCGCGCTACTGGTTGCTCACGCCGTTTACCAGAGCGGTAGAGTGAGTAGAGAACAATTCGAGGACTACGTGCCAAAAACACGAACAACCGAATGGGCTACTATTGGACAGGTGGTGGCCCTTTTTGGCGTTCGAGGCGAGATGAAGGTACGCCTTCTGACCGATATCCCCGATCGCTTCCAACAACTTGAGGCGATATACATTGGCCCGGAGCATCGCCGCTACATAATTGAGCATGTGCGCCCACACAAGGGCGAGATGATTGTGCTTAAACTGGCTGGTATTGACGACGCCAATACCGCTGAGTCTTTGCGCCGCCTGGACCTGTGCATTCCACTGAATCAACTGGCCAAGCTTCCGCCTGATAGGTATTACCAGCATGATATTCTTGGCCTCAAGGTCATCACGCTTGCCGGAAGCGAGCTGGGGCCGATTGTAGAGATCATCGAGACTGGGAGCAACGATGTCTATGTCATCAAGGGCCAGGACGGTAAACAACTGCTTATTCCGGCAATCAAGGCGGTTGTCAAACAGATCGACCTGATACGCCATACCATGTATATTGATCCTCTGCCAGGACTGCTGGAGCCACCGGGGCCGGAGGACATCGAGGGAAAGGAAGAGGATGGAGGGCAGGGTACAATAGAGATGGAGGGAGATTTTTGACAGACGGCCAGGTCCGCAAGAATCGGGAATAAAGGACGCTTCCTCTGTGTTTCTACAGATGGGATGATGCAACCTTTGGTGCCTTCGATCGTAATAGCAATGTAGACTTGAAAGTCACTTGCGGTTTCGACCGATGCGATAGATAGTCACCGTATTTCATAGGGAGGTATCACATGCCTGACTATACGCCGACATTTGCCGAACTTTGTAGTGCGATTGCCGATGGGGGAGTAATCGCCACCCTGGATGGTTCGATGTACGAAGTCAACGCCTTCGAGTTACGCCGCTATTTCAACAAATCCCGTATCTTGCCGGGCATTGCGCCCGCGCAGCAGCAAGCGTCGCATGAAGATGGTGATTTGGGTAACCCTCGGAGCTTTCGCCCTGTGCAAAGGCACTAATGACAGGCCATGATGGCCGTTTTTTTTGTGCTTTTTCGTGGGAAAAGAGAGGGACTGAGTGGCGGGTGGTTGCGTTGCAGGCGGTTTAAGGACTATAATAGGCCAGGGGTACCTTGCCGAAGAATTCGGCGTGGCCTCTGGCTTTGTTTTTACTTGTTTTTCCCTGGAAAAATCAGAGGCATGGGTGAGTATCTTCATCTCATGGCCGTGGAGAGAGGTTTCTCAATGGAACAACTTGATAGCGATATCGAATATGTGAGCAATGCTCCCCGCCCTTCAACGCCGGCGGAGCGGCTGGGCATATTGTATATTTTCCCTGTGCTGGGCGTTCTGCTGATCCTGTTTTTCGCTCTTGCTTTCATCCTACAGTTGAATATCTCGGTGCTGGTGGATAACCTCGTAGTGCTGATGGTGGTCCTGTTCTTTGTCTTTACCGCCATCGTCTTCTGGGGGCTTGCACCACGCCACAAGCGCAGCTAAACACATAGCTTTTTGCCAGCGTGCAGGCGGCATAGATGAGCAAACGGGAGAGGAGAAGAATGATAAAATGGTTCTTCTCCTCTCCCGTTTGCTCATCTATGCCCTTGACTTCTGCTGTGGTCTTTCGCGGGAGTGTTACTCGCTTTCTTTCCTCTCTGCTGTGAACCAGAAAAAAGGCTGAATTACGCGCAGATGGGTGTAATTCCCGTCAGCATCTGGATTCTCAAAATGGGCCTCCATATCTTTATCATCAGGGCAATAGAAGCTTGTTTCGCTCATAGGCGCAAAAGCATAGCTCTTCCGTCCATTGAGATAGAGTAACTGCTTTTTGGCTTCCACCTGTACTGTTCCGTGTACGCTGCTGTAGGTGCCGAGCATTTTTTTCTGCGCTTCAGGATCATATGGTATAGATGAACGAACCGGCGCGGGGAGATCGAGAGCAAGATCGCTGATTTTGCGAGCAAGACCGCTGCAATCAAAGCCCGCGCGGTTAGAGAGCACGATGATCGTGATGTCATCTTCGGGAAAACGCCCAAAGAAGGCTGAGAAGCCAGGCACTCCCCCGGCATGGCAGACGTATGGATGGTGACGGTATTGTCCAAGACCCCAGCCCAGGCCATAGTTTTCTCGGTGACCATCGATCAATTCTAATGGCCTGTATATCCGTTGCAAAGTGGCGTGATCGAGCAAACGCCCTTCGCGCAGTGCCGCGTCCCAGATTTGCAGATCCTCCAGCGTTGAGCCTAATGCTCCTGCCGCGTATATCACAGCAGCTGTGATAGTACGGGCGTGCTGATATCCCTCCTCTGTCTGCTCATAGCCACCTGCACGAGAAGGAATAATTGCTTCAGGACTCAGATAGTGCGAGTGTCTCATGCCCAGTGGCTCGAAAATGAATTGCCGGATGGCCTCTGCATAACTCATACCTGTGAGCTTTTCCAGGATACGACCCAACAGAACATAGCCTGAATTGCAGTAGCTATAGTTTGTACCAGGCTCAAATTCGAGGGGGAGATCCTTGAAAAGCGCGACGACCTCGTCCAGGGATGTGGTTACGGCTACATGCTTTGCCCAGAAATCGGGATGTGTTACAAAATTGGGGATACCAGAAGTGTGCGTAAGAAGATGCATGAGCGTTATTTCATGTTGAGTGGCGGGATAATCGGGAAGGTATGTCTGAATTGGAGCGTCAAGATGGAGTTTTCCCTGTTGTTCCAGAAGCATTATTGCCATTGACGTGAATGGCTTGGTGAGCGATCCAAGCCCAAAGACGGTGCGCGGTGTGACTGGCAGTTCCCATTCCAGGTTGGCCAGCCCGTAGCCCTGGCAATGAATAACACGGTTCTCTTTGAGCAGAGCGACCGCGATACCGGGCTCGTTTGCGGCCACCTGGACGCGTACAAGTGCGTCAATCTCAGTGCTGATCATCCGTTCCTCTTTTCTTTTGGGCGATTGTCAATAATATGTCAATCCAATGAAAAGACGTACCATCCTCAGAAGCAGACAAAGCGCTTTTGAGGGGTTAATGCGGATGAGTATAGCAGAAGCTGCTGAAGCGCACACTGGCCCTTTGCATGATTTATCTATAGACATGTTTGTGTATAATAAAATTAGAAGAGAATGTTTCCTCTAACATCTGGCCAGCCCTTGCCTGTCTATGTTGTTGCCTGCCGCGTTTCCCCACAGCGCGTAGGCCAGCAGTTCGGCTGATTCTACCAGGCGCGGGCCTGAGCGGTTGAGGTAGGCGTTGCCGTCGAGAGCGTAGACGCGGCCTGTTTGTACTGCGCCCAGGGTAGTCCAGAGCGGGTGTTGTTGGAGCGCGGGCAGTTCCTGGAGGGTGCGGGCAAGGTCGAAGCCGCAGGGCGCGAGAATGATGACCTCCGGGTCCGCGTTTTGCAGGGTTTGCCAGTCCAGCCAGGGGGTGTGCTTGCCGATTTCGCCGAACAGCGGCTCGCCTCCGGCGCAGGTGATCAGCTCAGGCGTCCAGTTGCCGGCGCCCATGAGTGGATCGAGCCATTCGAGGATGGCCACGCGCGGTTTGTGCTGGCCCGCGAGCGCGTTGCAGCGAGTTCGCAGGTGTACCAGGCGTTGTTGATAGCCCTGTACAAGCTGTTCGGCCTGCGCGCGGCGGCCAATGGCCTCGCCCACACGCAAAACATCTTCCCAGATATCCGCCAGGCGATGGGGCGCGAGGGCTACGACGCGAGGCTGCAGGCCGGTTAGCTGGGCGATGGCGTGGGTGACATCGCGCTCGCTGACCGCGCAGACTTCGCACTGTGTCTGGGTGAAGATGACATCAGGACGGAGCTGCTGGAGCAGAGGGATATCAATGGAATAGATGCTGAGTGCGCGCAGCGCGGCGTTTTCGAGGACAGTGTGAGAACTGGCCAGGTGTTTAATCTGAGCGTCGATCTCCGCGCTGCTGGCTGTGGCATCAATGGCCACTTTGCTCACCACTGGCAGCGTATTGACCTCTGGTGGATAGTCGCATTCGTGAGATCTACCCACCAGTTGTTCCAGCGCGCCCAGTCCCGCGAGCATCTCTGTGGCGCTGGCAAGCAAAGAAACAAGTCGCAAGTGCGGCCCCCTTTTCTGGCAGAAAACCATCGCATTGTGTCAGCCACAGTCTACCACAAGTTTGAGGTCTGCTGTGCAGAGAACACTCTTCCTCTCTCATCAGTGGAGATCAGGAGGAGAGACTTGCCAGGATTCTATGACCAATGGGGGATAGCTGGCGTGATATCCGCCTTATTTGACCCAGATCGGCATCTCCTCGTGTCCCATGCCGAAGTGGTGGGCTACCTCGTGGAGCACGGTTGAGCGCACCTGTTCGCGAATGCGTGTAGGATTGTGGCGGCAATAGTCTTCGATCGCGCGCTGGTAGATGGTGATGATCTCCGGGTAAGGCGCGTAGTGGCGCCCGTACGAGGTCAGCGGTACCCCTTCGTAGAGTCCGAGCAGCGTATGCCCTTCGTGTACACCAGTGCGCGCCAGTGTTTCCGCGTTCGGCTCGTATTCCACGTGCACCGTCACATTCTCCATTTTTTCGTGAAACTCATCAGGAATTTCGGCCAGAGCTTCTTGCACCAGTTCCTCGAACGGAGTGAGCGTTTTCACTGGCTTCTGATTTGTTCCATCTATGTTCGTGGCAGATGCATTGGTGGCGGGGCTCTCTTTTCCAGGTGGGTTGTCCGATGATCTGAGATAAACGACGCCCAGAATGCCCAGCACAATGGCCCCGAGCAACGGAAACCAGTCGTTGGTATTGCCCGAGTTCGCGTTGGTGATATATTTGTAGAGTAGAAGTAGCGCGACCAGGAAGCAGAGCGTCATGAAGACATATTTCGAGCTTCTGCGATTAGATCTGATGGTAGCGCTATCCAGTGGAGGTTCGCGGTTATAATCGTATTCATCCGTGTCCTGTGTGTCCTGGAGTTGTTCGTGCTCCTGATCGTCGTCCTCCAAACTCTGGAACTGATAGGGGTCTTGAGTCTCGTTTTCCAGAGCCTGGAGTTGTTCAGGCTCCTGATTGTGCTCTTCTGAATAGTGCTGTTGCTCGTTATTGTTCTTCATGCGCTATCTCTTCTATTCGCCAGGCCGGGGCGGTTGCTGCTGAATTTTCTGCAATGTGTACATAGTATAGCGTATCAAAGCCTTCCGCGTAAGTAGGCGGGATTAATTTTGCCGCGGTGCTATAAATGGCTACGGCAGGGATATTTGCCTTGCCCGTGCGCTGTCGATTGCGCTCCAGGGCTTGCTGCGCGCTTGCAACGAAGTAGTAGCCAGTGACTCGCGCCTGGTAGTTATGAGCAATCTCGATCAGCGGCACGCGCTCAGCCAAGGTTGGATTGGTATTGTCGATGACTACTGAATGTTGTGCCTGGAGAGCCAGGTGGAGCAGTTCAGCCTGGCGGCGGGCCGGGCGCGCGGTATTGGGCATCAGATCTTTGCTGATCAACACGTGTGTGCTCAGAAAATGCTCGCGATAAAAAGTACTTTTTCCAGCGGCTTGCAGTCCGCAGAAGATCAGGACATCCATGCTTTGTACACTGCTTTCTGTTTCAAGTATTCCATGAGATTGGATGCTGCAAAAGCTTGACACATATTGGTTTGCTTTGTATACTCACCTCATGTTAACCCTGAAGGCTTTCAAATATCGATTATATCGTAAAAGACGTGGTTCTCATCGTTGCCGCAAAGCAGCAAACATTGTTGCGAACGCTCATCGCAAGATAGCAAATCAGAGAAAAGACTTCCTACATGAAAAGACTTCCTACATAAGGAATCTCGCAAGTTGGTTAATAGCTACCAGACCCTTGTATTTGAAGATTGCATTGGATCGAGATCACAACTCTGCTAATGATATTCTACGGCAGGGATTGAAGGCGTTGACGTTTTCACCGTAGTATGTATAAAGAATAACCAGGCTCGGGCGGAGCCTTCAGAGGACGCGCCTCTGAGAAGCCCCTATCGGGGAGTTGCCATAATTGGGCGAGGCAATAAGTGGCGCCACATAATATAATAAAGAAGCAGGCGCGTGTGTTAGCGCCTGAGTAACAACTAGGAGTTTTCCATGACTACGACAGAAAGTACCCCCCAGGTACAACAGTGGGTGAATCTGGCCCAGCAGTTGCGGATTGACAGCATTCGCAGCACGACGACTGCTGGTTCCGGGCACCCGACCTCTTCTATGTCAGCAGCAGATTTGATGTCTGTGCTGATGTCCAGGTACCTGCACTATGACTTTGACAATCCCCAGAATCCCAATAACGACCATTTGATCTTCTCCAAGGGCCATGCCGCGCCTCTGCTCTATTCAATGTACAAGGCCGCGGGCGCGATTACCGACGAGGAGCTACTGACCCTGCGCAAATTTGGCAGCCGCATCGAGGGACATCCCACGCCGGTGCTGCCGTGGGTGGACGTGGCGACCGGCTCGCTGGGCCAGGGTCTGCCTATTGGCGTTGGCATCGGTCTGGTGGCCAGGTATGTCGATAAATTGCCCTATAAGGTGTTTGTGGTTCTGGGCGACAGCGAAATGGCTGAAGGCTCGATCTGGGAGGCGCTGGATCACGCTTCGCACTACAAGCTGGACAACGTGATAGGTATTCTCGACTGCAACCGCCTGGGCCAGCGCGGTGAGACCGAGCTGGGCTGGAACACAGCCGCCTATGCCGAGCGCGCCAAAGCCTTTGGCTGGACGCCAATTGTGATCGACGGCCACAACCTGGAAGAGATCGACCACGCCTATGCCCACGCGGTGAGCGCGACGAATGGTAAGCCTACGCTGATTATCGCAAAAACGATAAAAGGCAAAGGCTTCTCGGCAATCGAGAATAAAGATGGCTGGCACGGCAAAGCCTTGCCCAAAGATATGGCAGAGCAGGCGATTCAGGAGCTGAATCCCCAGGCGCGCAGCCAGGTCTATCCCGTCCAGAAGCCCGAAAATCTACAGCCCGCCGCAGAGGCTGCACCGAAGCCGCTGGAACTGCCCAAATATACGGTGGGCGAAACCCAGGCGACCCGCAAGGCCTATGGTGAGGCCCTGAGAGCCCTGGGCGCCGCGAATCCCGATGTGCTCGTCGTCGATGCTGAGGTCAGCAACTCGACTCACGCGGAGGACTTCGCCAAGGCCTATCCAGATCGCTTCTTCGAGCAGTATATCGCCGAGCAGCAGTTGATCTCGACCGCCGTTGCCATGAGCGTGCGCCACAAGATCCCTTTTGCCTCGACCTTCGCGGCCTTCTTCTCGCGCGCCTATGACTTCATTCGTATGTCCGCGATCTCGCGCGCGAATATCCGCCTGGTCGGCTCGCACGCGGGTGTCTCGATCGGTGAAGATGGTCCTTCGCAGATGGCCCTGGAAGACCTGGCGATGATGCGTGCTGTCTACGATAGCACCGTTCTCTACCCCTCCGACCCTAACCAGACCGCCCAACTGGTAGCGCAAATGGCCGAGCATCCTGGCATCGTCTACATGCGTACAACGCGCGAGAAGACTCCCATCATTTACAGCGCTGATGAGAAGTTCCCAATCGGTGGCAGCCGGGTGGTGCGCCGGTCTGACAAAGACGAAGCGACCATTGTTGCCGCGGGTATCACCCTGCACGAGTCGCTGAAGGCCTACGAGCAGCTCAAGAGCGATGGTATTACCGTGCGCGTCATCGATGCCTACTCGGTCAAGCCAATCGACGAAGAAACGCTCTTTATCGCCGCTGAAGAGACTGGAGGTAAGATCATCACAGTCGAGGACCACTGGCCGGAAGGTGGTCTGGGCGAAGCGGTGCTGGAAGCCTTCACCGAGCGCGCTGGCTCTCTGCCCTCGGTTGTCAAGCTGGCTGTTCAGTCGATGCCTGGTTCTGGCACGCCTGCTGAATTGCTGGAAGAGGCCGGCATCAGCGCCCATGACATCGCTCAGGCGGTTCGTGCCCTGGTGCGCGGCGCGTAAGAGCGCCTGCTCTGTCCTTTTCTCCCCGCTCCGAGGCGTAAACCGCCTCCAGGAGCAGCGGGGAGGAATGACATTATTTGCGGGTCTGACGGATGAGCGAGAGACGAAGAACGAGGACAACAACGAAGTTGGCCTCTTTTTTCTGCTCTTTAGAGAAATATCCACAAACGCCCTTTGCTTGTTTACAAATGTTCTAAAATCTTTATAATTGTACGTGTAGATGCGTGAACGGGCCAGACTCTGTGGAAAGGAATGAGGAGCAATGTATGGTAAATGATTCTCTTGAATGGCAATCTATTTTGAAGGCATTAAGTGAAATAACGGTTGACAGAGTACGCGCTGTGCTTGGAGAAAAGGGCACACTGGCGTATACGGATGGCGCGTGCATCAAGAATCCTGGCGGCCCGGCTGGTTGGAGCACTATTCTTGTACCCGTCGATGCTGTGGTGGATGGGGAGATTCTGCCGCGTGCCGAGCGTATCGAGTCGTTTGGACATATTCCGAAATCTGCCGAGACCACCAACAACCGCGCAGAAATCTCGGCTGTGCTGGCAACCTTGAGCATCGCGCCGCGTGACTACCCCTTAAAGATCTACAGCGATAGTGAATACACCATCAAAGTCGCGCAGGGCACTTTTAAGATGAAAGCAAACCCGGACCTGTGGGAATTGTACAAAATCCTTCTGCGCAAACGTAGCGCGCCGGTCACTTTTGAATGGGTGCGCGGCCATGCTGGTCATACGCAGAACGAGCGCGCCGATTACCTGGCCGGGCTGGGAGCCTGGAATAAAGATGTCGCGGCCTACGAAAAATGGCAGGCCTCGCAAACGCCAGAGTCCCGTAACGCGCCCCCGCCAGCCGAGATGGCCGAGCTGCGCCAGAAAGTGCAAAAGCTCAACGCCTTTGTGAATAATCCCACCTCGAACGGCAGCGGCAACATGGCTTCCAACGAGCGCACTTTTATTCTCGATATGGGCAAGCGTTTTCTCAAAAACAACTTTGTGCCTTCGCCGGCGCAAAGTAACTGGATCAAAGGTCTTGCGAAAAAGTATCGCGTCTAGAGCATGCTTACCTATAGAGCGCAATGCCCAGGACTCCAGGCCGTGGGGAGTTGTCCCAGTATTGCATGAGTTGGCGAGGAAAACTGTATCGCTCTATTCTCAAAGTCTTCTGCTGGAAATGTGGGGGCTTTGTGAGTTGATTTATGATACAATGCGATGGTTAAGCTGTTTTTTAACTGGATGTTGCGAAGAAAGGGATAGGTATGGCATATCAGGATCTCACCAGGCGTTTCAGCGAAGCATTGCAACTCAATCAACCCCCTGTAGGCCTGGCTTTTGTAGATACCGCTCCCGAGGGTGTGCCCGCGAACAACCGGCGCGTACCTTCAGCCTGTACATTCTGGCGCCTGGCGGAGCAGGGCGTGTTTTACGCCGGCGCGGATGATCACCAGGAATGCCCCATCGGTATGTTGACGATGGGCTTTATTATGCCCGCAATTTCTCAAGAGCGTGCTCAACAACTGGTTGAGACGATGGCCAGCGTCGAATATTTTTCGCCCGCGGAAGTTGCGGCCCTGCCAGTCGTTGAGAGACCTCATCAGAACATTCTCTACGGCAGACTCGACCAGTTTCCGGGCGAGGCGGAAGTGGTGCTGTGCACCCTGGACACGCGCCAGGCCATGCTGGTCGCCGAAGCGCTGGGTAATCTTAGCTGGCTCCAGTCCGGTCAGTCAGCCTTTGGGCGTCCCACCTGCGCCGTCATTCCCCGGACGCTTAAGGCAGGAGCGGCCTCAATGAGTTTTGGCTGTGTTGGAGCCCGCACCTATATCAATCTCCCACCTGGAGAAGTTGTGCTGACCCTGCCAGCCTCCGAGTTCGCCGGCCTCGTCGAACGCCTGGAAGTTATCGTCAATGCCAACGCCGCCCTGGCTCCCTATCATCAGAGCCAGAAGGAAAAGTTCAGCGTCGTTTAAACATAGGTTTTCTGGATTATCCGTAAACTCGCGCCTGTAGCGCCCGCAAGGATTCATATAATACCTCTTTTTGTGGGTCAGACCCGCAAAAAGAGGTATTATATGAATCCTTGCAAATTGGCTAAATCAGCCAGAATAACGAATATACAGAATTAATCACAGCGGCTCTGCCCGGCTTCTTTTTCGTGCTCAGGCGCAAACTCTGGAGGTTCGTCCCTTGACAAGCTCTTTACTCATGGGCCAAGATTCACAGTGGTTGGCCGCGAGCAGAATGTGGCTGCCAGGATAAGGCAAAGGGAGATGTTATGGCAACGACGAGACAACGAAATGAAGCCGAGAAGGCAAAGCAGCCGGAGCAAGCGGCACGTGAGAGCCGGCTTGAGCGCAATCCGGGTATACCTCTGGATATGGATTGGGTGCGCCAGGTGCGTGTGAACTTGAGCGCGGTGGAGCGGCGCGCTGCGACCATTCCAACGAGGCGCACGGTAAAAAAAGAGTGGCAGGCGGCCTGGCTTTTGCGGGCAATTACCTGTATTGACCTGACAACGCTGGCGGGCGATGATACGCCGGGCAATGTCCAGCGTCTGTGCGATAAGGCGCGTCACCCGGTACGCCAGGAATTGCTGGCGGCTATCAGCGCGGAAAAGCTGAATTTGAAGGTGGGCGCGGTTTGCGTCTATCACAATCTTGTGCCGGTTGCGGTCGAAGCTTTGCGCGGTTCGGGTATTCCGGTGGCGGCGGTTTCGACTGGATTTCCGGCGGGCCAGAATCCCTTTGAGCAGAAGATTGAAGAGATTAAATCCTCGGTCAAAGCAGGCGCGAGCGAGATTGATATTGTAATTTCGCGAGCGCATGTGCTGACCGGAGACTGGCAGGCGCTTTACGACGAGGTGCGTGCCTTCCGCGAGGCCTGTGGTGAGGCGCATATGAAAACTATTCTGGCTACCCATGAACTCGCGACGCTGCGCAATGTTGGCATGGCCAGCCTGGTCTGTATGATGGCCGGGGCCGATTTTATCAAGACCTCGACTGGCAAAGAAGCGGTCAACGCCACGCTGCCGGTCGGGCTGGTGATGACACGCGCGATTCGCGACTATTTTGAGCATACTGGCTACCGGGTCGGCTTCAAGCCCGCGGGTGGTATTCGCAGCGCGAAGTCCTCGCTTGATTGGCTTATTCTCATGAAGGAGGAGCTGGGCAACGAGTGGCTGGATAATCACCTCTTCCGCCTGGGGGCCAGCGGCCTACTTTCGGATATTGAACGCCAGCTTTCGCATTTCGCCACCGGCCACTACGCGGCGGCGCATCATAACCCGATGGTTTAGGCTCAGGGAGAAGAAAAGATGAACGTGATGGACATTTTTGAGACAATGGAGTACGGACCAGCTCCCGAAGCCGCTGCACCCGGCCTGGAGTGGATTCAGGCTCATCAGCCCTTTGGCCTGTTTATCAATAATCGCTGGACCACGCCGGCCAGCGGCCAGTATCTGGAGAGTATTAACCCTGCCAGTGGGAAGTCGCTGGCGCGCGTGGCGGCAGCGAATAGCGCTGATGTTGACGCGGCAGTGGCGGCGGCTCGCACGGCTTTTGCTGGCTGGGGCAAGACTCCTGGACATGTGCGCGCCCGTTATCTTTATGCCCTGGCGCGCAATATTCAGAAGCACTCGCGCCTGCTGGCTGTACTGGAGTCGTTGGACAACGGTAAACCCATTCGCGAGACACGCGATATCGACATTCCGCTGGTGGCCCGCCATTTCTACTATCACGCTGGCTGGGCGCAGTTGATGGAGAGCGAGCTGGCCGCTTACGCCCCGGTAGGCGTGGTTGGCCAGATTATTCCGTGGAATTTTCCGCTGCTTATGCTGGCCTGGAAAATCGCCCCGGCCCTGGCTATGGGCAACACCGTAGTGCTCAAGCCCGCGCGCTATACTTCGCTGAGTGCCCTGAAATTCGCTGAAATCGTGCAGGAGGCCGGCCTGCCGCCTGGAGTGGTAAATATCGTCACCGGCGAAGCCTCGGCTGTTGGCGAGGCGCTGGTCAATCATCCTGACGTTAATAAGATTGCGTTTACGGGTTCAACCGAGGTCGGGCGCGGTATCAGGCGGGCGACCGCTGGCTCTGGCAAGAAGCTCTCGCTGGAACTGGGCGGCAAGTCGCCGTTTGTGGTCTTCGATGATGCCGATCTGGATAGCGTGGTCGAGGGCGTGGTCGATGCGATCTGGTTTAACCAGGGTCAGGTTTGTTGCGCGGGCTCGCGCTTGCTGGTGCAGGAAAACGTGGCTCCGCGCCTGTTCGACAAACTGCGCGCGCGCATGGAGCGCCTGCGGGTTGGTGAGCCGCTGGATAAGGCCGTCGACATCGGCGCGATTGTTTCGCCAGGCCAGTTGCAGGAGATCCAGCGCCTGGTAGAACTGGGAGTAAAAGAGGGGGCAACGCTCTGGCAGCCCTCCTGGGCCTGTCCAACCGAGGGTTACTTCTTCCCGCCGTCTCTTTTTACCAATGTCTCGCCCGCGACCACCATTGCACAGGTTGAGATCTTTGGCCCGGTACTGGTCGCCATGACCTTCCGCACCCCTGCCGAGGCCGTGGAACTGGCGAATAACACGCGCTATGGCCTGGCTGCCAGCGTGTGGAGCGAGAATATCAATCTCGCGCTGGATATCGCGCCGAAAATCAAGGCCGGCAGCGTCTGGATTAACTGCACCAATCTCTTTGACGCCTCCAGCGGCTTCGGCGGATATCGCGAGAGCGGTTTTGGACGCGAAGGTGGCAAAGAAGGGCTGTTTGAATACCT
The DNA here is from genome assembly GCA_036384215.1 of Ktedonobacteraceae bacterium. Taxonomy (GTDB): domain Bacteria; phylum Chloroflexota; class Ktedonobacteria; order Ktedonobacterales; family Ktedonobacteraceae; genus Paraktedonobacter. The sequence goes on along the minus strand of DASVMX010000626.1, from coordinate 13,467 downwards.
CAAGCCCGCCTGGGAGCAGACCTCGCTCCAGGAGCAGCCTCAACTTCTCACTTCTCAACCCGCTGCCGCGACTCAAGAGAGCGAGTCCGTTTCTGAGCCTGCACACGGCGCGGACGAGGATGGCTGGCTGCCAGGAATTGATCGCACGCCCAAGCTGTTTATCGGCGGCAAACAGGCGCGCCCGGACTCAGGCTATACTCGCAATGTCTACGACCCGCGTCAGCGCCTGGTTGGCCAGGTTGGGGAGGGCAATCGCAAGGACATTCGCAACGCCGTAGAGGCCGCGCACAAGGCCAGCGGCTGGGCCTTTGGTACCACCCATAACCGCGCGCAAATTCTCTACTATATTGCGGAAAACCTCTCCATTCGCGAAGAAGAGTTTGCCCGGCGCATTGTCGCGCAAACCGCGCGCTCCAGCCAGGATGCACTTGCTGAAGTGCGAGCCTGCATCTCGCGGCTCTTCAGCTATGCTGCCTGGACTGACAAATACGAGGGACTGGTGCATCGTCCACCCATGCGCGGGGCCGTGCTGGCCCTCCCTGAAGCCATGGGCGTCATCGGCATTGCCTGTCCCGATGAGTACCCGCTGCTGGGCTTCATCTCGCTCGTTGCTCCCGCGCTGGCCATGGGCAATACTGCCGTGGTGATCCCCTCACAGCAGGCGCCGCTGAGCGCGACCGACTGCTACCAGGTCTTTGAAACCTCAGACGTGCCTGCGGGCGTCGTCAATATCGTCACGGGCGAGCGCGACGCGCTGGGCAAGGTGCTGGCCGAGCACGACGACGTAGAATCCATGTGGTACTTTGGTCCACGTGAAGGCAGCAAGATGGTCGAACTGGCTTCAGCAGGCAACATGAAGCGCACCTGGGTCAGCTATGGCCACTCGCGCGACTGGCTGGCCCGCGAACAGGGCGAAGGGCAGGAATTTCTGCGCGCCGCTACCCAGGTCAAAAATATCTGGATTCCCTATGGAGAATAGAAGAGGATTGAGCTAAACGAACAAAATAGGCAAAAACGGCTTCGCCGTTTTTGCCTCTTTTGTTCGTTTCGCTCACTCCTCTTCTATTGTGACGCTGAAGGATTGCGTGGAGAGGCGAGCAGGCCGTTATTGACCCGGAAGACGCCGAGTGTAATCATCGAGGTGCAGATATCACCGAGACCCTGAATGATCAGTTTGTGGGCCTCCACTTCGCCAATGATGGGTACACAGAAGTACTGACAGGTTGCAATCAACGCGTTGAAGCCTTCGAGAAGCTCCTGGCGCGGCATGCGATCCAGTTGCGAGGTGTCGGTAATCTGGAGATAGCCGGTGCTGGCGATTTGCAGGGTAGCGAAGGCGGGAAAAGCCTCCGAGCAGTCGTCCAGGATATCGCGCAGCACTTTGAGCGCTTCGCGTGGCCCGATCAGACGGGCCACGGCCAGTGAGACACGCCGCGTGCCTTCAATCAGGATGCGCCATTCTTGCGGGGTCAGCAGTTGTTCGCCCGGAGTTTTGCTCACGACATTACCTTCGACGACGCGCGTTTGTGGCGGGGTGGCCGCTAATCCGATGGTTTGAAAATGCAGGAGCAACTCGTCAAAACTGCGCACCTGGTCGTCAGTGATGGTTGTCGCGACCGACGTGGCGCCGCGTTCAAAGCGCACCGTGGCGTGTGTCCAGCAAGCCAGGTCGAGCAGCGCGGCTCTGGCGTCGCCACTGCTGCCCACGATGTGGATCAGCCTGCCGCTGTGAAAATACAGGTGGATAATCCCCACGCGATTGCTATTGCGCAGGGTCAGGCGTCCAAAGGCATGTGCCTGCCGAATAGCCGTGACGATTCGCGTCAGATCCCAGAGCGATCCCTGCCAGGAAGAATGAGATGAATTTGGATGTGCCTGCGCCACGAAATATCACCGGCCCTCTCTGCTTTTGATCTGCTTGTTTCGCCAGAAGAAACAAGCGTTTCTCCTCAACCCTATCTATTAATCATACTAAGAAGTTTCAGCGGGTGTCAAGTCTACCATGAGGCAGTAGCACTATTTGGGATGTGTTTTGCTATAAAAGATGGAGCGCAATGATAGTTTCAGTATGAAACAAGGCAATATATATACAGTAAATTTAAATATATATATCAAAAATGCGACCATTTAGAAATGCCAGGAGACCAGGGAGACAGGGAGGTACGTTTCGCATATTGTTATCTGCCTGGTCTCCTGACGTTTCTAAATGGTTGAAACCTTCTTGCCAGAGCCTTTAAAGCCAAATTTTTTGATGGTGTGAAAGAGCCAGTTAGCGGTTGGACCTTGATCTACTTTCTTACTGGTTTCAAGTAGAAAAACAGGAGACTGCGGCGCGGGAGCGAGCTTGTTATTCTCGCGTATCGCGGCCAGTTCCTGAAAATGCTGATAGGCCCAGTACATATTGATGCGACATTGGCTGCAATTTTTAACATTATCTTCGTTCATTGTGCCGCATTGTGGACATGCTGTCATAGCTGGTTCCTTTCTATCGAGCGGATTGGTGCTAAAAGATGGTTTTTCTCATACCAGGCGGCGGTCAGTTTCAGTCCCTCGTCCATGTCAATGGTGGGCGCGTAGCCCAGTTCAGACCTGGCCCGGCTGATATCGTAGACGCGACTGTGTGTGAGAAAATTGACCCTACTTCGTGTCAGGGGAGCCTGTTCTCCTTGCGTACCCGGGGTGATGGAGAAGATATCCGAGGCCAGGTTGGCCAACCAGAGCGGAATGCTCCCGCCAGGCAGGTTGCGTCCCAGCGCTCTGGCAATCGAGTTAGCCAGTTGGTGGATAGTGACAACTTGATTCCCCGCGATATTATAGATACGGCCAATGGTTTGCTCTGACCTTGCGCAGAGGAGAAAGGCGGACACCATGTCATCTATATAGACTGGATGCAGGCAGGCTTTGCCCCCGGCGATCACGCGAAAGAGACCCTTTTGAATAGCTCTGAAAAAGCCGAGCAGGTGCAAATCGCCAGGCCCATAGACGAGTCCTGGACGAATAATGCTAACGGGCAGGCCGTGTTCCTGGTAGGCGTGGAGGGCTAAAAGTTCCCCTTCGAGTTTGGTTTTCTCATAAGGATTGGTTGGCGCGAAAGGAGCATCTTCGGCGGCGGGTGTGCTGCCTGTGATGCCGTGGACGCCGGTGGTGCTGACATGAATGACGCGCTGTAGATATTTTTGCTCCAGACACGCGTTCAGAATAATCCGGGTGCCCTTGACATGTGTTTCGTAATAAAGCTCGGTCGGGGTCGCAGTATGATAGAGACGACCGGCGAGGTGATAGAGCGTGTCTACCCCCTCCAGGGCGCGCAGAACCTGTCCCTGGTTGGTGACTTCCCCTGGAATAATCGTTGCCGCGCCGCCGAAGTACGCGTGCGCTTTCTGTACGTCGCGGGCAAGTACGCGTACCTGTTGCTGGCGTTTGACGAGTTCGGTGACCAGTGCGCCGCCCAGGAAGCCCGTTGCCCCTGTTACCAGGATAGCCATAACGCGCCTCGCCTTTCTTTTGTCCAATGGGTGATCTGGCCAGTTTTCTCCGGCCTGCCCCGCCACCGGCATAGGGCGCCCGTCAGTTGTTTTATCACCTGGCACCCCTTTTATAAAGGCTCTCGCCAGGCGCATGTGCGGTGATTGCTGCTTCGCGCGTGGATGGGCTGATTACCGTTATATTTTTCTTATCCGCTCTAAACGTGAGAGAACTGTGTGCCACTTTTACTCTGACTTCGCGCCCGCGCATTCCCAGGCGTACAGGAGTCGTTTGTACGATTTCCTGGATCTGCCTGGAGATATCTTCTGCCTCGTGCTGTTCAGCCCGTATGATTGCGGTCATGATACCTGGTTCATTGATTGACAGGGTGAGTTCGCCTTCTTTGTGCAGACGTGTGCGCAGTACTGGTAAGAGTTTGCGAACCGCCTCGGTTGCTTCGCGCTCGTCGCTAGCAGGATCGAAGAGGTCTTGCGTCGGAACTTCCAGTATGAAACGAAAGATAATGACGCTCAGGACATTGTTCAGGCGCCGCATGACGCGCGTGCCCGCTTCCAGATCTTTTGTCGATTCGACCATCTGCCAGATGTACTGCTCGTGTTTGCGCAGGTAATCGTAGTAGCCCTGCAGGCGGGCCAGCCCTTCCAGAGAGACGGTGCCCAGCGTCCAGATAGCGTGTTTGGGTGTACGCAGAGTGAAATCGCGGTAGCGCAGTAATTCTAGCAGAATCGGCCCGTTTTTCATGGTCGATGCCTCGTATTTTTGTTGATCGCGCACCTGTAAATGGCCCGCGAAAATGCGTCGGCGCTGTTTCAGAAAGTCCCGCACCGTTAACGGACCCTTGTTATAGACCACGCAGGCGGGTTCATAGATAGTTTGATAGCCAAGTTGAGAGATCAGCGCCTGGATCGAAATCTCGTCGACGGAACTGCCAGTTGGAATACTGGAGATCACGTTTCTGAAGGCGATGACTTCGCCTAGCTTTGGCTGGACGCGCGCCAGTCGATCGTGCAGGCGCCAGAGCAGGTGAACGGCATGGCCCATGAATGTCGCCTGGTTGTTAATCGGGATCGGGCGGCCACCGACCATGCCTATCTCAGGATTTTTGAGTGGTCTGCACAGATTTTCCAGCGCGGACTCCCCTGGGATGACATCGGCGCCTATCAGCACGACGATCCGGCACCCGGCCTGTTTGAGGAACAGATTAATCGCGGACGCTTTCCCCTCACGCTTTTCCTGAATACACAGGCGCACACGCGGTTCCTGGCGAGCGATTTCCGCGACAATGGGCACAGTTCGATCTGTGCAGCCGCTGGCAACCACGATGACTTCCTCAATGCGCAGAGATGGACCGTGTTGCGCAAGAACCAGGTGGATAGTGTGAGCGATATTGGCCTCTTCGTTATAAGCCATAATTCCTACGCTACAACCACTTACCTCATCATCTTGTTTCGAGCCACCAATGTCATTATCCTGAGAAATATGCCGGTTCTTTTGCATAAATAAACCTCGTGAATATGGCTCAGTAAAGCACACTCCTGCGCTTCAAGCCTGCCGAACGTTCTGGGCGTTTTCTCCACTGGCGCTGTAAGCAGCGCTCGCGTTGAGCACTGGTAGACTGCGCCGGGGCAGTTGGCTATCCGTTTCCTCGCCGTTGACGTTGGGGAGATCGCTTGTGTTAAGAACTGCCAGGTTGCGCGACCTGTCGAGCTGCTGGCCGCTGAATCTGGAGGTCACCACCTCTTTGCTGACTCGCGTTGCTACTCTGGCCAGGGTGGGGGTATGGCAGACCATATTGGTGTAAGCCGCGTTGGCCAGCGGACAGTAACACTTGCCTGCTTTTATGCTTCTGCGTAGTTCGTTGGCTTTAACGGTCATCCAGGTCGAGCGAAAATCATAGCCGTGATCGCGTAGATTGCCGACCGATTCCGCGCGAATGCAGCAGGTCCAGACATCGCCATTGGGCGCGATCTGCGTCGAGGCCACGCCAGCCATGCAGGGAATGACCTGACGCTGCTCTACCAGCGTCTGTTTGACCATGTCGTAATAGCGATCCCGGAAAGCCTGAGTTACCCTGGAGACGCCGCTAAACTCGGCATTGCGAAGACCCTGTTGCAGGCGCTCGATGATTGGCTGATACGTCTCAATCGGTGGGGTGATGCCCATGCCGACCGTGTCCAGTTCAACGCGTTCTTCAGCGATCTCGCTTATGAAAGAATCGGGCTTGAGTTCATCGCGCACGAAGGCGTAGATAGTATCAAATTCGTGGACGTTGAAGTTGGAAATAACCGTGTGAACGCCCAGCGTGAAGTTTTTGTAGCGTCCTTTCAGTGCCTTCAGGCCCGCGTACGTGCGCATAGCGCGCGCGAAGTTGCCCTTTACGCCGCGGATGATATCGTGTTTCTCACCTACACCATCCAGGGAAAGGTTGATAATCACATCGCTGGTTGGAGCGGCCTGCAAGACTTGCTCGATGCGACCCGGAATGATGGTATCCTGAATCCCGTTGGTGGGAATGTTAATAATGCCGGGCCGGCAGTTGCGGTACGCGGAAGCCACCATCTCTGGCAGATCTTTGCGCAGCGTGGGCTCGCCGCCGCTGAAGGTGAACCAGTAGGCATCTCTGCCAATGGATGCAAAGGTTTTTTCGTACTCTTCTAGCGTGAAGTCGTCATTCGGACGTTGCCAGACATTGCACGTTTTGCAGCGCGAATTACAGCGATAGCTGACGCTGATGGTGTAGTTCATGGGAAGCGCGAGCGGCTTTTCAAGCGCGTACGACGCCTGCATTTTCGCTATTTTCGGTAGTACTTCAAGCATGATGTATCTCCCTGGGCTTTGTGCTGCCTGTCGCCTGGTTCAGATACCAGGCAACTCCCTCGGCGACGCCGCGCCGCATGTCGAACGCGGGCGCATAGCCCAGTTCGCGCCGAGCTCTCTCAATTGAGAATTGCTGATCGCCGCCCAGGAGTGTGATGCCATAGGTGGAGACAGGCGGCGGTGTCTGGCGCTGACGATCTTTGACCTTCCAGATGGCTTCGGCGCAGCGACCCGCGAGATACATTCCGCGATAAGGGTATCCGCGCGTGATATCAGGTACCTGGAGGGCGGCGGCGATGGCGTTCAGGTATGCTTGCTGGGTGACGCGCTGGTCGTTGGCGATGGTATATGCCCGTCCAACGGCGTGGCTACCGGCATCTCCAGCTTTGACCAGACCCTGTGCCACGTCTCGTACATAGACAATTGGCACGATATTTTTGCCACTGCCTAGCAGGAAGCCTTTGCCCGACTGGACCAGTCTGACAAAGCGGCCAAAGCTGGCGGTATCGCGCGGCCCATAAATCCACGCGGGACGGATAATCACGACGGGCGCGCCCTGCTCCTTGACAAGTTTGAAGATCGACTGCTCGCTGCTGATTTTGGTTCGGCTATAGGGATTGTCCTCGGTGTGGTAAGGATGGTCTTCTGTGATGATACCGCGCAGTTGGTGACCATAGACAGTGATAGAACTGGTGTGGACGATGCGCTGTACCCCGGTGTCCATGGCGACTGTGATCAGATCCAGGACACCCTGGACATTGACTGCCTGATAGGCGGCTTCTGGTCCCCACGGTCCGGTTCTGGCCGCAATATGATAGACGCGCCGCGTTCCCTGCACTGCGCGTTTGAGTGAGGTGCGATCTGTGAGATCGCCCTCTACAACTTCCACGCCTGGCAGAGCCTGCAAAAACGCCGGGTCTTGTCCAGGCTGGATGAGTGCGCGTACCTCATCTCCGCGCTCGACCAGCATTTCAACGAGATGACAGCCCAGGAAACCAGCCGCTCCTGTGACCAGTGCTTTCATAATTCCTGCTTTCTAGAGGACGCTGCATCCTCTACAGCGCGTAACCGCTTAGCTGCGCGCGCCGCCCAGCGGCGCATACTGGCTGACCTGGGTCACCAGGGGCTGTTCCATGCCGCCAGCGTTGAACCACACAGCTGCCAACCTGAGTCCGTCGCGCAGCTTGACCGCGGGCTCGTAGCCCAGCTCGCGCCGCGCTTTCTCGACGCTGTGTCTGTTATCCGAGCCGAACATCAGTGACCCCAGGCGGGTCACAACCGGTTTTGTGCGCGTTAACGCTGCGACCAATTCCGCGCCAATACTGCCATAGTAGATGGGTAAGTAGGGCAGGTGTCGCGTGGGGCGCAGCCCATCGACATCGTCCGCGATAGCATTAAAGATCTCTTGCTGGGTGAGAGGCTGATCGTTGGTGATGTTGTAGACATTACCGGGCGCGTTCTGATGGTAGGCGGCCAGGAGAAAACCCTGCGCGATATCGGTCACATAGCAGAAAGGTAGCGCGTTGTTTCCGCTCCCGATGATGACTCCTCTGCCGCTTTTCATGCGTTGAGCCATGCGGCCATAGTGCAGGCGATCTCCAGGACCAAAGAAGGTACCGGGGCGCAGGATAACCGTTTCCATCTTGCTTTCGCGCATCAGACGCTGGAGCAGGAGATCGCCTTCGGCCTTGGTCAGACTGTAAGGATCGGGATCTGGCCGCAGAGGATCTTTCTCGCTCAGAAAGCGCCCATAGCCGAGTCCGTAGACCGTGTGGGAACTGGTGTGGACAAAACGGCGTACTCCCGCGGCGTGTGCTGCCCGGTAGAGGTTCTCAGAACCGGTGACGTTCACCAGGCGATAGTCTGCGAGCGGGCGATTCACACCCATCATACCGGCCAGGTGAATAATGACCTCGATATCCTTCACCGCGGGCGCCAGCGTGCTGGCATCTGTAACATCTCCGCGCGCAATCTCAACGCCCTGTGCTTCCAGCTTCGAGGTGTTTTCCACCGGCAAGACCAGCGCGCGAATCTGCTCACCGCGCTGCTGTAAGGCCTGCAACAGGTGCCCCCCCAGGAAACCTGTCGCGCCAGTCATTAAAATTTTCATTTTATGCCTCCAAATATCGTAAAAAGTACTTCAACTATTATGTTACATTAATGTTATATATCACCAAAATATCCCGTAAAATGCAGAAGTAAATCTACATTGAGCGCTTTGCTTTTCTCAGACCCGAATAGCCTTTGACGATGATGGCGTCTTCGGGGCAGGCCTCGAAGCAGAGCAGGCAGCGCTGGCAGGTTTTGTAGTTGACCTTCAAAGTCTGGAGATTAATCACATCCTGGAGCGGGCAGGCTTCGACGCACTTGCCGCAATGGGTGCAACTGGTCTCTTTGATATGCGGGCGATTTCCGACCAGGCCTGTGCCGTACAGGGTCGTGCAGAAGTGTTTGCCGCGTTCCGTGATCCAGCTATATGGGTAGTCCAGGGGATACATCAGCCAGAAAATAAAACGGTAGAGCCGCTTCTGCTCTGGCAGGCGGAATTGCTTGATTACGCCAGGGTTTTCACCTATCACCTGCCACTCTGGCCTGCCTATCTGCTCCAGGGCCAGTTTCAGGTGAGGTATCATACGTGGCTGAACGCCGACGAGCTGGCAGCAAGCCAGGTCGACGGCCAGGCTTTGATGGCCCGCGACCAGTACCTGCAAGTCCGCCTGGTCGCCATAGAGCGGCCCCTCTCCATCCTGTCCCACGCTGCCGTCAACAATGATCAGGTCGGGCTTGATGCCAAGGTTCATATCGACAATGGACTGGTCGATGCCAAGAGTATGCATCGCGCGCCGGTCGGGACGTGGCAGGAGGCCCATCGAGTTTTTCATGCTCAGGGTCATTGCCGAGACGACATGAGTTTTGAGCACCGGCAGATTAATAAAGCAGGCATCCTGTATAAAGCGGGGGATGTGGAAGCGGCGCAAGCGCCTGGCGCCGGCTGGTTGCAGTTCGAGCCAGTCCCCTGTTCCGCCTTCCGGGTCAACGCGCGCGATGCGAATGCCGTTCTCCGCGCAGAATCGTTCCACTCCCAGGATAGTATAGATAGCCTCGCGATCAAATTCGGTGCCGGGCATTTCGCAGAGCACTGGCTCCGCGCCGCAGGCGCGTACCTCTTCAGCTACGGCCTTGAGCAGAGCAAAGCTGGTGGTCGAACCTGTTTCGGCGGAACGGCCAGCCACAAAATTAGGCTTGAGCACCGCCACGCGCGCATCTTTAACGACCGCGGCCATGCCACCAGTTCGCGCAATGACACGATGGGCCGCGGCCTCGATTCCGTCAAATGTGCGGGTAATTGCGATACTATCCGTGCTTGTGTGAGAACGAGTTGCTACCATACACCTGTTCGCTTTCTTTCCTCTCAGAGCGGCTACGAAGGTTCCAATCAAGATAAACCGTCTGACGCCCATCATTTTCCCTTTCTGTGCTGTCTGATCTTGTTTTGCCAGGAAAGAAGTCATGGTCAGCGTGCCGGCGAGCAAAATGAGAAGAGCCCGCTGGCGGTAGAAACGCCAGCGGGGTCTTCTCATTTCTCATTTCTCATATCGCTAGGAGTTTTTCTGGTCGCTCTTGTTGTAAATGCGATCAGGGTGTTTTTTGCGCCAGTAGCGCATATAGCCCTGGACAGTCATGGGGTAGTTGGTGGCGATATCGTAGCGCACGACATCGTGGAAAGAGCGAGTGGCGCGTTCCAGTTCGGGATTCGATTGCTTGATGAGCTGGGCGATAATCTCTTCCTCGTTTTTGCCCTCGTTCATACAGCGCAATACAAAGTCGCCCCAGCCGTAGAGACGTTCCCGCAGGTGGGAGATGTGCGATGTGATATTACTGACCGAGCCATAGTGGCCGATATAGAGTACATCGGGCCGCAGGCGTTTGAGCAGGTCAAGGCTGGTCGACCAGGCTTCCAGATCGAGGTCAGGAGGGGGTGTTGGTGGGCGCACATAATCTATCCCTTGCAGACGCACACCGGCCACATCGCCCGCGAAAAGCTCTCCTGAATGAGCGTCAAAGGCAATGATGTGATGGATCGCGTGACCAGGGGTATAGTGAATCTCCAGCCGGCGCCCGGCAATATTCAGAATCTCGTTGCCCTCCAGCGCTTTTAACTGCTCTTCGGGTACTGCTTCAATCTCTCCCCAGAGCGGCTGCATGCGTTCGCCATAGATGCGTTGCGCGCTGGCGATCAGCTTGCTCGGATCTTGCAGATGCGGCGCGCCCAGCTTGTGGACATACACCTGCGCTTTGGGGGCACGCCTCGCCAGGGAGCCAGCAATCCCTGCATGATCCAGGTGGACGTGCGTCACCAGAATATGCGTGAGCTCCTGTGGATCAAAGCCTGCCTCGCGTACTCCATCGAGTAATGCTTCCAGCGTACTGCTCGGACCGGGATCAATCAACAAAAGTTCATCATTTCCTGCAAGCAGATACGAGCCAATTATTTCCTCTTCGTCCTGGAATGGCAGCGAGATCTGCCAGAATCCAGCGCGAAGCCGCTTTACCTGTGTCACGAAGGCCTCCTCCATTTGGTAACGAGCACCCCACCTCTTACCATTGCAAGAGAACCGGGGCGATGGGCATGTGATGAAAAGAATGATTGCCTCTTCTCATTGTATCCCGTCCACTGACCTCTTAGCAAAATTCAGCAACCTTTTGCTTGATCCAGCCATATAGAAGTATGTAATAAGCTCATAAGCTCTTTGAAGCGCTACGAAGGCCAGGGCGCGGCAACAAGCCGCGCCCTGGCCTTCGTAGCGCTTCAGTCAGATCCTTATTTTTTTGTCGCGATTGATTTGCTCTGGGTGAAGAGCAGGAGATAGTCGGGGCCGCCGCTTTTGGAGTCGGTGCCGGACATGTTGAATCCGCCGAAGGGGTGGACTCCGACCAGGGCGCCGGTGCATTTGCGGTTGAAGTAGAGATTGCCAACGTGGAAATCCTCTTTGGCCCGCTCGATGCGCTGGGGATCGCGCGAATAGAGCGCGCCGGTCAGGCCGTATTCGGTGCCGTTGGCAATGTCGAGCGCGTTCTCGAAGTTCCTGGCTTTGACCACGGCCAGGACTGGTCCGAAGATCTCTTCCTGGGCGACGCGTGCCTGTGGGGCAACGTCAGCGATCACCGTGGGTTCGATGAAGTAGCCTGGACCGTGGTGGCTGCCGCCCGCGACCAGGCGACCTTCGCCTTTGCCGATCTCAATGTATTCGTTGATTTTGGCGAAAGCCTTTTCATCGATGACCGGGCCCATGTAGGTTTCAGGCTGCGTCACGTCGCCAAGATTGAGCATTTTCGTGCGCTCAATGACCTTTTGCAGAACCTCGTCATAGACCTGCTCAACGATAATCGCGCGCGAGCCGGCTGAGCATTTCTGGCCCTGGAAGCCGAAGGCCGAGGCCACGATCCCCTCTGCTGCGGAATCCAGGTCTGCGGTTTCGTCGACCACCACGGCGTCTTTTCCACCCATTTCCAGGATGGTGCGTTTCAGCCAGACCTGGCCTTTCTGCGGCTTCGCGGCCAGTTCGTTGATGCGCAGGCCAACCTCGCGCGAGCCGGTGAAGGCCACGAAACGCACCTGCGGATGCTCGATCAGCGCGTCGCCGATTTTACCACCTGAGCCGGTCAGATAATTGACCACGCCTGCCGGTACGCCGACCTCTTCCAGAATACGTACCAGTTGCCAGGCGATCATCGGCGAGGTGCTGGCCGGCTTGAGTACTACCGTATTGCCCGCGACAATCGCGGCCACGGTCATGCCCAGCGTGATCGCGCCTGGGAAATTCCAGGGCGGGATCACAGCGCCCACGCCCAGCGGGATGTAGACCAGTTTGCTCTCTTCGCCCGCGATCTGCGTCAGCGGCTTATCTTCCGACAGGCGCAGCATCTCGCGTCCGTAGTACTCCAGAAAGTCGATTGACTCGGCGGTATCAGCGTCGGCCTCCACCCAGCTCTTGCCGACCTCGTAGATCATCCAGGCGTTCAGATAAAAACGGCGCTGGCTGAGCAACTCGGCGGCTGCGAAAAGGTAGCCCGCGCGCTCCTCCACCGGAACGCGTTTCCAGCTCTTAAAGGCCTCTTCCGCGGCCTGGACCGCCTTGTTGGCCTGTTCAATGGTCGCGCTGGCAAAGTAGCCAACGACCTGCTCGGGACTGGAGGGATTAATCGAGGCAAAAGTGGCCTCGCTTGCAATCTTCTTGCCGCCAATAATCAGCGGATGTGTCTGCCCCAGTTCGCTTTTCACCCGTGCCAGCGCGTCAAGCTGCGCCTGGCGATTTTCCGCCTGGGAAAAATCGGTAAAGGGGGCATTCTTAAAAGGGGTTTGGGCGTGCATAGCTACGCTCTCCATCATTTTCGCCATGGGAATAGGCACTCCTTCGTGCTAAATAAAAACTATCACCAGCACTATTGTATCTCATAGACCAGCATCAGTGAAACTATCTCTGCCATACTTATCCTGTTCGCAAGATGGAGAGAGATAAGCGAATATGCTTGACGAATCGCAAATCACGCTCTATAATCGGAGACAAATAACCGCGTGTAACGACAAGAAGAGAGGTTTTGTATATGGCAGAGGCAAGACAGGAATTTCCGTTGGAACAGCAGTTGCGCAAGGACATCCAGGAGGCGCAGCGCGCGAAAGAGCAACAGCGCCTGGATACGCTGCGCATGGCGCTGGGGGCAATCCATAATTTGGAGGTAGCGCGCACGGACCGCAAGAACGCGGAGTTTGGCCAGCCCTTGACCGAGGCGGACTGCTATAAGGTGCTGGAGCAGGAGATCAAAAAGCGCACCCAGGCCATTGATATGTATAAGCAGGCCAGACGCGATGAACTGGTCGCCAAAGAGCAGTTTGAACTGGATATTCTCAAGCCCTACCTCGCTGGTGCCTACATGAGCGAAGCCGACCTGCGTGCGCTGATTGAAGGTCTGATCACCGAGCATGGCAAAGAGTTCAAGACCATCATGCCGCTCGCCTCTAAAGCCACGCGCGGCAAAGCCGACGGCAAATTTGTCAACCAACTCGTCAAAGAACTGACAGCGTAATTTCAACTTTCCTCAGCGCGTGCGGCGCTTTGCAGAGATTAAGAGGGAACTGGTTCCTGGACGGGCTACCCGTCCAGG
>DASVMX010000625.1:0-16739 GCA_036384215.1 Ktedonobacteraceae bacterium | reverse complement strand
TTTCCTGGTACGCTTAGTCCATAATGGTTTCGGCAAGAGAAGGTCGCGGTATTGGACGTTTTCCAGGATGCAGCCGCTGGCTCAGGCGTTTGAGGCGTTGTGACCAGCTGACTTCGGTCAATTCCGCCAGCAACGCGGCCTGAGCCAGAATGATGACCAGCTCGAAAGGAGGTAGGAGGGCGTCCAGGTCGATGGCCTCATTGTTGGTCGCCGAACTGTTAAACCAGGGAAAGATCCAGCCGCCCATCAGAAAATGGAAATTGACGGTCAGGACAATACCAACGAGAGCCGCGGTAATGGCTGCGCAACTATAGAGCATACCCACGCGATATTGGGACTGGCCTTTGCGGCGTGGTTGACCGAGCAAGATGAGCGCTCCTCCAATGAGAATGATCCCGATGAGCACTTCGGCCCACTCGATCAGATAGCCGTAAAAGACACTTTGGGGCAGAATGGTGTTTTGGAGGAACGAAACGTACCAGCCATCCGGGTTATCCTTCATCAAACTGGTAATGGTGTTCGCCAGACCCTGTGGGAAGGTGCCGGAAAGCAGCTTGTTGCTCCCCGACATCAGCCATTCCCACCCAATGATAGCCTGAATCGCAGCTAAGAGCCAGCGAGTCGTTTTCTGTGACATATGAGATCCTTTCAATGGTTCGGAATGTTAATCGCGTTCTACCAGCACATCCTGCACACAACGGCGCGAAGTGGTAATATGCGGCTCCCCATAGCCGATCCTGATCACAAGCTGAGGATAGTCGTCGCGCATCAGAATCTTCCTCAACCAATCGCGCAGGGACGGCACTTCAATGGGCTGGTTCACAAAAGAGGTTTGCAGGCCACTGGCGCAGGCTCGCAGGAGCACGCGCTCCAGAGCTCGCCCCGCCGCAAACCAGTCGGCGCGGGTATCGGCAAAGGTTCCCAGGACTGCGAGCACAGGCGCGGCTGCCGTAAGTTGACGATCTCTGGCGGCTTCTTCGCGCCATAGGTCGAACGTGCGCACCACAAATGGGCTGGCCATCTGGTGGATACTCCCTTTCGCTTGGGCAGTGCCAGGCAAGCCATCAGCGCTCTCAACCCCTCCCGAGCGCACCCATTCCGCCAGTTCATGGCGAAACCGCTTATCGGCCCACTGCTCCCGGTCACCAGCCACGATCAGCCGCGTGACGGCCTGACGTGTGGGCTCATCTTGGACGATCTGTAACCAGGTCCCTTCCTGACCAGCGTCGTGCTGCAATTGGGCGAGAATCCCCTCGGGAACAGCGCGATCGTCGTAAGCAGAGCGATTGGTGTGGCGCAATGGAATAGCCGCGAACAGGCTCTCGTCGTCTTCGCTCGCGATCTCTTTCATTCCCAGGCCAAGGCGTGCCAGCAGTTCGGGCTGCTCGTTTAACATACAATTTTCCATCCACGCCTGATAGCCAAAATGGTGAGCCGCCAGACGCAGGTTGAGGCATGCAGCACCACCACTAATGAGCATCTCTCGACCCTCGGGATCAACGACTGGCAACTGCCGAGAGGTATCTACCCGTAATTCGACCTGTTCACCTTGCACACGAAACTTCCAGGGTTGCGTGTTATATTCCGAAGGAGCCAGCAGCGCGTAGTTGAGCAGAAACAACCAATGTTCCTCTGGCGCCCCCTGCGCGGGAAAATCTTCTTCCTTGATCGTCCGTGGGTTCGTCGTCAGTGGGATCATGGCTTTCACCTTTCTTGTTAGGAATGCATGACTGGATTTACAGAACGCTTCTCTCCCGCGACCAGCACTTCTTTCCACTCGGCGGCTTGAGGAGGATGGACAATCAAGATTGGGCGCCGGGTAGCGTGCAGGAGCCGCTCGGTAATGCTGCCCAGCGTCCAGCGCTGGAAGCCGGAACGGCCATGGGAAGAGATGGCAATGAGGTCGCAGCCACCAAACACACCTGCGCCCTCGGTGTCGTCTCCCTGTTCCGCGATACGCAGCAACGCGCTCGCGACATCCGTGTCCACTCGCAACGACCAGGTGACCGGCAGGTGATGGGCCGCAATGATGGGCGCGAGAGTTCCTTCGTAAAGCTGGCGCACCGTCTGCTGCAAAGAACCTCTGGCCTGGGCTAGCGCGTTCTCATCCTGTATGTGCTGCATTGGTATGCCGCGCTCTGCTGGGCGCTGTCCGCACACGCGAGCAAGATGCAGCGCCGTTTTCTGGCCAGGAGCGGCCATCGCCATGAGCACCTCTGCTCCTGGCCCAAGCGCTTCCGTCGCGCCCAGCGAGCCGTCCAGGGGCACCAGCAGGCGCAAGGGCTGCGCGAGCTCGCTGTGCTCATCTCCCAGATGCAGGGTTTCGTCGCGCACGATCAAAACGGGTATGGTCGCGTGGCGAGCGATTTTCTCGGCAACCGTTCCCACCATCCAGCGAATCATGCCGGCGGAGCCATGGCTACACAACACCATCAGGTCGCAGTTATAGGAAAGGGCCACCGCCAGAATCGTCGGGACGGGCTGGCCAAATTGAGCTGTTGTTTTGACCGCAATGCCCGCCATTTCAGGTGCGGCGGCGACTTTTTCCAGGTAAGCGGTTGCTTGCGCCACGTCTGTTTCGATGACCGCCTGTGCCAGCGAGGGGTGCGCCGTCGTGATCGCTGGCCAGTATTCGGAGAGAAAACTGACCACCTGGACCAGAACCAGCGTCGCGCCCGTCTTCCGCGCAATGCGCCGGGCAACTGGCAGTACAGATTCCGCTCTGGCTGAACCATCAAGCGGAACAAGGATTGTTTTCACCATCAGGGAACCTCCCTCTCACACAAGCACGAGCTCGAGCCGGTGCGTCACCGGCTTTCTCCTGTAACTATAGCCAGGAAACTTCTCACTGCGATCACAGCGTGACGGGCTGATCTCACAGTTCGATCACAATTGCTTGCGAGCTGTGCAATCAATGGTCAGGCAAAACGAAATTGCGGTATGATTGAGAAAGAAAAGATCATGGTGAGCACATCTCAAGGCAACATGTCTGACGTTGCTCCGTTTGAGAAGGATGAACAGACGCATGCAGTTCGACGAACCCGAAAGCAAACCTTCCATCACTGAGCGCTTCGCCGCGCTGAGCCGGGTGGGGGTCGCGCTGCTGGCAGAGCGCGACGAAGAACGGTTGTTGCGACTCATTGCCCGGACGGCGTGCGAGTTAACAGGAGCGTCGTTTGCCGCGTTTTCTTTGCGCCCGCTGGATGAAAGCGGGCAGCCGCTGGGGCCGTCGGAGGGAAGCCATTTCCACCTCGCGGCAGTGGTCGGAGTGAGCCCGGAACAAGAAGCGTTTTTTCGCCACACGCCGCTCGGCGGAGAGGGCGTCCTCGCCCCCATCTTTCGCCATGGGGTTTCCGTGCGCATCGCTGATTTTCTGGAGCATCTCGATCAGTCTCGCCCGCGCCACACACGCGGCAACAGAGAAAACGCGCGCGACCTGGCTGCGTCCTACGCGCAGGGGGATCTTTCGTCTACACACCTGCGCGCATTGGGCATCCCAATGGGCCATCCTTTCCCACGGAGCTTTCTGGGCGCGCCCCTGCTCGATCTTCAAGGGAAGGTGCGTGGTGGCCTGTTGCTGGGTCATGAACAGCCCGGCCGCTTTCAGGCAGAAGACGAATTGCTCCTGGTTGGTCTGGCCTCTCAGGCCGCGGTCGCGCTCGAAAATGGGCGTCTGGCGCGCGCCAGCCAGATGCGGGCTCAGGAACTCCAGGCGATTTTTGAGAGCAGCGCGGATGGGATCACGCTGATTGGCCAGAGTGGCATGATCCTGCGCGAGAACCGCCCGGCACGCGAACTGCGCCAGATCCTGGAGCGGGAGGTAGAAGGAGCGCAGGCACTTGAAGAACTGCTCTTTGCCCCGGCACATCTCGCCTTGCAGACCCAAACAGCGCACCAGGTGTCGATTACCCTGCGCTCAGGCCAACAAGGGCGACAGTATGTGGTCACCGCTGCGCCTCTGCACATTGGCACACAGCCGCTGGCGGAACGCGTCGAAACAGCAGCAGAGACCGCACATCCTCCCACTGGCAGCGTGGTCGTCTGGCACGACGTGACCGAGATGCGTCGCCTGCTATTTGAACGCCAGCGCCATGCCGAGAGTGAAGCCCGCCAGGCGCTCTTGCAACGCATTCTCGACGAACTCCCCACCAGCGCCTACCTGGTGCGCGGACCAGAGGCACGCCTGGTGCTGGCCAACCGGGCTGCGGCGGCGGTCTGGGGTGCCGAGTGGCGTGCTGGTCAACCCATGCGGGAATTCCTGGGGGAACAGCACATCCGTATCGCTCAGATCGATGGTCGTCCTCTGCCCTTTGAGCACCTGGCTACGATCCGCTCCGTGCGTCAGCACGAAACTATTCACCATCACCAGGAGGTCATTCGCCACGCAGATGGTACCACCCTTCCCGTGGCAGTCAACGCGGTCCCTCTGGATCTCCAGGGACTGGACTTTGCGAACCATGACGAGCGTGCTGAGAAAAACGGAGCCGAAGGGAGTGCCGCGCTGGTGGTGCACCAGGACATCTCAGCACTCAAAGAAGCCGAGCAACTCAAAGACGAGTTTATCAGTATTGCTGCGCACGAGCTGCGCACCCCTCTGGCGGTGCTCAAAGGCTTCGCGCAAACGTTGCTGATCCAAACGGCGCGCCAACATGGCCCCGAACTGGCAGAATGGCAACTGGAAGCCCTGGAAGGGATCGATCAGGCCACCGGGCGTCTGGTCGAACTGGTGGACGACCTGCTGGATGTCAGCCGCTTGCAGGCAGGCCATTTCACCCTCCATCCCATGCCCACTGATCTGGTCGCCCTGGTCCAGCGCGTCGTTACGCGTCTCCAGTTAACGACCGATCGCCACCGCCTCGTGTTTCAGGCGGAGGCTGATCACCTGGTAGCCGCCGTCGATCCTCCACGCATTGAGCAGGTGCTCACGAACTTGTTGACCAATGCCATCAAATACAGTCCCCAGGGAGGCACGGTTCACATCCATATGGCTTCTTGCCAGCACGACACCCGGATCCAGCTCAGCATCCAGGACCAGGGCATCGGCATTCCCCAGGCTCAGCAGGCCCAGATGTTTGGGCGTTTTGCCCGCGCGGAGAACGCGCGCCTACAGGGCATTGGCGGCACGGGACTTGGCCTCTACCTCTGCCGCGAACTGGTGGAACAACATCAGGGACGCATCTGGTTTGAATCCCATGAAGGCAAGGGCACCACCTTCTTCCTCACGCTTCCTCTCTTCTTACAGGAGGAGGTATGAGCCCTGGAGGTGTTTGTCTCCTGAAACCAGGCGAGGGAAACAGCAGAAAGACGTTGAAGATCATTTCCAACGTCTTTCTGCTGTTTCCCTCGCCTGGTTCAAATAAGCACAGGCTGTGATTCCCAGAACGCGGAACGGTTACAAGATCTTATTTCATGCGGTCGTTGCAATTCGACACCGCCTTCACTCCAAATGATCGCCCTGTCCGTGAACCGCAGCCTTTCACTTGCTTCATACGCGACCTTCTTCTCTCCACCTTGCCTGCAGAGCGCTTCTTCATCCCAAGTCTTAAAGATGGGCTCCGCGGCAAGGTGGCAACGCACTACAACCTGCTTTCTTGCCTCTCTCCCTCTCCCATCCACACTCAGAGTATAACCCCTGGTCTTCACATTCCAGTCACAACCAAAGCCTTTTTTCTCACTGTTCACTCACGTTTCCTGGCTCCGTTCACTTCTCTTCATCACCCGGCGTTTGACCAGCTCAACAAGCAGCAGATAGGTCACGGTCATAGCCGCGAGCAGGAGAAAGAACAGAGCAGGCAGTGGCACAAAGCCTAAGCTTGCGGCCAGGGGCGTAAAAGGCAGGAGCAACCCCAGTGCCACCACCAGGCAAGTGGTCAGCGCCAGCGGCTTGCTGGGACGGCTGCGGAACGGATTACCAGCGGTGCGGATGACAAAGAGCACCAGCGTCTGAGTTGCCAACGATTCGACGAACCAGCCGGTGTGGAAGAGCGGCGCGTTCGCGTGAAAGACCGCCAGCATCAGGAAGAAGGTCAGGAAATCATAGATCGAACTGAGCGGGCCGATAAAGAGCATAAAATGGCGAATCAGGCGAATATTCCAGTGCTGCGGTTTCTGGATAAAGCTCGCATCCACCTGATCCGTGGGAATCGTCACCTGTGCAAGATCATAGAGAAAGTTATTCAGCAGAATCTGGGTGGGCAACATGGGCAGAAACGGCAGAAAGAGGAAGGCTCCGGCCATGCTAAACATGTTGCCAAAATTGGAGCTGGTGCCCATCAGGAGATACTTGATCACATTCCCAAAGGCCTTGCGCCCTTCCAGGATTCCCTGATGCAGCACACGCAGGCCGCGTTCCAGCAGGACAATATCAGCCGCGTCCCTGGCCACATCGGTCGCGGTAGTGACAGAAATCCCCACGTCGGCGGCGTGGAGCGAAGGCGCATCATTGATTCCATCGCCCAGAAAACCCACCACGTGATGACGATGCTTTAAGGCCAGAATGATGCGATTCTTTTGCGCTGGCGACACGCGCGCAAAGACGTGCGTCTGCTCGACAATATGCCCGAGCGCGGCATCGCTCATGCGCTCCAGATCCTTGCCCAGAACCATGGAATCGGCTGGCAAGCTCACCAGAGAACACACGTGATGCGTCACCAGTTCGTTATCGCCGGTCAGGATCTTGATCTGGACGCCATCGCGCGCGAGCGCCTGAATGGCGTCCGCCGCGTCTGGCAGGGGTGGATCGGCAAAGGTTACGAAGCCAGCCAGGACCAGGTGTTGCTCATCAGCAAGATGATAAGTTTGCTGCTCGTCAATCGAGCGCGATGCCACAGCCAGGATGCGAAACCCCTGCGCGCTCAGGCGCTGATACAGTTGAACGGCGCGCTCCCGGTCCTCGGCCAGCAGCGGATGAGGCATTCCATCTACTTCATACTGTTCGCAGACCGCCAGCACACTTTCAGGTGCCCCCTTGGCAATCAGATGGCAGTTTCCTTCCTCGCGTATAATCACAGAGAGGCGGCGGCGCTCAAAATCAAAGGGCAGTTCGGCCTGTTTCTGATACGCACTGATGTCAAGATGTTGGTGCTGGAGAATCGCCTCATCAAGCGGGCTGTGAATGCCCGTTTCATACGAGCTATTCAGATACGCCAACAAGAACACCCGCTCTGAGGGCTGCCCTGCCAGATCCAGCGCCTGATCCACCTCCATGGCGCCACCTGTCAACGTCCCCGTTTTATCACTACAGAGGATATCCATGCTCCCAAAGTTTTGCATCGATTCCAGGTGTTTGACAATCACCTTTTGCCGGGCCATCCGCGAGGCTCCCTGGCCCAATGTCACTGTGGTGATCATCGGCAAAAACTCTGGCGTCAGGCCTACGGCGAGCGCGATAGCGAAGAGCACCGATTCAAAGAGATTGTGATGAAACAGAACACCGACCAAAAAGACAAACAGCACCAGGCCAAAGACGGTCTGTAGAATCAAAAAGGCAAAGTGACGAATGCCACGCTCAAAGTCAGTCTCCGGCGGACGGTGGCGCAGGTGCTCGACAATATCTCCGAAGGCGGTCCTACGACCCGTCGCGGTAATCACCGCCGTCGCGGTCCCGCTGACCACAGAGGTGCCCAGAAACACACCATTCTGCACCTCAGCTATTGCCTGCTGGTCATCTTCCTCCACATCAGCACTTTTGGCAACTGGCAAGGATTCACCGGTCAGCGCGGCCTGCTGAACATGCAGATCGACCGTCTGAATTAAACGAGCATCAGAGGGGACCAGGTCTCCTGCGATCAATTGAATAACATCCCCAGGCACTAGTTCACGCCGGGGAAGTTCCTGCCAGGTTCCATCCCTACGCACTGTCGCCATGGGAGCGACTCCCGCTCGCAGCCGCTCAACCGCCTGCTGTGAACGATATGTCTGGATAAAATTGAGGGTAATGCCCAGCAGGACAATCAAGGCAATAATGCTGGCATTGAGCACATCTCCCAGGATGGCTGTCACCAGACTGGCGATCAGCAGAATGATCACCAGCGGACTCAAAAACAGGCGCCAAAACTGAATCGCTGCAGCCACATGCGTTGTGTTCGCTGGTTCATTGGCGCCCATCGTCTTCAAACGGCGGCGCGCTTCCTGGCTGCTCAGACCTTCCTCCGTGGTTTGAAGCCGGGCATACAACTCCGGCAAAGGAAGCCGGAGCGCATCCTCTGCCAGCAACGTGGTCGTTGGCATGTTCACTTCAGTTGTTGGCTGCTGGGTAAGCACACGATTCATGGGCGTGCTTCCTTTCTTCCTACGGTTGTATCCACGCTCAGAAAACCTTTAAGAGAACCTGTCCACCAGAGAGGGTGAACAGCGCGCAACGCGCCAGACACAAACAGATCACAAGGGAGGTGCTTTCCATCCCCTGTCGCTCACGAAATGCCGGTGCAAGCCGAAGGCGCAACGCTTGCTTTCCTTCCTGGCAGATGGGTTCCCATCTGCCAGCAGGAACGAGCGATTTCCCAATCTTCCTCAGCATGCACCACCAGCATGCGCACGCTCGATTGGGGCGTCGCGATATCTTGATCGTCGCGCACATTCCCATTCGCGCTCTCATCCAACGAAAGACCCAGGAAACCAAAGTTCTGGCAGAGGCGTGTGCGAATGAGCGGAACATGCTCGCCGATACCGCCGGTGAAGGTCAGCACATCGATGCCCTCCAATGTGGCGATCATGCTGCCCAATGAGGCACGCAGACGATAGATGTAGAGATCCAGCGCCAGTACAGCGCGTTCATTGCCCTGTTCAATCGCCCCCAGGATGGTACGTATATCGCCAGAGAGCCCCGAGATGCCTTTGAGACCGGACTCACGATTGAGTAGGTGGTCGAGTTGCTCAATCGTGAGTCCCTGCTCGCGCTGAAGGTAGAGTAGGATCGTTGGATCAAGCGAACCGGAGCGCGTGTCCATCATCAGCCCTTCCAGAGGAGTAAAGCCCATGGTGGTATCAATGCTCGCCCCACCGCGGATGGCCGCCAGTGAGCAACCGTTGCCCAGGTGACAGGTCACTATCCGCAGTCGCACAAGATCCTGCCCCACCAGTTCAGCGCTCCGATGCGCACAGTACTGGTGGCTGATCCCATGAAAGCCATAGCGACGAATACCCTGCTCGAACCAGGAGTAGGAGCCAGGATAGGTCTGGGCCACGAGCGGCATCTGGCGGTGAAAGGCCGTGTCAAAGACCGCGATCTGCGGCGCCGGGCCATACAGATGCTCAACCACAGCAATGCCTTCGAGATTGGCTGGTTCGTGAAGCGGGGCAAACGGGATAAGCTGGCGCAGATCTTCCAGGACCTCAGGCGTCACCAACACGCTTTGCCGATACTTCGCGCCGCCGTGAACCACGCGATGCCCAACCACCGCAATATCCGCTGGACCCTCTACCACTGCCTGTTCGCCCTGCCAAAGCATCTGGAGCACCTGCACCAGTATCTCCTGACGAGAACCGGCTGACTGGATGAGCGTTGAGCGTTCGGTCCCGACTGAGATGGTGACGGTCACCTGGCCTGCCTGCTGGCTCCAATCGATATCCGCTGCCCAGAGCGGGGCCGGAGGTGTGAGCTGCGGCTCACGATCTCCGGCCAGCTCATACAGGCGGACCTTCTGGCTGCTCGACCCGGCGTTGAGAACGAGGATCTTCATGCGTCTTTCGCCTGCTTTCTCATCGCCCTATTCACTCCAGGTCCACTCGCGAATTTCGGGCAGATCCTGGAAGTGTTCGTGCACATAGGCGAAGTGACGTGCCAGCACGGCATCGCACTCCTGGAGCAGCGATGGCGTCAGTGCCTGCACACGCGGGGCGAACTCTATGGTCAGCTTGCACAGATGATAGCGGCTCACGCCATTGCGCACGACCATATCAAAGGGCGTAGTCGTCGTGCCCTCCTCGTTATACCCGCGCACATGGAAGCGCTCGGGATTAGGGCGACCATGCACAATCTGGTGAATGGCCCGCTGATAGCCGTGGAAGGCAAAGATCACGGGTTTCTCCAGCGTAAAATGCTCGATGAAGGTCGCATCATCCAGGCCGTGCGGATGCAGATTCGGTGTGTACAACTTCATCAGATCCACAATATTGACCACGCGCACCTTGAGTTCCGGCAAGTGATGACGCAGCCACCAGGCCGCGGCCAATGTCTCCATAGTCACGATATCGCCCGCGCAGGCCAGCACCACATCCGGCTCCACCTGGCCGTCGTTGCTGGCCCATGCCCAGGTTGAGATGCCGCGGGCGCAGTGCTCAATCGCCTGCTCCATCGACAGCCATTGCAACTGTGGCTGTTTATCGATCACGATCAGATTGACATAGTTGCGGCTGCGCAGACAGTGGTCGGCGACCGAGAGCAGACAATTGGCATCCGGGGGCAGATAGATGCGCGCCACCTCGCCTTTCCGCGACAGAATAGTATCGATGAGACCAGGTCCCTGGTGGCTAAAGCCGTTGTGGTCATTGCGCCAGCACGTCGAGGTCAGCAGGATATTTAAGGAAGCGATGGATTTGCGCCAGGCCAGCTTGCGCGCCTCTTGCAGCCACTTGGCATGCTGAATAATCATCGAGTCGGCGATCATGGCAAAGGCTTCGTACGACGCGAACAAACCATGGCGCCCGGTAAGCAGATAGCCTTCCAGCCAGCCTTCGCACAACTGTTCGCTGAGCACCTCCATCACCCGGCCATCCACCGCCACGTGATCGTCAGCAGGCAGGAGCGGAGCGACCAGGCAGCGATTCTCGACCTCGAAGACCGCACCCAGGCGATTGGAGTTGGTTTCATCCGGGCAGAAGAGACGGAAGTTGTGCTGATCGGCATTGCGGGCAAAGACATCGCGCAGATAGAGACCAAGCTGGCGCGTGGATTCATGGTGGACGGTCGCGGGTGCTGGCACATCCAGGGCGTAATCCGCAAAGGCAGGCAAGTCTAGGTCGCTTAGCAGTTCACCACCATTGGCGTGGGGATTCGCGCTCATGCGATACGTTCCGCGAGGAGCCAGTTCCGCCAGTTCAGGCAATAGGCGCCCGGCCTCGTCGAAGAGCGTTTCGGGATGATAGCTTTTCAGCCAATCTTCCAGTATGCGCAAGTGCTCGGGATTCTGTTGCACGTCCGCGACCGGTACCTGGTGCGAGCGAAAGGTGCCCTCAATCTGGACGCCATCAACTTCCTGAGGGCCAGTCCAGCCCTTGGGCGTTCTCAGAACAATCATCGGCCAGCACGGGCGCTCCGTAAAGCCATGGGTGCGCGCCTCCTGCTGATACGCACGAATCCGGGTGTAGCAGTAGTCCAGGGTGTCAGCAAAGAGGCGATGCATGGTCATGGGATCATCGCCTTTGACGAACTGCACGTCGTAGCCCTGCCCGCGAAGCAGCGCCTCCAGATCTTCGTCGCTGGTCCGCCCAAAGACGGTGGGGCCGGAAATTTTATAGCCATTAAGATGCAGAATGGGCAAGACCGCGCCGTCGTGAACGGGATTGAGAAATTTGAGGCTCTTCCAGGAACCCTCCAGCGGCCCGGTCTCGGCCTCGCCATCGCCAACCACCGCGACGACGAGCAGATCAGGATTATCAAAAGCCGCACCATATGCGTGAGCCAGCACATAACCTAGTTCGCCGCCCTCGTGGATAGAGCCAGGGGTGGGCACACTCACATGGCTGGGTACCCCACCGGGAGTCGAGAATTGCGCGAACAGGCGACGCATCCCTGCCTCGTTTTGCGGAATCTGCGGATACACCTCGCTGTAGGTGCCTTCCAGATAGGCATTGGCCAGAAGTGCTGGCCCACCGTGACCAGGCCCGGCCAGATAAATCGCGCTGACTTCGTGATCTTGAATGAGGCGGTTCAGGTGCAGATAGATAAAACTCAGGCCGGGCGATGTGCCCCAGTGGCCCAGCAGGCGCGGCTTGATCTGGTCAGGGCGCAGGGGCTCTTTCAGCAGGGGATTCTCTTTCAGGTAGATCTGACCCACAGTCAGATAGTTTGCCGCGCACCAGTAGCGGTGCATACGCTCAAGACGATGTTGATCCGACATATTCATTCCTCTCAGGTGACAAAGATGGATTCTAAACAGGTACTCTCTCACATGTCACGACCGCGTTGCTCCAATCCCTTCAGCGGTGAAGAGAGGTGTTTGAGAGAGGAGAAAAGACCCTTTTTCTCTTCACCATTATCATACGTGCCTCATCTCACAAAAACGTCACAGAGCTGAAAAACAAGATCACAGCGCAATCACAGCCGAAAAAAAGGGCAAGGCCTCTCCTCGCCGGAGAGGCCTTGCCTGGAGCAGGCAACCACCTGACAGCTAATCTGTCGTAGAAGAGACAGCAGGTGTCTGTTCAGCAGACTGCGGAGGGCGTGTGGAGGAAAAACGACGCGCCATGCTGCGATTGGCGGACTGGAGTGCGCGTACAAACAGCCAGCCAGCCACCAGGATGATACCCGCCATGCTGATCCACATGACAATCAACGCGGTCATGGGATTGGAACTGCTGGTAAAAAGCTGGCCAAAACCGGCCAGATAATCCTGGCTGGCTGCCTCAATAGCAAAGACCAGCGCGCCATAGTAGAGCGTCGCGCCCAGCACCAGGAAAGCGGTGGCAATCCGATACGCGGTAATGTCGTCATCGACGCGCCGCGAGAGCTTGACCGCCAGGGCCAGCAGCAAACACAACGCGGCCAGCGGCCCGCTGACTGGCAGAGCCTGGTTGACAACCAGGTTAGGGGCGAAGAAGATCCAGCTCAGGGCAAAGGTCATCAGCAACACGGCGTCGCGGATGAGCAGATACGACATCCACCAGATATCCGCACCCAGCCGCAAGCCGCAGCGGCGCAGCGTACGCAAGACATACGGACGGCCTAGATGTAACATCAAGGTCATGGTCCAGAGCACCGGCAGGAAGGCGACGATGGTGGCAACCATCCACTGTGATCCACCCTGCACCAGCGCATTGATAATCGCATTCGTAACGTCGTCGGGTTTCATAGAATTGCTCCTTCTTCTCTCTGCTTGGTTTCCTACTTTTGCGGAGTTGAGTCCACTGCTTCCTCGACCTCCGAGCGCCCACCTGTCTTCAAGGCATAGCCGGCGGCGATTGCGCCCAGGATGGCCAGGAGCGCGACCGAGACGTAGCCGAGAGCGATAGCCCAGGTCGGGTTGCTGCTGGTTATCAGGAACGTGCTCACATTCGCCAGTGCGCCAGTTGCCACGACATTTGATTGCACACCCAGCACATAGGGCACAAAGTAAAACGCGGCCCCCAGGCCGAGCAACCAGGTTGTCCAACGGAACGCGCGCAGGTTATGATCGGGGTCGCCCATGAGCTTGATCACCAGCACGCCAAAGAGACAGGCTGCCGCCAGACCGCCAGTCAACGGCAATTGGTCAGTGGTTACCACGTCCGGGAAGAAGAACATAAAGCTCATAATCACACCGGAGATAATCAGCAGATCACGCAGGGCAATATAGACCAGCCAGAGCAGATCCGCGCCCAGGCGCAGGGTAAAACGGTCGATCATGTCCAGAATATAAGGGCGGCCCAGGTGCAGCCCCAGCAGCGCCAGCCAGATAATCGGCAGGGCTGCGGCCAGCGTCCCTTCCAGGAACTGCTCTCCACCTCCGTTGATCCCGGAGATAATGGCCTGTGTCAGTTGATCAGGAGTCATCGCTCTTTTCCTTCCTTCGCAAGAGCCTTTTTCAACACTCTTGCCAGCTTGATGAATCTCTCAGATGGAACACGGTGTTTTGAATATCACTGCTCTGTAAACAGTGGAGCTACAGCCGCGGGTGTTTGCTCGCTCGTGGCAGGCAACACATGGATAGTCGGACAAAGATAGGCCAGATCGCAGCGCAAGCAGCGGCTGGCTTCGCGCCGGGCCTGTTCTTCGGTCAACCCCTGCGCAAATTCCAGCGCGCGGCTGCTCACAGCCCTTTTGTCGCGCAGCGGCATAACTGCGCGCGGCGTGGAACGCAGGTCGAGCGTAATGGTGCCACCTGGCGGCAGGCTTGAAGCCGTCTGGAATTCGTCATCTGGCAACTCGCTGACCGCACTCGGCGGCAGTTTGCGCAGGTACGCGTGGATCGATTGTGCGGCCTTGCGCCCATGCGCGGCGGCGTGAATGATGTCGGTCGGACCAGAAGTCACATCACCAGCAGCAAAGACGCCCGGCGCTCCAGTTGCCAGGGTCGTTGGATTGATCAGTAAGCCGCCCCACGGCGCGACCCCAACGCTGGTCCCTTCCGGCAAGAATGACGGATCGGGCGCTTCGCCAATGGCAACCAGGACCGTCTCGGCCTCCAGGTCGAACTCGGTTCCCTGCACCGGCTCTGGCCTGCGTCGCCCCTGAGCGTCCGGTTCGGCCAGCCTCATCCGAAGGCCTCGAACGGCGGTCAGTTTGCCGCCCATCCCCAGCAACTGCACCGGCGCGACCAGTTCTTGCAAGTCAATGCCTTCCGCCAGCGCAGCTCGCACTTCTTCAACCTGGGCGGGCATCTCCAGACGGGTGCGGCGATAGAGGATCGTGACCTGCTCTGCTCCCATGCGTAGGGCCGAACGAGCAGCGTCCAGCGCAGTGCTGCCACCACCAATGACCACGACTTTTCCGCTGAGCTTTGTCTCTGCGTTCAGGTTGAAGTCCTTGAGGAAGGTCGTCGCCGGGATCACTCCCTCCCAGACCCGTTCTCCTGCGATGCCCAGGCGCTGGCTGCGCTGCGCGCCCACCGCTAGCAGGACGACATCAAAGGCTTGCTGCAACAGATCCAGCGAGGTATCGCGTCCCATCGCCGTGTTAAAGTGGAAGGTAACGCCCAGCGCTGCGATCGCGTCGATATCGCGCCGGAGTTCCGTGCGTGGCAGGCGATACTCCGGGATACCGATGGCCATCATGCCGCCAGGCACGGGCATAGCGTCAAAAACCGCCACCTGGTAGCCCCGGCGCGCCAGATAATACGCTGCGGCAAGGCCAGTGGGACCCGCGCCGACAATGGCCACCCGCTCGGTGTAGCGTTGTCTGGGAGGGGGAATGACGCGGGTGGCAGGAGCATGATCGGAAGCAAAACGCTTGAGATCGCGGATAGCAATAGGCAGGTCAAATTCGGCACGCCGGCACGCGTCTTCGCAGGGGGCGGTACAAACCCGGCCACAGATGGCCGGAAAAGGATTGGGTTCCGAAGCGACGCGCAGTGCTTCTTCATAACGTCCCTCGGCGATCAGGTTCACATACAGGCCAGCATTGGTGCCAACCGGGCAGGCCGCCTGACAGGGGGCGCGCAGATCTTCCTTGCGCTCGCCCAGCCAGCTGCGCCAGCTTTGCCAGGTGGCATTTCGCTCAGCCACATGCCAGGCGTGACCTTCGCCCCAGGGCGTCTCCCCGGGCTCCTCGGGAGTCGCACGAGTGTAGGCGTCAAGTGGCAGCCAGCCTCCCTCGGGTGGCAAAAACGTCAGTGGACCCCGTCGCGCATAGGTCACCTCCTGGATACTTCCTTCAATCGTGATGGCATTCGTCGGACATTCTTGAGCGCACACCTGGCAGCCAATGCAGGCTGCCACCTGCACCGGAGCCAGCATCATCCAGCCACGCCTGGCCTGCTCTCCGGGAATGGGGCTGAGCAACTCCTGCTCAGTTGCCACTTCTCCCTCGCCCGCCGGGCGTGTCATATCCAGGCAGCGCACCGGGCAGAGATCCATACAAATGCCGCAATTAATGCATGTGCGTTGATTCACGTGGAAACGATAAGCCATGTCCACCTCCTCTAGGCGAGCATCCCGACCAGATCCAATGATCCTGGCCAGACCATCCTCAGTCTTACTGAGGATAAGCAAACAATGTTGCTATGCAGAGAGCATAGAGCTCTAAAATCACAGCAG
This sequence comes from Ktedonobacteraceae bacterium, assembly GCA_036384215.1. Taxonomy (GTDB): domain Bacteria; phylum Chloroflexota; class Ktedonobacteria; order Ktedonobacterales; family Ktedonobacteraceae; genus Paraktedonobacter. The sequence continues at coordinate 848 of DASVMX010000625.1, read as the reverse complement.
CATCACAAAGCGCTCATCTCTCCTCACATGCCCATCACAGTTTCGCCTATCCATCCTCACGGCAGGAAAGCAGAAAAACGCCCTGTTGGTTCAGACCAACAGGGCGTTTTTCTGCCGTGAGGATGGATAGGCGCGATTCTAGGCGACTGGGGCAACCAGCAGATACCCGATGCCCACTTTGGTTTTGAGGTATTGTGGATGGGCAGGGTCGTCCTCCAGTTTGCGCCGGAGGCGATTTATATTGACCTGGAGCATATGGCTCTCCCCGATATAATCAGCGCCCCAAACATGTTCCAGCAGGAGATCCTGGGTGATCACCCGTCCAACATTGCGCGCCAGGTAGGCCAGGAGGCGATATTCGGTGGGCGTCAAGGTGACTTCCTGGCCAGCACGTGTCACGAGATGCTGCGCGTAATCGATCGAGAGGATGCCAATGGTCGCAACCGTCCCCCAGTCCGCGAGTGCTTCATCGGCGCGAAGCTGGCTGCGGCGCAGCACTGCGCGCACCCGGGCCAGGAGTTCTTCCACGCTAAAGGGCTTGGTCAAATAATCGTCCGCTCCCAAATCCAGCCCTTTGACTTTGTCCTGGTCCTGCCCGCGCGCGGTAATGATAATGATTGGCACCGCGGAAAATTCTCTGACGCGCTGGCAGACCGTAAAGCCATCCATTTTGGGCATCATCACGTCTAAGAGCACGAGGTCTGGGGCCGCGCGCTCAATCTGTTCCAACGCGAGCGCTCCATCGCTCGCTGTTTCGACGTCATACCCCTCAAATTCCAGGTTCCGGGCAATGAGCCTGAGCAATTGGGGATCGTCATCAGCAGTCACAATACGCACTTTTTTAGCAA
>DASVMX010000624.1:0-8346 GCA_036384215.1 Ktedonobacteraceae bacterium | reverse complement strand
GGGGTCTGGCTTTGATGAGGTGCGAGAAGTAAATAGCCCTGCGTATCTGCTACAAAAACTAGCCGGCATTTGCGCGACATGATATAATCCAAGTCGCTACCCATGATTAGAACTCAGGCGAGATTTTGTTCTCTTTTCAGAAATGTGATAGGCAATGTTTTACGATCATACAAAAATTTTTGTCAAAGCGGGCGATGGGGGGAATGGTTCAATTCACTTTCGCCGCGAGAAATTCGCGCCTCTGGGCGGACCTGATGGTGGTGACGGGGGACGCGGCGGGAGCATCTATATGGAGGCAACCGCGAATCTGAATACGCTGGTGGACTACCGCTATAACCAGCATTTTAAGGCGGGCGCGGGCGAGGCCGGAGCGCGTCAGAAGATGCACGGGGCCAAAGGCGAGGATATTGTGATGAAGGTGCCCTGCGGAACGGTGATCCGCGACGCGGATACTCAGGAGCTGATTGCTGACCTGGTGGACGAGGGCCAGCAGGTGATGGTGGCGCGCGGGGGACGCGGCGGACTGGGCAATGTACATTTCGCTACGTCCACGCACCAGGCGCCGCGCGAGGCGCAAAATGGCGAGCCAGGCGAGGAGCGCTGGCTGGCTCTGGAGTTGCGCCTGATCGCCGATGTCGGGCTGGTGGGCTATCCCAACGCGGGCAAGTCAACTCTGCTTTCGGTAGTCACGGCGGCCAAACCCAAGATTGCTGACTATCCCTTTACGACGCTTGTGCCCAATCTGGGCGTGGTCGAGGTTGGCCAGATCGGCGATGAGTTTGGCTTTGTGCTGGCCGATATCCCCGGTCTGATCGAGGGCGCGGCCCAGGGTCATGGTCTGGGGCACGAGTTTTTGCGCCATATCAAGCGCACCCGCCTGCTGATCCACGTCATCGATGGCTCTTCCTACGAGCACGAGCCCTGGGAAAGTCTGGAGGCCATTAACAAGGAGCTGAGCGAGTACGACGAACACCTGGCCACGCGCCCGCAGATCCTGGCCTTTAATAAGATTGATCTGCCCGAAGCCCAGGAGCGCTGGGAGGACTTTAAGGCCCGCGCGGAGGCCGCTGGCTATGCCGTCTTCGCGATCTCAGCCGCCGCCCACCAGGGCACAAAGGAGCTGATCCAGTACGTTGCGTTCCGTCTGCAAGAGATTCAGCGCGAAGAGGCCGAGCGCGCCGCGGAACAACCACTGGCCGACCTGGAGGGCACGGTACTGCGCCCCCAACCCGAGGATGCCTTCTCAATCACCAAAGAAAATGGCGTCTATATTGTACGCGGCAAGCGCATCGAGCGCATTGTCGCCATGACCAACCAGGACAGCGACGAAAGTATGGACCGCCTGCAGGTGACCATCGAAAAAATGGGCCTGACCCGCGCCCTGGAAGAAGCCGGCGTACAGGTCGGCGATACTGTGCGCTTTGGCAAAGTGGAACTCTACTGGGGCGAATAGTTCTATCTGTAGTGCAGGCTGGTTGCCTGACAAATGCATCAATCAGCCGCACTACAGACGCGATAAAGCCGTTCCATCGTATGCTGCTTATGTGCTATACTTATAGATAAGATTGTAAGCAATTCAACCCGAATATGTAGAAATCTCTGGCGCTTCAGATTTCCCGCCACAACAGCGACGTTTGGCTTCGGGCAAAAGAGGCAGATCCGGTCATTTGTATTTTTTGTTGTGGGCACACACATTGACTGTGGCCAGTGTGCCGCAAGTGCTTAATCAGGGAAGAATGAGAGAGATACCGGGCAATGGCAGAGACACTCAATCTGCTTTTTCACAAACGAGCAGACGAGACCTTTGAACTCCAGGTGCGAGGCAGTTGGTCAGGACGGGTGGTCAGCGGTAGTTTTGTACCGCCATATACTTCCAGACAAGTAAATACACTTCTCAAACGCTTAAATAACCTGGAGAGCGACCAGCGCGAATTGCGTGAAGTCGGGCACAGGTTATTTTTGGCTGTATGTGGCTCTGAGACGCCTGGTGAGAACAGGCACGAAAACAGTGAACAATCTGTGCAGGCGATGTTGCGCAGCGTGATTCAGCGCACCTTGCGCCGCAGGGCGACGGTGGCGTTGACGCTGTGCTTTGGGCCGGGATGCGAGGAGTTTGTGCGCTATCCCTGGGAACTCCTGCACAATGATGAGCACTTTCTGCTGGCTTCAGGTGTGTTCACTCTGACCAGGGCTATTTTACGCCCGGATTTTGAAGCCGAATGCTCTCTACCCGTCTACGCGCCGATGCGTCTACTGTATATTGGCGCTTCTCCATCTGATTGCCCTACCCTGGAAACCGAACGCAGCTTTGAAGCCCTGGAGCGCGGTCTCTCGCGCCTGGTGGATGATGGGCTGCTGTTGATCGACCGCCTGGAGCCGCCGACTTTTGACGAGCTGGTGCGCTATCTGACTACGGTGGGCGGCGTGAATAATTTCGATGATAGTGAGACACCTGTGCCCTGCTACGCAATCCATTTTGATGGACACGGAGCGTACGGGCGACTGTGTCCCACCGATGATTGCGATGAGTTAAACGATGCCAATGCTCAGCGCTGCCACGCGTGCTCGACCTCGCTGAAAAATGTACGCCCTCAAACCTATCTCTGCTTCTGCGATGACGAGGGAAATAGCCGCCTGATCGATACGCAGACCCTGCGCGAACTGCTGGTGAGCAGCGACGTGCGCCTGGCCGTTTTCTCGGCCTGCGAAACCGCGACGATCTCGAGCGGCGGCAGATCTGAGGAGAAGCGGCGCGCGGTGGTGGACGCTACGCTGGCGACCGCGCTGCTGGCGGCGCAGGTTCCGGCGGTGGTGGCGATGCCTTTCTCGCTGCAAGACGATCTGAGCCCGACCTTTATGTATCATTTCTACGACGACCTGGCCAATGGACGTACACTGGAAGGGGCTCTCGCGCGCGCCCGCCAGGCTATGCTGCCGCTCTCAAAGGCGCATGGCTGGTTTGTGCCGGTGCTCTATCGCCACGTGGTCCAGGGGGACGAGGGACCGGTGGCTTTTCTGGATCTGTCGGATGACGACGAGCCCGATGAACACGATCATCCCCTGGCCCATCTCGGCGCCTCGGCTACTTTCGTGGGTCGCGAACGGGAGCTTGAGAATCTGAGCGCCCTGCTTGACCGCGTGGTTGATAACCTTGGCGGTACCGGCCAGCTGCGTGAAGTGTATGAACCGCGCGGACAGCACGCTCAATCTGGCTCGCTGCGCCAGCAGCGGGTACGCTCGGGAATTCACCATATTGCCCTGACTGGTCCCGCGGGCATAGGCAAAAGCGAGCTGGCCTACGAGGTTGTGCGCCGCCACCAGGATAAGTTCCCCGGCGGGATCATCGGTGTTTCGCTGGAAGGCGGCAAATCGCTGGGCGATGCCCTGGTGGAGATCGCTCACGCCCTGCGCATGCCCGCCAGAACTATGCACAGCTCAGATATCGAGCAGCGCGAGCGCATCATTCTCAACACCCTGCGCGTGCTGGGCAATCGCCACCTGCCCTGCCTGCTGCTGCTGGACAGCTTCGAGGAGGTCCAGGAACGCGCGGAGGTCGGAAGCTGGTATCGCTTCCTCTGCTCTGTGCCAGAAGAGATCGTGGTCCTGCTAACCTCGCGCTTCAACCCGGCCACTATCGCGGCCCTGGAAGGCGGCTCTTGCCGCTGGCACGAGTTTCCCGTTGGCAAGATGTCGAGCCAGGACCTCCTCAAGCTCTTCGGTGAACTGGCCTATAGCAGTGGCCTGGCCGAGCGTCTGCACCTGGAAGACGACTACCAGCAGAGCTTGCTCCAGGAGATCTGCACCCTGCTGGACGGCTATCCGCTGGGCGCTCAGTTGATCTTCGGCACCGCGCGCAGCATTCATGGCCGGGTCTACGCCCCTGAAGCCGCGACGCGCTCGCTGGAAGAGGTGCGCGATGAGTTGCGCGAAACGCTGCCAGAAGGCATCTGGTCCGTGCTGGACATCGCCTATCGCCGTCTGCCCCTGGTCGCCCAGCAGTTGTTGCCTTATCTTTCAGCCTTCAAGTTGCCTTTCAGCCGCGAACAGATTATCATGCTGGTCGCGCCAGAAACGCCGCATATGGCGCGAATTACAGGCTATCTCAACGGCAAAAGCAGCTCAACCCTGACCCACGAGCCAGCGCCCCAGCCCAAAGCAGGCGGCAATATACCAGTAGAACTCCAACAGGACTGGCGCGCGGCGCGCGACGCCCTGGTCCAGGCGGCTTTTATCCAGTTTGACGGACGCGTCTACACCATCCATTCACAGGTGCGCCATTACGCGCTGGCTCATCTCGCACCCGCGGAGCGCCAGCGCGCCCACCGGGTTGTGGCCAGCTATTATAACAGCCTGGCACAGCCCAGCCCGTACGAGTGGTTCGCGGCTTTCGAACACCTGGAAGAAGCTGGCGAACTCCAGGACCTGCAAAACGCCGTGCAACTGGCGGTGCGCGCCTCGTGGGCGCTGCGCGGGCGCAGTTACGCGGCTGAACTCCAGGCAATCTTGCGCCGCTCGGAGGGATACGCGCTGCTCCTCAACGACAAAACCGGCGAAGGCCAGATCCAGTGCTGCCTGGGCGCGATCCTGCGCCGCCTGGGCAAGTACGCCGAGGCGGTCGGGTGCCTGACACGCAGCCTGACCCTGCATCGCGGACAGAATGAACGCGATGAAGCTGCCTGGGCGCTGTATGAGCTGGCCATGCTCTTCCGCGAAGAAGGCCATTTCCTCCAGGCCGGACAGCACGCGCAGCAAGCTCTGGAGCTTTTCCGCGAAGCCGGTGACGCCAATGGCGAAGCCTGGATGCAACTGGTAATCGGCGAGGTCAGCCGCGGCTACGGGCGCTATCACGAAGCGCTGGACTATTTCGAGCAGGCGCTGAACAGTTTCCGCTCTATGCCCAGCAACGAAGGCTATCCTACTGCCCTGCGCGACCGCGGCAGCATCCACGAGGTACTGGGCAACTATCCCCAGGCCCTGGCGGACTACGAAGAGGCGCTGCGCGCCTTCCAGACGCTTGGCTCGCGCTACTGGCAGGCCTGGCTGCTGGCGGATCAGAGCGTGGTCTACCTGGACCTGGACAAATTTGAACAGGCCGAAACCCTGGCCCGCCAGGCCGTGAGCATCTTTCACGAGGAGGGCGCACGACGCGGCGAAGGCTGGGCCATGCGCTCTCTGGGCGATATCGCGCGCAAACAACTCCGCCTGACAGACGCGCGCGGCTACTATAGCGAAGCCCTGGCCATCTTCACCAATCTGGGCAACCGCGTCGACCTGGCCCGCGTCAACAACTCGCTGGGCGCGGCCTTCTTCGCCGAGGGCGACGCCATCACCGCCAAAGAACACTACGAACACGCCCTGACCATCGCGCAAGAACAGGGCATGCTCCAGCTCAAAGAGCGCGCTCTGCGCGGCCTGGGCGACGTAATGCACGCCCTGCACCAGGATGGCGAAGCCGAGCGCCTGTACCAGAATGCCCTGACCATCGCGGTTGAGCTGACCACGCCCGCCGAACGTTGCGCGCTCCTGCACCGCCTGGGACAACTCTACCGCGATCAGCAACGCTATTCCGAAGCCCTGGCCTCCTGGGTCCAGGCTCTCACACACGACCGCCGCCTCGGACACCGCGACCGCGAAAACCTCAAAGAAAAAATCGATCTCCTTGTACAGGAACAACACCTGGAAAATAACTACGCAGAACTCAGCTTGAAACAGGGAGATTGAGAAACATTGACGTACAAGGGAGCAAATTTGCTCGCGCCAGCCATTTTCTCCCTGTACGTCAATGCTCCTCAATCTCCCCTGCTTTTCCCTTGACAAACTCTCCTTCTCCAGGTAATCTGTTTTAGACTGATCGATCAGTCAACTAAAAACCTGGTTTGTTCTCAGCGGCAAAAACTTGCACATAGCGTTGGTTACAAAGGGAGTTTAAAAAGTATGGAAACGGCACAAGAAGTTCTGGAAAAGGAGCAACCTGCGTATGGCAGGCGCGAGGTGCTGGTGACGATGATTGGCCTGCTCTTGATTATGTTTTTAGGAACACTGGATCAGACCATCACAGCCACGGCACTACCCAGAATTGTGGGTGAGCTGCGCGACTTTACCATGGCAACCTGGGTCACAACCATCTACCTGATCATCGCGACCGTTACAGTGCCGATCTATGGCAAACTGTCGGATCAATTTGGCCGCAAGCCTATCCTGTTTGTTGGCCTGGGCATCTTCCTGGGTGGCTCAATGCTCTCCGGCTTAGCGCAGACGATGACGCAGTTGATCATTTTTCGCGGCGTGCAGGCGCTGGGCGATGGCGCTCTGATTCCGATCGCCAGCGCGGTGATCGGCGACCTCTTCTCGCCGCGCGAGCGGGCGCGCTGGATGGGAATCACTACCAGCGCGTATGGCGTGGCCACGATTGTGGGGCCGGTTCTCGGTGGCTGGCTGACCGATTACGCCTCCTGGCGCTGGATCTTCTACGTCAATGTCCCGGTCGGGCTGATCATTCTACCCATCCTGATCTTCGTCATGCCTTCGCTTAAACGCTCGACGCGTCGCGTTACTATAGATTATGCAGGTGCTGCCACTCTGGTGCTGGGCACCGGAGCACTGATGCTGGGCCTGTCCCTCGTTGGTAGCCAGTATGCCTGGCTATCGCCACAGGTACTGAGCCTGTTCGGAGGCGCGCTGCTCTGCCTGCTCGCCTTTCTCTGGTACGAGATGCGCCTGGAGAGGCAGGGACGTGAACCCATTCTGGAGCCGAGCCTGTTCCGCAGAAGCGCGCGCGTCTTCGGGGTCTCCACAAGCATGTCGCTACTGCTGGGCATCTGTACCTATGGAGGCGCGTTCTATGTCCCCTTCTTCCTGCAAGGGGTAGTTGGCGTCTCGGTCACAAACAGCGGCCTGCTATTGATCCCCTTCGCGCTGGCCTCGGTAGCCGGAGCAGCCGGTTCGGGCATCCTGATGGGCATTCTGGGAAAGTATAAATGGCAGACCATCCTGGGCGTAGTCATCGCGATCACCGGCTTTCTGCTTCTGCTGAGGCTGGATATCGACTCCAGCAGCGCCGAAGTGACGCTGGGCATGGTCGTGCTGGGCTTTGGACTGGGAACCGGCCTGGCGGTTTTCACCACCGCCACGCAGAACGCGCTGCCCGATAAAAAAGGCCAGGTCAGCGCGTCCCTGGCCTTCTTCCGCCAGATCGGCGGCGCCATCGGTCTCGCAAGCATGGGCTCGGTCATGAATACGACTTACCTGCCCACCTTTCTTGACGCTGTCCCACAGCGCTTGCAACAGGCTCTGCCGGGAAATCTGCTGGGCATTTTTGAAAACCCCAGCAACCTGCTAGAAGGTCCAGGCATGCTGGCACAGATCCGCGCGAGCTTCGCCACCCGCGGGCCCGCGGGCATAGCAGCTTTCGACCAGCTACTCACGGCCATGAAGCTCGGCTTAACACAGGGCGTCCACAACGTCTTCCTGGTCTGCCTTGGCTTCATCCTGCTCGCCTTCATCGTCATCTGGTTCCTGCGCGAACAACCGCTGCGCAGCAGCAAACAGCAAAGATCTGCCGCAGAGGACAACGAAGAAGGTCATTCTGCTACGCTTTCTCGTTACGGCTTGAGAATACGTAGCAGCGTATCCACGCGTGGAAAGTCTTCGTCGGGAATACCAACGTAGGCCAGATTCTGGGCGATGCCGCCGATACAGCTAAAATAGAGCTGGGTCAGTTCTCTGGGGTTGCCCTCGACAACCTGACCGGCTTTCTGGCCTTCAATGATCAATTCCAGAAAGACATCAAAGCTTTGCAGGCTCTGTTCCCTGGCCAGGTTTCTGATCTCCGCGGGAACCTCGCTGTTGACAAAGGCCTGGTTTGCGACCAGGAAACCCTCTGGCACGCGTCTCATACCTTCAAGGATCAAGGTTGTCAACTGGTAGATGCGCTCCCAGGGACTGCCCGGCTGCCCTTGCAACCTGGCTATTAACCTGTCGAAACCCTGCGTACCTCGTTCAACGGTGGCTTTGAAGATCAGTTCTTTGGTATCAAAATAGTGGTAGAGCAAACCGTAGCTGATGCCAGCCTCTTTTGCGATATCGGCCATTTTCGTCGCGGCCAGCCCTTTGTAGGCAAAGACTCTGGTCGCGGCGAGGATGATCTTACGTTTCTGCTCTTCGCGAATGCGCTGGTTGCTCTCCTCGGTACGCGGCATGTTCTTTTTTCATCCTATCCATTTTTGATAAAATGTGACCCCCGCGAAATTCGCGGAATTCCGCCGCCGTTACCAGGAGGAGCTTAAGACGGCAGCAGGACAGGAGGCGCTGGAGCAACTGCGTGAGCTGAGCAAACAGGGCTCATTG
>DASVMX010000623.1:0-4946 GCA_036384215.1 Ktedonobacteraceae bacterium | reverse complement strand
ACGAATGACGCGTCATTCGTCGCCCCCGCTCCCTGTCTCCTCCACCTATGGCTGAATTGTTGGATGGTGCGGAGCCCTCGCGGATACAGCGTCCTGCCTGGTGGCTGGCTTGCTCCAGCCGGGCTGGATGATCTCGCCCCAATCGGAGACCAGCGGATCAGCCGTCAGGGACGACGCGGTGGCGGGATCCGCCAGCGAAATTGGACCGCTCACGGCGGCCAGGGATGGCTCCGCCAGTGAGCCGGAGGCTGCTGGCGTGTTCATGCGCCGTACAATCTGATCTTTAATGCTGAATTCTTCTCCAGGCTCGTAGGCGTAGTAACGAATCATTTCCGCCAATAAGCCGATGAGCAAGAAGAGGAAACCAAAAATGAGCAGAATAATACCCACAAAGAGCAGAGGCTGATCGTGAATTGGCACGTGGAGAAAGGCGCTACGCACCACCACAAAGAGATCTACCAGCACGCCCAGGAAAAAGGTCCAACCGCCCAGGCGGCTAAACAGGCGCAGCGGCGTGTGCAGCGAAGAGGTCAAAAAGCGGATGGTCATCAGGTCGATCAAACCCTGCACAAAACGCTTGCCGCCAAACTTGGAGACGCCTGAGGTGCGTGGATGGTGGCGCACTTTAATCTCGGCCACGCGAAACCCGCGCCAGTGAGCGATCGTCGGGATAAAGCGGTGAAAATCACCGTAGAGCTTCAAATGAATGTCTTCAAAGACTTCCTGGCGATAGGCTTTGAAGCCACAGTTAATGTCGTGCAAGCGCAGACCAGTCACCCGGCTCACCAGACCGTTAAAAATTCGCGAAGGGAAGGTCTTGGTAATCGGGTCCAGGCGCGGAAACTTCCAGCCAGTGACCAGGTCGTAGCCCTCGTCCAGCTTCTCAAGGAAGCGCGGAATTTCGTCGGGATCGTCCTGTAAATCACCGTCCATCGTAAAAATGACGTCACCCCTGCAGTGGCTAAAACCAGCCACCAGTGCGGGCGTCTTGCCGAAATTCCTGCGGAAACGGATCAGCTCGATTGTCTCGGGATGCTCCTGATAGAGCCTCTGCAATTCAAAGAAAGTCCGATCGGTGCTCCCATCATCAATAAAAACGACCTCGTAGCGCATGTTCAGTTGCTGCATTTTCGTCGCCAGCCGGTCATAAAGCGCTCGTACATTGCCTTCTTCGTTCATCACCGGCACCACAAATGAAAGCGTGGTTTCCGGTGACAGAAGGCTCTTGAAACTGGTAGCAGACGCACTGGAGTCCATCCAGTCACTTGCTTGATTAAATTGTTGCATGCTTCGCCTCCTTAGGCCGCCCGTACATGGTCTGACCCCCTGCCGGCCAGAACTCCTGTCTCTTGATCTTGAAAATGATCCCTTTCAATCTTCTTACTAGATAAACACTAATTCACTGTAGAGGCAAGAGAGATAGCCCTTTTATGTGATAGCTACTCAACGACCCTGGCGGCCCAGATAAGGCCGCGCGCCGGGATTTGGCTCCAGGTAAGCCACGCGCTCCAGTTGTTTAAGCGCTTCCTCAATGGCGAGATTGAGCTGGGGATCGAGGCCGCGCACGTAGTCCTGGGGCGCGATATCAATCTCTATGTCAGGATCTGTGCCGTAGTTTTCGACGCTCCAGCCGACATCTTTGAACCAGAATGAGCACTCCGGCTCGGTGATCATGGTGCCATCGACCAGTTGGTGATCGCGCATGTAGCCAATCACGCCGCCCCAGGTGCGCTTGCCGATCAGCGGTCCCAGGCCCATGAGTTTGAAGCTGTGGCAGAAGATGTCGCCATCCGAGCCGGCGTGTTCATCAGCCAGCGCTACCATGGGGCCGCGCGGGGAGGTAGACGGATAGGGCATGGGCGAGTCCCAGCGCAGAAAATCGTAGCCCAGCCGGTGGCGCGCCAGCTTGTTGAGCAGCAGGCCCGAGACGTTACCGCCGCCGTTCCAGCGCACATCGATCAGGAGCGCGGGCGCGTCGTATTCGGCCAGGAAGCCGCGATGAAATTCCGCGTAGCCGCTCTGGACCATGTTGGGAATATGAATATAGCCCACGCGCCCCTGTGAAAGCTCGTGCACTCGCTGGCGATTGTTCTCAACCCATTCGCGGTAGCGCGCGGCCTGTTCGCTGCCCAGTGCCTTGACGATGATCGTGCGCACTTCGCCGCTCTCGCCATCTTCAATTGTGAGCTGGACTTCGCAGCCGGCCTGGTTGACAAGCAGTTCCTGCGGACTGCGCGCGCGCCCGACGCGCTGGCCGTTCACCGCCAGGACGGCGTCGCCCTCGCGCACGCTCAATCCCGGCGCGTTGAGGGCCGAGGTCTCCCGGCTCTCCGCGGGGTCGCCCTGGATGATGCGTGCGAGGCGATAGCGGTTGTGTTCGGCGTCATAGTGCCAGTCTACGCCAAGATACCCCTGGCCGTAGTGCGGACCCCGGCGATACTCACCGCCCACCTCGTACGCGTGAGAGGTGCCCAGTTCGCCGTGCATCTCCCAGAACAGGTCCGACAACTCGGCCCGCGAGCTTACGCGTTCCACGAGAGGAGCGTAGCGCTCGTAGACCTCCTGCCAGTCCACGCCCGACATATCCTCGGCCCAGAAGTAATCGCGCTGCAAACGCCAGGCTTCCGCGAACATCTGCTTCCACTCTGCTCTAGGCAACACCGAGACCTTGACCCGGTTGAGGTCCAGCCAGCCCGTTTCGCGGTTCGGGCGGTCGCCGCTCTCACCCTTGCCCGGTTTCTCGCTGGACTTGAAGACGCGCAAACGCTGGCGCGCGCGATAGATGGCCATCTTGCCGTCGCGCGCAACCTCAAAACTGTTGACACTATCAGCCAGCACTTCATACTTGAGCGTGTCAAAATCATATTTGCCCAGTTGTCCACTCGGCTCGTGCCCGCGTTCTTCTTGCATCCCGCCAGTCAGCGAGAACGAGAGCAGCAGCGCCTTACCTTTGATCCCTCTTACCTGGCCATACCTTCCCTCGGGCACCGGAAACGGCACGATGCGCTTCTCAATTCCCTCCAGATCAATCGAGAGAGCGCGGCCTGAGCCGTTTTCGCTCTTCTCTTCTTTCGCGCCGTTCTCTTCGCCGTTTTTAAGCTCTTCGCTCTTCTCCTCTTTCGCGCCCGGCACTCTGGGAGTCGCGACAAAAGGCGAGCGCAGATCGCGCCGCAAGAGCAGCGCATAGGGCTTCTCGCCGCGTGGAAAGCTCCAGCCAAATTCCAGGTTATCGGGCACGGGATTGAAGACGCGCTGGCCGATAAAATAGAGATATTTGCCCTCGGGGTCGAAGGCCGGATAGGCATCGCGCAAAACCGGGTTGGTCACAACATGCGCGGCAGGCTCCTCGCCTCCGTACAGCTTGATCGCCACCCGCTGGGGGGTAAGCGCGAAGCCGTAGGCCAGCCAGTGTCCGTCCGGCGACCAGGCAATGCCCTGGATCGGCAGGTGTTCGCTGCGATCAATCAACTGCTGTTGCCCGCTCTCCAGTTCGACCCGTATCAATTCATGGCGCTGGTTGGCGATGGCCACTGCGTCCTCGGTTGGTGAGATGACCATATTCAACGCGTGCCCAAACTCGACCTCTTCGAGAACGCGCCGCTCGTCCTTCTCTTCCGGCGAAAAAATCACCAGCCGTTCGCGCCCGCCGGCGTCCTGGACAGCCACCATGCGTTTGCCATCCTTGAGCCAGGAGAGGAGGCGATAGCGCACCCCATCGGGCTCGCCGTGCTGCAAGACGGGTCCCTCCCAGTTTCCCATGGAATACACCTTGCCGCGAGCCACCAGCGCCGCCGCGTATCCCTCGGGGTGCAACGCGTACTCCTGGAGATACCTGGGCGCAGAGACAAATTTGCGGCTCAACTGCGTGCGCGCGCTGGGTAAGCTGATTTCCACCCGGCGCGTCTGGTTGTCGCGCGGGTCGAAGAGATACAAATCGGCCCCGGCGTGGTAGACCATGCGCTGTCCATCCGTGGCCAGGTTACGGGCATAAAAGTCCTCGTGCCAGGTGTGCCGCCGCACCTCCTCACCGGATGGTGCGCAGGAGTAGACATTCCCAATACCTTCATGGTCCGAGAGAAAATAAATGCGCTCGCCGGCCCAGCAGGGACTGGCCATATTCCCCGCCAGATGCAGCAAGCGCCGAAACTCGCCGCTCCCGTCCACATCGCACCAGAGATAACCCGCCGTTCCCCCCCGGTAACGCTTCCAGCGCGCGGGCTCGCCGATATTCCTCCCGATCACCACCCCTCCACGCGGCCCATACGAAATCGCGTTCGCCATCCCCACCGGCAGTTGACGCGCCTCTCCTCCTTCAGGACTGATGGCATAGAGCATATCTTCGCGGCTATGCGCGCTGCGAGCAGAACTGGCAAAGAGAATGCTGTCGCCCTCAGGCGACCAGCCCACCACATTCGAGGCCCCCTCGAAGGTCAAACGCCGCGCCTCACTCCCCTGGGTGGACATCAGATAGACTTCGCTCGGCCCCTCTTCCTTCCCCAGAAAGGCCAGCCATGCCCCATCAGGTGAAAAACGCGGGCTTTTCACCTCGCCCACACTCGCCGTCAAACGCTCAGCCCGACCTCCCTCGCTGGCAACCAGCCAGAGATCGTCCTCTGCTACAAATACAATGCTCTCCTGATATAACGTTGGGAAACGTACATATCCTTGCGATGGCATACTTGAATTCTGCTCCTTCCAGCATGAAATCGGCTCGCAGCCCATCCCTTGCACCTTGGATGAGCACAATGCTTCCTTATCCCTCCATTGTAGCACGCGCACCCCACCCTTTGTATACACAGGTCCTATTTTCTTGTCATACGCATATAATCCAATGGATAACCAGGCATCATTAAAAAACGTTGTACACCTCATTTTTTTGGTATGTTGCTGAACAGGGAGACCAGCTCCCACAGGGAACAGGAAAAGAGCGAATTGAGCGGTGGAAC
>DASVMX010000622.1:0-3335 GCA_036384215.1 Ktedonobacteraceae bacterium | reverse complement strand
GCTCCCTTTAAATTTCCCTGACCGGGCAAACAGGCATAAATGCGCAGTAATCATCGGCACTTTCTATGATTCCTGCGCTTTTCTGCCTGTTTGCCCTGAAAGTGGGATGAAATCGTCACTCCTCCGCGTTAAAGATAGTGTACATAGAACATCATCTAAGCATAGGCAAAAAGCTCTACACAATTTTGTTATGGCACGCTATACTTTATGTAGTAGGTAGCAAAAAGGTTGGACGCGAGGTGTGAAAAGGTGGAGTTACCTCTTACTCCCTAAAGTTCGCGTCAACGTGTCATAAGTAAGATTATTCTCAAAGCAGAGGGATTATGCCTGTATGCTCTTCATGGAACTGATGAAGAGCAGTGCAAGCAAAGTTTCTTATTCACAAGTGTAGTAGGTTTGCCTGTCTGGATTATAGAGAAGGAGGACAACACATATGCAACAGCAATTTCTTGACTTGCTGATAGACGCCCTCCTGGATGAGGGTTTCACAGTGGAAGAGGCCAGCAAGTTAATCGCACTGCGCGAAGACTATGATCAGCGCCAGGCCACGCAGATAACGAATTACCATCGTTTCGCGCGCTGGCTGGTTGAACATGGTCGAATTAGCGATTGGGATTGAAGAAACTCAATTCCGCGTCACCCCGACAGCAAGGAAATGTAGACTGATTACCACCGAGTGGGAAGCGATGCATCAGCTTGCGACCCACCTGACTATGTAGTACAATTGGGGCGGCGTGGCTCATGCTACGCCGTCTCTCATTTTTTGCTCGTTTCACAAACCCGAGGAGGCCTTCATGAAAGCGGTTGTCATGGCCGGCGGGGAGGGATCAAGGCTTCGGCCACTTACAATCAGGCGTCCTAAACCTATGGTCCCCATCGCTGGGAAACCAGTCATGGAACACATACTAAATTTGCTCAAGCGTCACGGTATCACCGAAGTCGTTGTCACCGTACAATATTTAGCCAGTAACATTGAGGACTACTTTGGCAATGGCTCACAACTCGGTATGCGCATCACATACTCGCGCGAAGACGTGCCGCTGGGCACGGCAGGCAGTGTAAAAAACGCAGAGAGCTTGTTAACCGAGCCCTTTATCGTCATCAGTGGCGACGCGTTGACTGATTATAACCTGACCGAAATTATTGAGTATCACCATAGCAAAAAATCTCTCGCCACCCTGACTCTGGCCCATGTCCATAATCCCCTGGAATATGGGGTGATTATCACCAACGAGAGTGGACATATCACCCAGTTTCTGGAAAAACCCAGTTGGGGCGAGGTGTTTAGCGATACGATCAATACTGGCATCTATGTACTGGACCCGCAGATTTTCAGTTATTTTGAGAAGGATAAACCTTTCGACTTTAGTCAGGAACTTTTCCCCTACATGCTCAAAAAGGGCGATCCGATCTACGGCTATGTGGCCAGCGGCTACTGGTGCGATGTCGGCAACCTGAGCGAGTATATGCGCGCGAATGCCGATACGCTGAATGGCCTGGTGGACGCGGAGATTCCCGCGAAGAATATCGGCGGCAATATCTGGTGCGAGGAAGGCGTGGAGATCGACGAGGAAGCTCAGCTCTACGGCCCTATCTACCTGGCGCACGATTGTAAGGTGAAAAACGGCGCGATTATCCACGGCCCCAGCATTATCGGCCACTACGCGATTGTCGATGAGCGCGCGCAGGTGGACCGCAGTATTGTCTGGAATAATTCGTATGTCGGCGAACGCGCTGAACTGCGCGGGGCGCTGGTCGGCTCGGCCACGAGCATCAAGAGTAAAGCGGTGATGTTCGAGGGCTCGGTGATCGGCGACAACTCGATTGTGCAGGAAGGCGCGATTATCCAGCCCAACGTGAAAATCTGGCCGGATAAAGAGATCGAGGCCGGCGCGGTGATCAACACCAGCATTATCTGGGGCTCGCAGGGTCGGCGCGGTCTGTTCAGCCGCTTTGGCGTGAGCGGACTGGTCAATGTGGATCTGACTCCCGATTTCGCGGCCCGCCTGGGCACGGCCTACGGGGCAATCCTACCCAAGGGCTCAGTGGTCTGCTTGAACCGTGATTCGTCGCACCGCACCTCGCGCATGATTAAACGCGCGGTGATCGCGGGCCTGCCTTCTGCGGGCATTAACGTGCACGATATCAACCAGGTGCCAATCCCGGTGGCGCGCTACTACGTGCGCACTACCGACGCGGTGGGCGGTGTCCACGTGCGCCTCTCGCCTCACGATCAGCGCATTGTGGATATCAAGTTCTTTGACCAGTATGGTCTGGATATCAATAAAACGACCGAGCGCAAGATCGAGAACCTCTACTTCCGCGAGGATTTCCGTCGCGTCTACCAGGATGACCTGGGTTCGATTGAGGTGCTGGAAAACAAGGACGTGATTACGCCCTACGTGGACAATGTCCTGAAGGTGCTGGATGTCCCGCTGATTAAACAGCGCAAGTATCAACTGGTGGTGGATTACGCCAACGGCAGCACTTCGCACATCTTGCAGAATATCTTGAACCGCCTGGGCTGCGAGGTGATTGTGCTCAACGGCAATCCCGACACCGACCAGGTGTCACGCACAATGGAAGAGGTGGACAAGGATCTACAACGCCTGGCGACGATTACGGAGACGCTCAACAACGACATGGGCATCCGCATCGATCCAGGCGGTGAGCGCATCTGGGTGGTCGACGACCGCGGGCGCGTGCTCGACGGCGTGAAGATGCTGGCAACGATGACCAGTCTGATGCTGCGCAAACATCGCAATGGGATTGTCGCGGCCCCGGTGACGGCGCCGAGCGCGCTCCAGCATATTGCAAAGCACTACGATGGGCAGATCCTGCACACCAAGGTACTGGCGCACGCGATGATGACGGCAGCCGGGCGCGAGGGCGTGGTGCTGGTGGGCGATGGCGCGGGCAGCTATGTCTTCCCCGAACTCCAGCCGGCCTTCGATGGTACTATGGCGACGGTCAAGCTCCTGGAGCTGCTGGCAACCTTCCAGATGCGCCTTTCCGAGGTGGTGGACGACCTGCCGGCCTACTACATGAGCCGCACTACGGTCAACTGTCCCTGGGAGCACAAAGGCAAGGTCATGCGCATCCTCAGCGAGCAGTACCGCGAGCGCCGCGCCAAGCCGATTGACGGTATCAAAATCGACCTTGGCAAAGAATGGGTGCTCGTCCTACCAGACGCCGACCGACCGCTCTTCCACGTCGTAGCCGAGTCCGTCTCCAGCGAGCAGGCCCAGGCGCTGGCCGAAAAATACGCCCGCGTGGTCAGCGGCCTCCAGCAATAAAGGCGTGGCAAAAGGTGGGACGCATTTAAAACAGTGACA
>DASVMX010000621.1:0-17097 GCA_036384215.1 Ktedonobacteraceae bacterium | reverse complement strand
AGACCAGAAACGGGAGCACGCTCCCGTTTCTGGTCTCTGTCGTTCGTCTGCCTCTACACACTACCAGTGTCCCGTCAAGCTTCGTTTGAAGGGTAGGAAAGTGGGGAGTGCAGAGGGGCGCCAGCCCCTCTGCGTCTCTTCTCTATCCGCTGCCGCAGGCAGCGCATTCCTCAAACGAAGTTTGACAAAGCACTAGGTATAAAATCCTTAAGCGGTAACATTTTGCTTCCCAAAGCGATATCTTCTATGAGATAATCTCACCATGTAGAGGACGACATGCAACAAAATTCATGCATGACGCTGGATGACCCATCTCTGGCTGCTCTCTATCAGCGTTTTGCGCCTGTGCTTTTTGCCTACCTGTATCGGCGTACTTCTTCGCGGGAGGATGCCGAAGATCTCCTGTTGGAGGTTTTCCTGGCGGCCCTGGAGCACAGGAGCTTTGCCGCTTTGGGTGAAAAAGAGCAGGAGAACTGGTTGTGGAGCGTCGCGCGCAATAAGATGATTGACCATTATCGGCGAGTCGCGCGCAGGCCAGGGGTGCAGCTTGACCTGGTTTTGGACGACCTGTACGAGCGGGACGAGTATGCGCCTGAGCATGTGATCCTCAGACGCGAGGAGTACGCTCAACTGCGCGAAAAGATTGCGCAGCTCCCGGAGCTACAGCAGGAGGTGCTGCGCCTGCGTTTTGCGAATGATTTGCATTGTGCTGAGATCGCCGCCGTGCTCCAGAAGAGCGAGGGCGCGATCCGTATGGTACTCTCGCGTACAATGAAACTTCTGCGTGCCGTGTACGTGGTAGACGAGAGAGGTAGAGATTGATGTACGACAAAGAGGATTTTTTCGCTCCCGATACGGTAGACGAGCAACTGGATCTTTCGCTTTGCCAGCGCGAAGCTGATCTGCCGTACCAATCTCAGGCGGAAGGAAACCCCAATCTTCTACTGATCTCGGATTTGCGCTACCTCTATGGCGCGGAGGGCACCGAAAATGTGCGCTCGCTCCAGCGTGTGTGGGAACATCTCCAGCAGCGGCCCGCGCGCCCGGAGCCGGCGCGTGTTTCCGCAGAGGAGGAGCGTCCTCATTTGCGCCTGGTCAGGCCCGCAGAGGAGATCAGCACCCTAACCGAGCGCAGGCACAGAGGAAGATATGGTAGAGGTTTTGCTGCTCTCGCAGCCGTGCTTTTTCTGGTTGTAATGGTGGGCAGCCTGCTGATGATTGTCCGTCTGACCCACATTCAGCCGAATATTTCCGCGCGCACCACCGCCACTGTTCCTCCCGCGGTGACTCCTGAGCCGACACTCAGCCCGAACTATCCCTACGCGCCACCGGGCAATCAACTCGCGGTTTCTCTGCCTTCTAGCGAAGCGTTTGCCGCGCTGGCCTGGTCGCCGGACAGCAAGCGGCTCGCTCTCAGCACGCAGGGCAGGATCTGGACCTGGGATGTAGCGAGCAAGAGCTATCGCGCACTGTTAAACGCGAGCCTGGCAGGGGGCAGCGTCAAAGCGCTGGCCTGGTCGCCAGATGGCCGTTACCTGGCTGTGGGCAGCAATCCTATTCAAATTGTCGATTCAAGCAGCGGCAATGTCATCTACGATCTCTCAGCCGACTATCCTCTCTCGCCTGTGCCTGGTCAGACCACGCTGGTCACCGCGCTAGGATGGTCGCCAGATGGCACTATGCTGGCCGTGGCTACACAACATACCAATGGGGCGTGTCTGGTCTTCGTCTGGAGCAGGGCAAAAGGCACAGGCGTCAATACCTTTTATCAGCAAGGCTCTGCCAGCGGCATTACTTCACTTTCCTGGGGCGATAACCAGTATGTGGCTTCGACCGATGGGAAAACCGTGCAGGCCTGGGATATTCTTAATACCAGGAATGTCATTTTTAAGCACACGGTAGATGCCGCTACCACTGTTGCATGGTCCCCCGCAAAATGGGGGCAACTGGCCTTTGTCGACCAGCGCGAGGCTCAGGTCTGGAATGTCTGGAAGAAGCAGCCTGTCAGTCACTATCCTGCTGCCAGTGGTCTTGTGAGCTGGGATCGTACAGGCCAGTACCTGGCAGCCGCTGATGGGCAGACTGTCATACTGTTTGACATCACAAGCGGCGCCCGCGTTTACACCTATACCGGCGCTGCCCATTTCATCTCCTCCCTGGCCTGGTCGCCAGACGGCAGCGCCATCGCAATCGCGGAAAGCGGCCCCCCTGGCTCGAACATCGCGCGCGTCTGGAGCGCGTAGACTCATAAACAAATACGATAAACAAAGTGTATCAAGAGCTGGAAAACGCGTGCATTTTCCAGCTCTTGATACACTTTGTTTATCGTATTTGTTTATTCCGCCATTGTCGGCTGGCGCTCCAACGTGACCTCTTCGCCACGTGCTCTGGCCTTTTTGTAGGCTTCGATTGCGGGATCGCGACCGACGATCAGGGCCAGGATGATGGTCGCCGCGCAGGCGATGGTGACAAACCAGAAGGTGTCGGTCAGGCCGTTGACCGTGGCGTGCTGGACCACGCAGGCTTTGGCCAGCGCCTGGTTCACGGTCGGGCCGGCGGCCTTGACACAGGTCGCGGCGACGCCGCTGAACTGGTGGGTAGTCAGGCCGTTTTTGATCGCGTTCCCGATGTCCGCTGCGTGATCTTTCGTCTGCTGCGTCAGATAGGTCGTCAGGGCCGCCACGCCGATTGCGCCCGCCACCTGGCGCGTGACCGTTACCAGCGACGAAGCTTTGGCCATAGCCTTATTGCTTACCGCTGAGAGCGCCAGGGTCTGTAGAGGCATGTTCACCAGGCCCAGACCCAGGCCACGCAGGACTAGCCAGCCTTGCAGCGACCAGCCGGTCGTGCTCAGATCGATCTGCGTCAGCCCATAGGAGCCACCAACCAGCAGGATCAGGCCAGTTACCGCCAGGACGCGTGGGCCAAGCCGATTATAAAGTGTGCCGCCAACCGCCATGCTCACGCCCATGGCCAGACCCTGAGCGATCAGAAATTCGCCCGAGGTCAACGCCGAATTACCCTGCACGTTTTCAAAGAAGACCGGCAGCATGAACAGCGCCCCGAAGAGTACCGCCACCACGACCCACATCAAGATGTTTGCAACGGTAAATGTATAGGTCGTAAACAGTCGTACATCGATGACCGGATCTTTGACCAGCAACTCGGTGATCACGAAAGCTACCAGGATCACCGCGCCTACGATGATATAGGTCAGCACCATTTGATCGCCCCAGCCCTTCGAGCCAGCTTCGGTAATACCATAGACCAGCGCCGTAAAGCCGACCATTGAGAGGATCAGGCCCAGGATGTCGAAACGGTACTTATTCTCTTCCTTGATTGCCTTCTCTTCTGTTTTACGACCCGGCAGAATGAAAATGCTCAGCAGCAGGGCAATAATCCCGACCGGGATATTGATGGTAAAAATCGCATTCCAGTCGAAGTTCGTGCTCAGGTAGCCGCCAATGGTTGGACCAAAGGCCGGAGCTATCATAATAGGAATGCCGATCACCGCCGTTACGGGTCCGCGCTCAGAGGGCGGGAAGAGCCGGTAGACAATCGCGAAGGCCACCGGCATCAACGCGCCGCCGCCAATGCCCTGGAAAACACGGAAGGCGATCAATGCCTGCTGGTTCGGGGCAATCGCGCAGAGTGCCGAACCGATGGTGAACAGCGCCAGCGAGAGCAGGAAGATCAGCTTCGAGCCCACGCGGTCACTCAAATAGCCCACAATCGGGATCACCGCAGCCTGCGAAAGAAAGTAGGCCGTGGCCACCCAGGTGATCGTCTCATAATCAGTACTAAAGGCTTTTTGCATCTGCGGCAGGGTGACGCTGACAATCGTATTGTCGAGAATAGCCATAAACATGCCTAACGCCACCACTGCCGCCACCCTCCATTTAAATCCCTTGTTCATGTTTCTGTTCCTTTTTCTATGCCTTCTCGTGGTGAGGCGAGTATGCCATATAAAACAAGCTGTGCGATTTGCTGGCGTATATAAGCCAGCCTGGTCTGTTGATCAGTGTCCGGTTCGTTAAAAAACCACTGAAAACGCGGCAGGTTGAGGAGATGCATGATGCACATATTCAAAAGATTGACCACGACAAAGCGCACATCGATCTTGTGGCAGATCACCCCGGCTGCCTGCGCGCGTTTTAAGAAATCGGCTGCGCAGAAGACCGAAGCGCGATACGTCTCGATCTCTTTGTCGGTCGGTTTTCCCAGGTAGGTGACCCAGCCCTCGGCCGCTTCCCAGGCCATGATGCGCAGATTGCGCGGGTGACGGGTCATATAATTCAGGTAGAGTCCGATGGCCATTTCCAGGAAGAGACGTACCCGGTGCGGGCTAATCTCATCGCTGCTCTCAATAAAGGTTACCATTGGCTCCAGCATCTCGCTGTTCATACGTCCCTTCATGCGTCTGATAACGGCTCGATACAGTCCCTCTTTGTCCGTGAAGTAGTGGAAAATCAGGCTTTTGTTATAGCCTGACTCGGCGGCGATGATATCAATGCGCGCTCCATCAAAGCCCTCGCGCGCGTATACCTCTTCCGCGGCCTCTAAAATGGCCTCGCGCGCGACCTCGGCGTCGCGCTCTCGACTGATCTTGCCCACAGCTCTCTCAATGACCTCCTTTTTAACTAACCGGTTTGTCAACTGTGTTAACCAGATGGTTTCTTGTATTAACCAACTGGTTAGATAATACCTCGAAGTTGCCAGCTTGTCAAGAGGAATGTCGCGTTTTTGTTGGTGTGTATTTTCGATATATCGCGATATGTTGTTTTATTATAACGATATATCGCGATATGTCAAGAGGGAGTAATGAAGGGAGATTGAGGATCTCGAAACTTATGAATCATCTCCCTTCACGGGAGAAGCTTTGCTCTTTAATTTCACTTGCCTGATATTTCACTGCTCTTCACAATCTGCACGCCTTTCTGTTGCATTAGAGCCAGCTCTTGTTCGGCCAGGGCTTCAAAATCGACCTCTGGATGCTGAACAGAGCTGGTGCAGTCGCTGAGGAGGTAGAGGCGGCTAAGAAGCTGCGGTCGTGGACTGAGATGGGCGACGAGCTGGCGCGCGGTTTCGAGGACGCAGTGCGATTTGGCCTCGCCCGCGATATAGACTCGCTCGTGCCGGGTAACAGCATCCAGCAGAGTTGTGTTCAGGCCACTCGTGGGATCTGCTGGATCTTGCACTTCCGCGCCGAAGATGCCGTAAAACTCGGTGCGCTCGGTCAGACCCTTGGTGATGTAGACGGGCTGCGTGCGCCGCGCGGCGCTGTGCCAGGCGATGGCCTCGCTGATCGGCGCGACCAGCGCATGCCCAGACGTGCCCTGCATGGTGTGGTGTGGCCAGATCATCAGATCTTTCCTGGCCTGTTCCGCCAGTTTGTTGACATAAGAAATCGACCATTCAGGATGAAAAAGCGGCTGCCAGCGGCCAGTATTTACGTCGGTGGCGCTGATGGGCGTAAAGGGCTGGGGATGCTCGCCTGTGCGGGGATCGTGCCACCAGGCGCTAAAGAAGATCTGGTAGGGCAGATGAGTGTCCAACGAGGCATAGATCGTTGTGATGCTCTGCGCACTGGCATAGAACCAGTGTAAGAAGCGCGCAACATCCGCCTGTGCTCCCGGCACGGAGAGCGTGCCGCCGGGGTCAACAAAATCGTGCTGGTAGTCCACCAGCACAACCGCGATCTTCTCGCCATCGCCTGCCGCTGGCGTCAAACCAGCGCCGCGCCCGGCCTCCGTAAATTCCTGCACGCGCGCCGCGTACATGCTTCTGAAAGCGTCCTGCTCGTCCGCCAGGGATGGAGCTCCTGTGAAACCGGCCATATCCTGGATCTTCCTTTCACTCTTCTCATGATTCAAGTTAGTGTTTTCTATACACTATTATTTCCTGAAGTTCTGTCGCTCGTCAAGAGGCTGACCAGGAATGTTTAGGCGCTTTGCTGGAAGGGGTCTATCACAGGGATGGGTTTATGTCTGGAAGTATTAGACATCTTGTATTAGTTATGAGCAGAAAAACGGTGGGCGCCGGTACTGGCGCCCACCGTTTTTCTGCTCATAACTAATATGACGTATTCATTTCGCCATTATAGGGCGGTTGCAATTGGGATGGGATGGGCCGCGTTTTGTCGCTGGTGAGCAACTCCGGGTTGCTGGCGAGATCAGTGGGCCTGGTTCGGGGCATGTTGGGCATGCCGGCCAGGATCGAGGGCGATTCGTACTGTTCGCTTTCGATGGGCTGGTTAAAGAGCGCCTCGAAGACCGGGCCTTCCAGGGTCTCTTCTTTGATCAGGCGCTCGCTGATCATAATCAGGCGTGCTTTGTTTTGCTGGAGGACATTATACGCCTTGTCAAAGCCTTCCTGAATGATGCTTCTGATCTCTTCATCGACTTCGCGAGCGGTCTGCTCGCTGTAGTTGCGCTGTTCATTGAAGTCACGCCCGAGGAAGACCAGTTCTTCTTTGCGTCCAAGGGCCATGGGGCCGATGCGGCTGCTCATGCCGTATTCAGTGACCATCGAGCGGGCGATTTTTGTCACGCGTTCGATGTCATTGGAGGCGCCGGTGGTTACTTCGCCAAAGATGATCAGTTCCGCCACGTGGCCGCCCAGCGCGTAGGCCAGCATATCCTCGAACTGCGGTTTGCTCCAAAGGTAGCGGTCTTCGGTGGGCAGGAGCATGGTGAAGCCGCCGGCCTGGCCGCGGGCGACGATTGAGACTTTGTGGACCGGGTCAGTGTTTGGCAGCATGCGCGCGACGAGGGCGTGACCGACCTCGTGGTAGGCGGTGATGGCTTTTTCGCGCTCGCTAATAATCCGGCTCTTGCGCGCGGGTCCGGCGACGACGCGGTCGATGGCTTCTTCCAGTTCGTTCATACCAATCGAGCGCTTGTTGCGCCGCGCGGCCAGGATGGCCGCTTCGTTTAGCAGGTTGGAGAGGTCTGCGCCCGAGAAGCCGGGGGTCTGTTTGGCCAGGACATCGAGTGTGACGCCGGACTCCAGGGGTTTGCCCTTCGAGTGGACCTGGAGAATCGAAACGCGCCCGCGGATATCGGGCCTATCGAGCACGACCTGGCGGTCGAAGCGGCCGGGGCGCAGGAGGGCGGGATCGAGCACATCGGGCCGGTTAGTGGCGGCGATCACGATCACGTTCGTATTGGTGTCGAAGCCATCCATCTCGACCAGGATCTGGTTGAGCGTCTGCTCGCGTTCGTCATGCGAGCCGCCCAGGCCCGCGCCACGCTGGCGGCCCACCGCGTCGATTTCATCCACGAAGACAATGCAAGGGCTGTTGCGCTTGGCCTGCTCGAAGAGATCGCGCACCCGGCTGGCGCCCACGCCGACGAACATCTCGACAAACTCCGAGCCGCTGATACTGAAGAAAGGTACTCCCGCCTCGCCGGCTACCGCGCGCGAAATGAGCGTTTTTCCCGTGCCTGGAGGCCCAACCAGGAGCAGACCCTTGGGGATGCGCGCGCCCAGCGCGGAGAACTTGTCAGGGAATTTCAAGAATTCCACAATCTCCTGGAGTTCCTGCTTTGCCTCTTCCACCCCGGCTACGTCCGCGAAGGTCACCGTTGGCCTGTTACTCATAAACATACGTGCCCGGCTCTTGCCAAAAGAGATGGCCTGGTTATTGCTGCCTTGAGCCTGGCGAATCATAAAGACCAGCAGGCCGGCTATCAACAGAAACGGGATCAGCGTGATCAGGATATTAATCCACGTGCCAGTCGAGTTGGGCTGATCGTACTGGAGCACCAGGTTGGGGCTGGTGTAGTCAATGCCGTTATCTTTGAGCACGGTAGGGACATTGAAGGTATCACTGATGGTCGCGACCTCTCTGATGGCGTTGTTGCCGCGCTGGAGGGTCAATGTATTGCTCGCGACCTCCAGAGTATCTTTCTGGCCGCGTTGGATGTCAGATTTTACATCGGCAAGCAGCCTGGAAACAGTTACTTGCTGGGTATTGGATGGCGTGCGCAGGAACAGCACCAGAATCACGCCAAGCGCCAGGATTACTGCCAACCAGACCAGGCTGGTGCGCAGCCGTTTCCCGCTACTAAACATAGGTTACCCTTCTTTTGGAAACAGAGAAAAGTTTTATTCCCACGAGAGAATAAGCTCTCCATCTACATGCTCTTGATTTTCTGGCTTATTATAACACACCTCTCGATCCACCTTGTATCAGGTTGTATGGTCTGCCCAGTACAAGCCCCCAGATGTGTTGAACTCCTGCCGCGTAGAGTGGAGCCGCACAGGCTTCCAGTGTTGCGCCGGTGGTAGACACATCGTCGATCAGCAGCAGCGCGCGATAGCCCGGCAGGCGTGCGCGGGCGCCTGTTGCGAGGGTGAACGCTCCTGCGACATTTTGCAGGCGTTCATGGAAGGCCAGACCAACCTGTGGCCGGGTGATGCGCTGGCGTATCACCAGGTCTTCCAGGTATGGTACCTTCAGGTGGGTCGCGCATGAACTGGCGAGCAGCGCCGCCTGGTTATATCCGCGTTCTCGCTGGCGCAGCGGGTGCAATGGCAGGGAAACAATGCCATCCACGTCCATCTCATAGTGTTGAAACGCTCCGGCCAGCAGCAGCCCCAGCGGTTCTGCCAGCCGCTGCTGGCCGTCATATTTCAACGCGTGAATAGCTTTGCGCAGTGGACCCTGGTAGTTGTTAACGCAGCGCAGTCCATGAAGCTGCAGACGGTGAT
This sequence comes from Ktedonobacteraceae bacterium, assembly GCA_036384215.1. Classification (GTDB taxonomy): domain Bacteria; phylum Chloroflexota; class Ktedonobacteria; order Ktedonobacterales; family Ktedonobacteraceae; genus Paraktedonobacter. The sequence continues at coordinate 8,382 of DASVMX010000621.1, read as the reverse complement.
AGCGGCAGGAGGAGCATATCTCGCCAGTCTCGCTCAGAGGCGCGCCGCAGTGCTCGCAGAGCGGCCTGGTCAGGGGTTGCATCGTTTGCCAGCAGAGCGGGCAGAGGAGATGGCCACCGTACAGGCAGCCCACGCAGCGCGGCGGAAAAAGCAGATCCAATCCCCGCTGGAAAAGCGCGCGCGTATATGTTAAGAAAGCCCTATCCACAATTTCTCCCTTATAAACAGCGTTCCCCTTCTGTAAAGCAGAGGAAGCATGTGCTGAAAACGGTTGCGTGATAGCCATTGTTTCACCGGGTTGAAACGGGCATAAACCGAGGGCCGTTAAGCAGCAACGGCCCCGCAGTAGTGCCTGGTTTCGTCCGGTTTTGTCTGTAGGATCGTCTTAGACGTCGACCCTACAGGGGTTATGGTCAAGAACTTGCCGGAAGTCATTCGTTCTCGTCAGAGTTGCTCCACCGCCTCCGAAGGCCAGGTAATTCAGGAAGAGCAAGCTTCCATACTGGTTATTCTTGCCGAAGTCATTGGTCGTCAGGCCTGGAATGTCGTTGCCAAGCAGCCAGGTACAGCCGCGGAAAGACTGGTGAATACTGTAGAACGGGTAGAAATCCGCCGGCTGCCCGTCGTCAGTCATGGGAATCAGGGTACAATTGGCGCCGGTCGAGCGGTCACAGTTGCCTGCCAGGTCAGGTGCCTCAATGCGCGGCAGGTCTGTCTCGAATGCCATGCGCGAATAATTGTGTCCGCCGGTGATTGGACTGGTAAACTCGATCGAAGTCGGATGGAGTTTGGTATTGCCATCGGGCCAGATCGGGTGATAGCCGTTGCTATCGAAGCCAGTAACGCCGCTTCCCTCGAAACAACCTGCAGACTGGATCAAAAGCGACGAGGATGCTGGGAAGCACCCGACATCGTTAGAGTCTGTTGGTTCGCCGTCAAACTCGGTGTTCCCTGTCGGGCAGGCGCCGCCGGGAGTGATGGTCGCGGGACCATTGCACGACTCAAAATGGCCGATCTCGTCGGAGAAGGCAATATTGTAGGAATGCGCGGCCCACGGAACGCGGGTATGTTCGGACGAAGTGCTATACATGGGATGGAAGTCGTAAGGAATATTGTTGCAGCTGGTCCCGGTGGGATCATACTGCACCTGACCGAAGCTATTGCTCGCGCTGGCTGTCATCGAGCCAGACTGATGGGTGGTCAGGTCAATGATGTCGATGCGCAGGCCATGCGATGTGTCATGCAAGCTGGTGACAATCGTATCGCCAGAATTCATAAACAGATCTTTCGCGGGATCAGGCGTGAAAGTTGCCGCCGTTGAATTGACCGGGTTGGCCGGTGCCTGGGCGTGGCCGTTTCTGGTAATAAAGGCAAAGTTGACGTATTCCAGCCCGGTTGTAGCCGCGCAGGTAGGATTCAGTGTCGTGCCATTGATGGGATCTTCCGACAGGCTGTCGATGTTCAGCGCGGCGCACCATTTCGTCGCGTCGCAGCTCGTGCCAGCGGGCCAGGAAACCCAACCAGGAGGATAGAACTGCATCTCCATGAAGGCGGCGCCTGGATGCTGTGACATCGGGTGCGCGGCATCCTGGCCGTCGAAGATATTGCTGTCGCTATCGGGTGCGCAGGTGCTGACCTGCTCAGGATAGGACTGCGTGTCGCACATTGCCATGCCAAACCAGAAGGCCGGGTGTAACTGGAAGTTGAAGCTCTGGCCTGAGCGTGGCATATTGCCTGGCCCTGGTCTGGGATCTTTCGGGAGCTTCATGACATAGACCATCTGATTACCTGAACCAGGACGATTGGAATAGAAGAGATTAGATGGTTCATCATGTCCAACGTAATTGTCTGCTCCAAAAACCTCTTCAGGGTCTTGAACCTCTGCACAAAGGGCGCTTTGACTACAATTGATACTGGAGTGTGCCGGTGCTGCGTGGGCGGTGATAGCAGGCGAGCTGGCTGCCGTCAGGGGCAAAGCCAGCGCCACCGCCGCGATCAACGATATCAAGGTAGCGAGGAACCTGGATCGAATTGACGCGTACATAAAGTGCTCTCCTTAACTGAGTACTGGAGGAAAAAACTCACAAAACAGTCAAAGGTCTTCATTGAACCAATTGCTGAACTCCGGTCAGTAAAGGACAAAATCGAGGCATGACCGAAACCAGGGGCACCGAATCCTATTTTAGCATAGAAAGTTGTATTTTCATAGGGGGATGTGTATGAATCATTGGGAAAATACAAAAGAAAATAGAGAAAGTGCTGATAACAAGAGCGAAGGCGCATCATTTTTCAGATGCATCTTCGCTCTTGCTATCAGCACTTTCCTTTTCAGGGTTCCAGGGCAAACATGACGTTGGAGACGCTGGCCAGGGCGGCTGTTTCCGCACGCAGGATGCGTGGGCCGAGCGTGACCACCTGGACGCCGTTGTTGCGGGCCAGGGTGGCCTCGTCGGATGTCAGGCCGCCTTCGGGGCCAATGAAGAGCAGGACGGTCTGGGGGATGACCACTCCAGCGACGCGCAGGCGCACACCGGCCAGGGCATCGCGCAGCGAGCGGCCTTCGGCCTCTTCCCAGGGCATAATGGCTACGGCGCCAGTGGGGATCTCGGTGAGTGCCTCGGCCAGGGTGCGGATTGGCAACAGAGTGGGCTGGACTGTGCGCCCGCATTGCTCGGTGGCTTCCTGGACAATACGCTGCCAGCGCTGGATCTTCGCAACTCCCGCGTCCTTAAGGCCCGCTGTGGAGCGCTGGCAGAGAATAGGGGCAAAGGCCGAGACGCCCAGTTCCGTGCCTTTTTCCAGAATCCACTCGAAGCGCGCCGACTTGAGCAGTCCCTGGCAGAGCACCACGCGAATTGGCGAGGGCGCTTTGCCGGGATGGCGCTCCAGCAATTGCACAATGACGCCAGCGCGGCTGCTGCTTTCGACGGTAGCCAGGATTTCATTGCCCTGGTTATCCAGCAGAGCCAGCTTTTCGCCGAGATTTAGTCGTAAAACGTCGCGTACCTGGTGCGCCAGTTCTTTGGGCAGCGCCAGCCCGACGCCAATCTCTTTGACCAGTTCGGGAGCAATAAAAAAGCGATGCATATGCTTTCCTCAGAGCTTAACGCGTCATAATCAGCGTTACCCAATCGTCAATCATTACACTCTCAACCAGGCGCAAACCGGCGTCGAGCAAGGGCTGTTCGGCCTCGTGGCGGCGCTCCTCGATGATCCCGCTGGCGATCAGCAGCCCGCCGGGAGCCATGACCTGTGCGAGTTGGGGCGCGATGCCGCCGATGACACGGGCGATAATATTGGCCAGCACCAGGTCATACTGCCCGGCGTGCCGCTGCGCCTCCTCCTCGTCCAGCGTACCCAGCACAACCTGAATGCGCTCGCCGAGGTGATTGACCGCCGCGTTGGCGCTCGCGCTCTCGACCGCGACGCTGCTGTTGTCGATACAGTAGACGCTCTCCGCGCCCAACTTTGCCGCGGCCAGCGCCAGAATGCCAGAGCCAGTGCCCACATCAATCGCGCGCATCCCCGCGCGCGTGCGTAGCTCAACCTGTTCCAGACACATGCGCGTGGTTGGGTGCAGACCCGTGCCAAAGGCCATCCCAGGATCGAGTTCCAGGACCACCTCATCTCCCTGCGGCGTATATTCGCGCCATGAAGGGCGAATCACCAGGCGTTTCCCGATGTGGGAAACATGATAGTACTCTTTCCACGCGTTCGCCCAGTCTTCCTCATTGACAATCCGCGTTGTAAGCTCGCCCACAAAGTGCGATCCCAGGCTGGAGAGATGCCAGAGACCCTCAGCAATGCGCTGACGAATCTCCTCTTCCGTGCCATCAATCGGCAGGTACGCGTGAATTTTTACCGGCTGCTGCGTGAGCACCCGGTATTCCTGCCCCTCGTCAATCAATTCAATCGATTCCTCAATCGCCACCCCACCGGGCGTATAGCTGCTCAACAGCTCACTTACTGATTCAACCGCCTCCGGGTGAGTCTGTACAGTTAATTCTAGCCAGCGCATAAACGATAATTCCTTCATTCTAACTGTGTAATGAGCCTAAAATAACAGAGAGACAGCCAAAAGACAAGCCTTGGAGAAGATAGAGGAGTGGCATGGTACGGCTGTGCCGGCGTGGCGCGGCCTGTTTGTGCTATGATGAAGTTCTGGTTGTAGTCCTGAAACCCATTGTTCTCAAGGGAGAATGAACTCATGGCTCGTTTTGTTTTTGATCCCGAGGTAATCCACGCGATCAGCAGCCAGTACGCTGGTGAGCCTCGCGCCCAGATGTTTGAGCATATTATCGTCGCGCTTATAGAGCGCTATCCTGGCATGATCGATGCAACGCAGCCCTGGATCTTCAGCAATGCGGGCGGCGCGATGATCCAGGTCAAATTTCTCTATGCTTCCGCGCGGGAGTATGTAATGATCTTCGGCACCCCCATCGGGACCGAAGGCCATTCAGGACGCAACCCGGTGGCGTATTACGACACTGTGCTGGATGGTGAGGCCTGGTATTATAGCGCAGGCCAGTTTGAGCGCACCGTCTATAAAACCGGCGATCGTATCCTGGTTCAGCGCGGAGAGAGCGCGGGTATGCATATTCCCGACCATGTCTGGATGATCGAATACGCGCGGGGACCGCTGCCCCTGCTTTTTCCCTTTGGCCTCGCCGATTCCCTGTTCAGCACCCTGGACTTCAAAACTATGGCCAGCACAATGAAGGTCTACTTTGCGCTCTCAACCAGGAGACTCTCACCCGCGCGCAAAACGCTGCTGGCCTTACTGCCCCTGAGCGCGCTGGCTGCTTTCTCTCTGCTTGCATTACGCGGAAAAAGGCTGTGAATGGAGCAATGTGGTTTCACACCGGAGGCGCGGCTCCAATCCCATTCAAAGAGGAGCAAGCCGATGCTTGCCATCGGCTTGCTCCCCAGCGAGATGGGGATTTGAATGGTCTTGGAGGTTCGGCTCCAGTGCGGCCATGCGTGCGCGTCAGAGGCTCCGCTCTGACAGCACCCGCATGGCCTGTTGATTGTTCCGAGACGCCAGCGAGTAGCTGTCAGAGCAGCGCCTCTGGTGTGGTCTATTTACGCCTGTGGCTCCAATCACGAGAAGTTAGAAACCCAATTTAGAACACCGCTGGCTCCATATATTCTCCAAAAGTTGAGCGGAAGACATCCATGATTTCGCCGAGTGTGGCGTAGGCTTTGACGGCTTCGATCAGCGCGGGCATGGTGTTTTCGCTGCCCTCGGCGGCGCGGCGCAGGGTATCTAGCGAGCGCCGGGCTGCCGCCTGGTCGCGCTCGCGGCGCACGCGTTCCAGGCGAGCCAGGTGAGCCTGTTCGCCTACGCGGTCGATGTAGAGGGTTGGCACGCTAACTGGCTCGTCGCTGGTATAGTTATTGACGCCCACGATAGTGCGCTTGTGCGTATCGATCTCCTGCTGGTAGCGATAGGCCGATTCTGCAATTTCGCGCTGGAAGAAGCCATTTTGAATGCAGGCCAGCACGCCGCCCAGCGCCTCGATGCGGTTGATATATTCCAGTGCTGCCTGTTCGGTCTGCTCGGTCAATGTTTCGACGAAGTACGAGCCGCCCAGCGGATCGACCGTGTTTACCACGCCGCTTTCGGAGGCGATAATCTGTTGAGTGCGCAGGGCGATCAGCGCGGCTTTTTCGGTGGGCAGGGCCAGAGCTTCGTCGAGCGAATTGGTATGCAGCGAATTGGTGCCGCCCAGGACCGCGGCCAGCGCCTGGATAGCGGTACGCACAACGTTATTGTCTGGCTGCTGGGCGGTCAGCGAGACGCCAGCGGTCTGCGCGTGGCAGCGCATCAGCCACGAGCGAGGATCTTGTGCTTTATAGCGCTCGCGCATCAGCCGCGCCCACAGACGGCGCGCGGCGCGGAACTTGGCGATTTCCTCGAAAAAGTCGTTGTGAACATCGAAGAAGAACGAGAGACGCGGCGCGAATTCGTCGATTGCCAGACCGCGCTTAAGAGCTGCCTCAACGTATGCCAGTCCGTCTGCGAGCGTGAAAGCCAGTTCTTGCACGGCGGTCGCGCCTGCTTCGCGGATGTGGTAACCGCTGATACTGATTGTGTTCCAGCGCGGCATAAAGCGCGTGCCGAACTCAATGGTGTCCGTCACCAGGCGCATGGAGGGTTCGGGCGGGAAGAGAAACTCTTTTTGCGCGATATACTCTTTGAGGATATCGTTCTGGAGCGTTCCCCCCAGTTTCGCGCGCGGAAAGCCGCGTTTTTCCGCGTTCGCAATATACATGGCCCAGATCGCAGAAGCCGGGCTATTGATCGTCATAGACGTGGTGATCTGGTCAAGGGGCAGGCCTGCGTAGAGTATCTCCACGTCAGCCAGAGAAGAGATCGCCACGCCGCATTTGCCAAATTCACCCGCCGCCATGGGATGATCGGTATCATAGCCATAGAGCGTTGGCATATCAAACGCGGTTGAGAGGCCGGTCTGACCCTGTGAGAGCAGGTACTTGAAGCGCTGATTGGTGTCTTCCGCGGTCCCAAAACCCGCGAACATGCGCATGGTCCAGGGCTTTGCGCGATACATTGTAGGCTGCACGCCGCGCGTATAAGGGTACTCCCCTGGCAGACCCAGATCGCGGCTGTAATCGAGTCCCGCGTTATCCTGTGGTGTATAGATCCGCGCGATGGGCACTCCCGACGTTGTCATCAGATTCTCCTGCTCTGGCAGGCGCTGGATAGACTGCTGGACCGTTGTATTTTCCCATTCCTGGCGTTCTGTTGTCAACCTCGCCAGTTCATCCACGGAGAACAATGTTCCCTGTTCAATCATCGTTTTTTGCATCTGCGCTTTATCCTGTGTTGGTTTCTGCTCTAGCATGTAATAGCTCCCCATTGAGTTTAATAGACGCGACAACCCGGTCTGTAATAATCGTACAACAATTACTATCAGCTATTTTACCATGTCGAGCAGATAGAGCATACCGGAGGGGTACACCGGAGGAGGCACACTGGACACGCTGGTCCGGTGCTGCATCGGCGGCACCTCCTCTCCGTTTTGACAAGAAGAACGCGACCAGGCGTTCGTCAAAACGGAAGAAGGTGTTTCGTCAGAGGCACGGCTCTAACGGCTACGCGCGGGAATCGTGTGCGGCAAGCGGAGCCTCTGCCGCACACGCATTGTAGCACCGGACCAGCGCGTCTGGTGTGCCCCTTTTTCAGGCTACCAGTGAGCCACCGGCCCGCACGTGGATATCGACCAGTTCGGCGAACTGGCGGGCCAGGCCCGCGCGCAGGGAAGTCTGTGGCGCGTAGCCCAATACCTGGCGAGCACGTGAAATGTCTGCCAGCGTCTCTGTAACATCGCCGAACTGCCTGGGTCCGTACTGGATGGTGAGCTGCGTTTCGCTGATCTCTTCTAAGAGCGCGAACACCTCGCGCAGCGTGGTCTGCACGCCGCTGCCAATATTCAGCGTTGTGCCGAGCGCGGCCTCAGTCGTAGCTGCCAGCAGATTGGCCTCGACAATATCTTCAACGAAAGTGAAATCGCGGCTCTGTGTGCCATTGCCAAAGATGTGAAGCGGCTCGTGGTCCAGCGCGGCCTGGCAGAAGCGCTGCAAGGCCATCTCTGGACGCTGGCGCGGACCATAGACCGTGAAGTAGCGCAGTGCCACAGTTGGCAGGCCAAAATTGCGCCGGTAGAGCATGCAGAGATGTTCCGCCGCCAGCTTGGTCATGCCATACGGCGAGTGTGGTTGGGGCCGCAAATGTTCCGCCAGGAGCGCATGGCCTGCTTCCCCGTAGACCGATGAGGAAGAAGCATAAACAAAACGCCGCGCACACCGCAGGCGGGCCAGCGTTTCCAGCAGGCGCTGGGTGGCCAGGACATTATTGTTGACATACCTGGCAAAATCAGCGCCCCAACTCGCGCGCACGCCAGCCAGGGCTGCCAGGTGAAAGACCCAATCGACCCCGTCCAGCCAGGGCGTCAGATCGTGTACCAGCAAATCCTTCTCAACCAGCGTAAAACGCTGCCAGGAACGCGCGATTGTCAGATTGCGCTCTTTGAGATCGCGTGTATAATCATCTGCGAAATTATCGATGCCACACACCTCATGCCCTGCCGCCAGCAGGCGTTCAGCCAGGTGTGAGCCAATAAAACCAGCCACCCCCGTTATTAGACAACGCATAGACAGAATCCCTCCCATGTAACCCATGTATTTCAACGCGTATATGCGGAGGCCTGAAAAAAAGGTGCCGGATGAAGTGTATGGGACGTAGAAAGTTTTTTCCAGGCCACTAAGTACAGTATAAGAATCCCACCAACAAGCGAACAATATAAAAGGGGAAGAGAGAGATGGCTGTGACAGTGATTGCCTGGCCCCGCGGGCCAGGCA
>DASVMX010000620.1:0-5861 GCA_036384215.1 Ktedonobacteraceae bacterium | reverse complement strand
AAAAAGAATGGCTGTTTATTGATTTCAGTTGATCTATGTCTGTCGCGAGGAAACCTGGTATGCGTATTCTGGTGATCGAAGATAATCATCGTCTCAATAGTTCGCTGGCTTCCAGCCTGAACCACGAAGGGTATAGCGTCGATAGCGCTTATGATGGGCAGGAGGGGCAGGATCTGGCGGAGATGACGCCTTATGACCTGATTCTGCTGGATGTTTTGCTGCCCGGCAAGGACGGCCTGGAGGTCTGCCGTGACCTGCGCCGGCGGCGCATTCACACGCCAATTCTCCTGCTGACCGCGCTCGATAGCGTCGATGATCGGGTACAGGGTCTGGATTGTGGCGCCGATGATTACCTGGTGAAACCGTTTGCCATGCGAGAATTGTTGGCGCGCCTGCGCGCTCTTTTGCGCCGCCAGCAGCCCTCGAAGCAGGGACACCTGGCGGTGGGGGACCTGGTTGTAGATCCGATTACGCACACGGTGGAGCGCGAAGGACGGGAGATCGACCTGACCCCCAGAGAGTTTGCCCTGCTCGAATTTTTTATGTATCACCCCAAACAGGTCGTGACGCGCGAGATGATTGAGCAACATATCTGGAATTACGATTTTGAATGTGAATCGAATGTTATTGATGTGTATGTACGCCGTCTGCGGCGAAAAATCGATGATCCTTTTGCTGTGAAATTGCTGACGACAGTGCGCGGCATTGGCTACCGTTTGCAGCCTCCGCCAGAACAGGGATAAGCATGAAACGAGCAGGTTCCCACCATTTCCGTGTTTCCCTCTTTTCCAGCGTGCGCACACGTCTGACCCTCTGGTACCTGGGCGTTATGGCCTTTATTGTCTGCGCCTTTGGCGGCAGCCTCTACGCTTCAGTAACCTGGCTCAATCCCGCTGTCACGAATAGCAGGACAGAGACCCAGCTCTATCAGGACAGTTCGCAGTTTGTGACGACCTATCAGCAAGCGCTGCTTGCTTCTCAGTCGCTGGCGGGTCTGCACCTCAATCTCTCCTCGCAAGAGTTGGTGCTGTTATTGGGTTCTGATGGCAGTGTGCTGGACACGCGCGGCTCTCTGACCAGCAGTATGATTCAGCAGCTCCAGGCCAGAGCCGGCCAGAACTCGGGGATTATCAGCCTGGCGGTGCCCCAGAGTCACTCCCATGGCTGGGGATGGTGGGAGACGAAAGATAGTTCCTACCAGGTGCTGATTACGCCCGTGCTCAATCAGAACGCGCACGTCGCGACCCTGCTGGTGGGCTTACCCCTGCAGAGTTCTTCTCTGCCGCTGCTGACGATCTGGCTTTTTCATGGCACAATGGCCCTGGTTGTCTCGGCTCTGGGAGGCTACTGGCTGGCGGGCCGCGCGCTGCGCCCGGTGAAAAAGATTACGCGCATGGCCAATGAGATGAACGCGAGCGACCTGCGCCGGCGCCTGCATCTACAGCGCAGGGACGAATTTGGCGAACTGGCCGCGACCTTTGATCACATGCTGGCGCGCCTGGAGGCTGCTTTCAAACGCCAGACGCGCTTTACCGCTGACGCCAGCCATGAGCTGCGCACCCCGCTGACGATCATTGACCTGGAGATTAACCGGGCTCTGACGCAGTTTGAGCGGCCAGAAGACTACCGGCGCGTGCTGGAACAGATCCAGGCCGAGAACGCGCAGATGACATCAATTGTCAACAGTCTGCTGCTGCTGGCGCGAGCGGACACGGGCCAGGTGACGCTGGATCTCCAGGAGGTCGATCTGAGCGATCTTGCCCTGGCCAGCGTTGAGCGCCTGGTGCCCCTGGCACGCGAGAGCCAGATCACCCTGGCGATTAGCGATCTGCCGGAAATGCTGGTGCGCGGCGATCCCCAATACCTGGGACAGGTGCTGACCAACCTGATCGAGAACGGCATCAAATACAGCAGCGGCATCGGCAAACGTGTCTCCGTCAGCCTGGCCTGTGAGCAGGGTCGCTGGGGCATTGTGCGCGTGCAGGACGACGGTCCTGGCATCGCTGAAGAACACCTGCCCTCGCTCTTTGAGCGCTTCTACCGCGTCGACAAAGCCCGCGCGCGGGGACAAAAGTCCGCGGGCCATGAAGAGCCTGGCGGCAGTGGTCTCGGCCTCTCCATTGTGCAATGGATCGTCCAGGTCCACGGCGGCCAGATCCGCGTCACCAGCACCATCGGAGCCGGCTCCCTCTTTGAAGTCCGCCTGCCCCTGCTCAAGCCAGCAGAAGAATAGAGAGACTCCTCGTGCCTGCGGCACTCGCCCGGGTAAAAGAGCGAGTGCCGCAGGCACGAGGTTTTTGGTAGGTTAGATGACAGATACATGACAAAACAAAACGCTAAAATTCACGCTCTGGTCATCTCTGCGCTCTATACTATGGTTACACGCTGAGATAAGAGATGTGTGATGCGGTTAAAATTATGAAAAATGCTGAGATAAAAAAGGAGATAATCGCAATGCATTGGTTACATGCGGGTTTTGGCTTCTGGCCGTTGTTCCCTCTGTTGTGGATCGGCTTGATTGTGTTTGTGTGTTTCAACGCTCGTCGCTGGTTCGGCTGGCGGAGTTATCCGGGTCAGCAGCGGCCTTTTGCTGAGGCGAACGCGCTGGAGATTTTGCGCCAGCGCTACGCGCGCGGGGAGATCGATGGCCCCACCTTCGATCAGATGCGCGAGCGCCTGGAAGCTTCTAGCCGCCCCCAATAAGCTGGGAGGCGAGCTTCCAAAATGTTGACATGAAATGGAGAGTGGCTGGCAAAAATTTTCTAATTTTTGCCAGCCACTCTCCATTTCATGTCAACATTTTGGGAAGGCATGGACAAGAGAAGTTTAGGCAACGTCAATGCGCGTGAAGGCGTTGCTCTATCCACAGGGGTGTTACAGCATTACCAGGATAATGACCTTGATTTCCTCGCGAGGTCGTGTGAAAATGTCAGCAGGAGTTAATTTTTCTGGGAAAGGATCATGTTTACTGTTATGCTTGAGCAGAGACTGCCTCAGCCTGTCTGGTGGGAAGAAACTGAACAGGGTGTGTACGTTGGCCTCATTGACCAGACCTTGCTGCCGCTGCAGACGAAGCATCTGAGGCTGAGTAGTGAAGAGGAGGTCGCGGAAGCTATTTGCGCGCTGCGAGTGCGTGGCGCGCCCGCGATTGGGGCAGCCGCGGCTTTTGGCCTGGTGCTGGGTCTGGCCCGCCAGGTACGCGAGCGCGGGGAGATGTTTGGTCTGGTCGAGGCGGGCGCCCGACTACAGGCGATTGGCGCTATGCTGGCCGCCACGCGTCCCACGGCAGTCAACCTGACCTGGGCGCTTAAGCGTTTGCTGCGTTGCGCGGACGAGTATCTCACGCAGGTGGGGAATGCACAGGAGCTCCAGCGCGTCTTGCTGGCCGAGGCCAGGGCCATCGTGCAAGAGGACTACGCTGCCTGCGAGCGCATGGGCGAACTGGGCGCGGCCCTGCTGGCCGAGGGGGATACGGTGCTGACGCACTGTAACGCTGGCGCGCTGGCTACCATGGGCATTGGAACCGCGCTGGCTCCCATCTATGTCGCGCATAACGCTGGCAAGCGCGTTCACGTGCTGGTCGACGAGACGCGACCCCTGCTCCAGGGCGCGCGCCTGACCGCCTGGGAACTCCAACGCGCCGGGGTGCCGTTGACCCTGATTACTGATAATATGGCTGGCTCCTTTATGCGCCAGGGCCGCGTACAGGCGGTCTTTGTGGGCGCGGACCGCATCGCGGCCAACGGGGATGTTGCCAATAAAATAGGCACCTATTCCGTGGCTGTGCTGGCCAGCGTGCACAAGATTCCTTTCTATGTTGTTGCTCCGACCTCAACCTTTGACCTCTCGCTCTCCTCCGGCGAGCAGATCCCAGTTGAGCAGCGCAGGCCAGAGGAAGTCACCAGCGTGCGCGAGAGCATCATTGCCCCGGAAGGCGTCACCGTCGCCAACCCCGCCTTTGATGTGACTCCTCATCAATACGTCACCGCGCTGATCACTGAAAAAGGGATTTTCCGCGCGCCTTACGATATCTCATTGCGCAACGCGTGGTAACGCAGAGAGAGTCAAAGATCCAGGGAAGCGTCAGAAAAGGTTCAAAGATTGGAGCGATCTCGATGCAAGATTCCCGGCGCAGTTTGAACGTTGTCAGGCAAACCATTCAGGTGAATGGTTTGCCTGTTTCCTACGAGGTCGCTGGCGAGGGGGAGCCGCTGGTGCTGGTGCACGGCTTTTCAGAGTCGACGCGACTGTGGTATAGAAACGTACCCGCGCTGGCTGAGCGGTATCGAGTGTACCTGGTGGACCTGCCGGGCTTTGGCCTGATGCGCAGATTTGGCCGGCACTTTGACCTGTTGGAGGCCGGAGAATGGTTGCACGCGTGGATGCAGGCTGTGGAACTGGAGTCAGCCTCGCTAGTCGGGCATTCCATGGGCGGATATATCTCGATGACCCTGGCGGCTGTGCACCCGGAGAAGATTCAACGCCTGGTGCTGGTCGACTCGATTGGCATCCCCTTTGGCCTGCCGGTCGCGCGCCTTGTGCCCCTGGCGCTCAAAGCCATCGCGCGTACCATGCCCCTCTCGCTCTGGCTGCGTATGTGCCACGACTGCCTGCGCATGGAAGTAACCACGCTCAGGAGAGTGGCCCGGCAGATCGCCGACCTGGATGGTAGCGCGGTCGTCACGTCTCTCGCGGTACCTACTCTGCTGATCTGGGGCGAAAACGATGACCTCGTGCCGTTCGCTCTGGGTCGCCAGTTGCACGCGCGCGTGATTGGTGCGCGCCTGTTTGTCATGCCTGGCACCAACCACTTCTGCATGTATGAGCGCCCCCTTGAATTTAACCACGCGCTCTGCGCCTTCTTGCAAGGACAAGATATTGGCATAGAAGCCGCTTTGAGCAGCGGACAGGTGGAATAAAATAGGTCTGCTTGCTACCCACACCCACCGGGCAGGGGTAGCAAGCAGACAAAAAAAGAAGAGGGTTACAGCAAGTTCAACGGCTTGCCGCTGCTGCGTGGAGCCTGTGCAGGATTCTCAGAGATGGTGTAACCGGCATCGTCAAGCGTGTTCTCGATCTGTTCCATGGACAACTGCGCGGGATCGTAGCGCAGATGAACGCTTTTGCTGGGAATGTCGGTGGAAACGGTTTCGACACCGGGCAATTCCCCCAGCGCGCCATTGATGGTTTTAACACAGTGCTCGCAACTGACATCGGGAACTGAGAGCACAATATCTTGAATTGTTGACATGTTCTTGCCTTTCTTAACATTACTAAATATGCCGCCTGGCACCAGCTATTTCGAGCACCTTTCGCGGCCAGGATGACCCTGGCTTCCAGCCGTGGGGTTGCCTGACGTGCCTGAAGTTTCTGCGGGACCAGGTCCTGGCGAAAGTCTGCTTTTGCGATGCAAATGTTTAGCGGTTGCCAGCCAGATTATAGAGCTGGACCAGTTCGTCAATGATCTCCTCGCCTTTGCCATTGGCGATTCCTTCGGGGACACAGCTATGCAGATGGCCTTCCACGAGTAGGCTCTCCAGTTTTTCAATGGCCTTGCGCACCGCGTAGGTTTGTCGCAGAATGTCCACGCAATATTTATCCTCTTCGATCATCTTGCGAATACCGCCCAGGTGCCCTTCGATGTAATTGAGTCGCTTGAGAACCTCCTGTTTATCGGCCTTCATTTCGCTTGTCTCCTTTCATTTTATACCCACCAGGGGGGGGTATGGCTATACTATAACATAGATATATGAGCCATGGCAAGATCTTCCATTCCAGGGTCCAGAGCTTTTGCAACATTGCCTTTCAGCAGAGCCAGGCCCAGCCACCCGTTTTTAAAGAGGTTTTTGGGGGAGGGGGGG
>DASVMX010000619.1:0-8728 GCA_036384215.1 Ktedonobacteraceae bacterium | reverse complement strand
CAGGATGGCTCATCATTCTCCTAAAAGGAACTCAGTCATCATACCGGCGATAGCTAGAGAAAGAACGCCCCCGACTGCCATTGTAGTAATGATGTGGCAGCATAAGACGAATGCCCAGAACCATTCCGATAATAAAACATGCCAGAGTCAGGATGATAACCATATCATTGGTAATCAGCATAGTGCCTCCTTCATTGTGTCGATGTTTATCTCATCATCAGAGTATGAGAAAAATGGCTGGAAGTGATGCACTACGAGAACAGAGGAGAGAAACAGGCAAACCTCTTCAACAGCGGAGAGGCACTGCCCGAACGCCAGGGTCAGCGCGTAGGGCGCCTCCCCAGCATGATGCCAACAATCAGCCCGGAGAGCAGGCCGAGTAGCATATAGATGATAGTTATATCAAGCGCCATTGGCTGCTCCTCTCTTATCTATCGAGAGACACGACCTACGAGGACGCCTATTGCTACGCCTGTTTCTCAATTATAGAGCAAGCAAACTGCAAACAAAGAGCACATCCATGCCAAAAAGCTGCCAGGAACAGGACAGGCGTTCTTCTTTTGAGAATGAACAATACGCTCTCCCCGCGGTTTTTCCCGGCAATAAGAAATCAGGGTTTCCCCTTACGTCATTTCATAGACTGTTTTGATATAATGGATAAAAAGAAGATTTCCGCGCCTATGTCAAATCTGGCGCGGTTCAGCAGTCATAAAGAACACTTTCTTAAGGGAGATCATCAATTAGAAAAGCGTGTGTTTCATCTTCTTCACGCGCATATGTTGTTTATTCTTATCTCAAACAAAAAAATGCTGACGAAGAGGAGACTATTTCTCTATGCAACAGGGAAATGCGGACACAACAAGCGTGACGACTCAATCATCTCCTTTTACGCCACCACCTGCTCCTTTGATTAATCTGCCCGGTTTAAACGAGGACGAGAGCGGTTTAAATCTGCCGCCCATGGTACGTCCGCGCCGACGCCGCAGGTGGATCATTCTCATCATTGTGCTGGTGCTGGTTTTCTTACTGGGAGCAATTGTTGTCAGGGCAGCCAATAGAGGCAGCCGCGTCACCTATCAATACGACCACGCCACGCAGGGCAATCTGACCCTCACGGTCAATGCCACCGGGCCGATTCAGAGCGGTACCTATAACCTGATCTTTAGTGGAACTGGCGGAAAAATCGATGAAATCGACGTTGTCGTTGGGCAGAAGGTCACTCAGGGCCAGGTGCTGGCCCGACTCGACCGCACCCTGCTCCAGGACGCTGTGGACCAGGCGCAGATCTCCGTCAACAACGCCCAGGCCAGCCTGAACGCCGCCATCGCCTCCGCGAATAGCTCCGCCGGCAACGCCAACTCCAGCGTCACCGCCGCGCAAACCGCCGTCGCCGACGCCCAGGCCAGCCAGCGCCAGACGAAAGCACAGGGACAGGCGAGCGTCAATGTGGCTAAGGTTGCTCTCCAGAATGCACAAGATAATCTGACTCAGGTAACGACTGCCGCCAATCAAGCGAAAGCGCAGGCGCTTGCGACCTATAACCAAACTACGCCAGTGACACCCGGCGTCACCAAATGTCCTGATCCTACAACAATTACTGATCCCAATAGTATTACAGATTCCACGTGCAGGCAGGCGTATAACACTTATATTGTTGCTGTCAACCAGGCCAATGCTAATATCACAACAGCCCAGAACCAGGTAAAGTCAGCCCAGGCGGCGTACAATCAAGCCGTGGCCAGCGCGAACGCGCAGAATGTCGCCGCGCAAAATCAGGTGAATACTGCTGAGAGCCAGTTAAAGACGGCGCAGTCCGGGCAGGGGGTCAGCGGGACTTCGGGGCAGAGCCAGGTGGTCGCGGCCCAGAATCAGTTGAATGTCGCGCTGGCGCAGTTGAAGCAGGCGCAGCACAACCTGGCCAACGCCACGCTCAAGGCTCCGCACGCGGGAACTGTCACGCTGATCAATGGCACCGTGGGCGGTACACCCGGCGTCAGCGCCTCCAGCAGCAGCGCGGGCGGTGGCGGAGAATTTATTCAGATTGTTGACTTGACAGCCCTGCAGGTGCAGGCCAATGTCAACGAGGCCGATATCGCGAACCTGCAGATAGGGGAAAGCGCCTCGTTCACGGTCAACGCCTATGGCCAGCAGCAATTCACCGGTATCGTCAGTTCCATCCCACCGACCGGCCAGACTATCTCCAACGTCGTAACCTACCCGGTTCGCATCGACGTTGACCCGAACAGCCTGAAAGGCGCTCACCTGCTGCCCTCGATGACTGCCAACGTGTCCATCAATGCAGTGCAGCATAATAACGTCCTGCTCCTGCCAGTCAACGCCATCAATTTCGCGCGCCTGGCCAGCAGCGGCACGACCAGCAGCACGACGCCACAACTGATCAGCAGCCAGACCGCCACTGTCACGCTCAACCAGGCGCGCCAGATGCTCGACCAACTGGAGGTCGCTAACCCTGACCTGGTCTCAGAAGGTCCACTGCCCGCCTTCGTCATCGAAAAATCGGGCTCCCAATTCGTAGCTAAACCGGTCGTCCTCGGTCTCACCGACGGAACCTCCTACGAGGTTCTCCAGGGTCTCTCAACCAGCGATACCTTTATTGTGGGCACGAACTGAGGTTACACCAGAACAGGGTGTGGGTGAGTAGAGCATTTGTGAATGTAGCTGCGACTTTCACGCCTGTCGTCTGCATCTGTACTATCCTGGCATGGAAAGGCCAGCGCCATGATCCTCCTGGACGAGGTGTGTGATAGGGCTAGAGACGATGGGCGTGAAAGCTGCCGCTCCATTCACGGGTTTGAGGTACTGGAGCAGCGCCTTCGGTATGGATGCTCGCAACAGAGGATGATTTTGATTGTACAATCTGTAATATATCTGGCGTTTGGTTCGTGAATGAGAGATTTGAGATATGACGAAGAATGACCCGACGCAGTTCACAAATGAGCCGGCTGATCTTGAGGAGCCGACGGCTCCGACGCTGCCCGCGCTTGAGAAGCTGGCTGACGAGGCTGAACAGGCGGCGAACAACGGCGCGGCAGGTGAAACGCCTGTGCCGGCCAGCGTTCCTGACTGGCCAACAGTGAAGCAGACACCGCTGGCGCGCCCGCCGCTGAGCAAGACGGTGCTGGTCAGGGCCGAGGATAAAGTTGAACCGGAGGCGAGCACGCCCACGCAGGCGTCCCCGGTGATTGTGGTACGCGACCTGACCAAAACGTATGTGCTGGGCAAGAAAACCCAGGTCCAGGCGCTGCGCGGCGTCACCCTGGAGGTTCACCCGGGCGAGTTTGTGACCATCATGGGACCGTCTGGTTCGGGAAAATCGACCTTCATGAACCTGCTGGGCTGCCTGGATCGTCCAACCTCCGGCGAATACTGGCTGGCGGGCAAACTGGTCAGTAGCCTGTCAAACGACCAGCTCGCCGCTATGCGCAATCAGTTGCTCGGCTTTGTCTTTCAGGGCTTTAATCTGCTCGGACGCGCTACCGCCGTGAAAAACGTGGCCCTGCCTATGGTCTACGCCGGATTGTCCCGGCGCGAACGCGAGAAGCGCGCGCGCAAAGTTCTGCACCTGGTCGGGCTCGGCGGGCGCATGGATCACAAGCCGCCCGAGCTTTCCGGCGGCCAGCAGCAGCGCGTCGCCATCGCCCGCGCGCTGGTCAATGGTCCATCCCTGTTGCTGGCGGACGAACCCACCGGCAACCTGGATAGCCGCACCAGCATCGAGATCATGGGCGTTCTACAGGCATTGAACGAGCAAGGGCTGACCATCGTGCTGGTCACGCACGATTCCAATGTCGCGGCCTATGCCAAACGCCAGGTGGTCTTCCTGGACGGGCGTATCGTGCGCGACGAACCAGTGCTCGCGCCGCGCTCCGCCCAGCAGGAATGGGAAGCGCTGGTCAGCCAGAACAGCACCAGCGTGCAGAGCACGATTGTAAGCGAGGAGAAGCCAGGATGAATCGCGTTGTAGAACCTTCTTCAGCGCCGGCCAGGCCAGTGCAGCCAGCCGGGCCGGAATCGACGCCGCTGGCCAGTCTGCTGGCGGAACTGCGCGTGCGCAAGACCCGGCGCGGCACCGTCACAATGCTGGGGGCGAACGTCGAAAGCGCCCTGGATGCCCTGTGGATGAACCGCATGCGCTCCTTCCTGACCGCGCTGGGCATCTTCATCGGCGTAGCCGCTGTCATCGCCGCCCTGACCCTGACCCAGGGCGCGAGCGCGCAGGTTAATAACCAGATCGGCAGCCTGGGCAATACCGTCATGGTCTATCCCGGCACGTCCAATAGCGAAGGCGTTTCGCAGGGGACCGGCTCGCTGAGCACGTTGACCCCACAGGACGCCCGGTCCGTGACCGGCCTGCCACATGTCATCGGGGTCAGCCCCTTGATCGTGAGCAGCGACCCGGTGGTCTACGGCAATCAGAACTGGAACACGCAGATCGAGGGCGCGAATACCAGTTTGCAACTGATCCAGAACTGGCAACTCACCAGGGGCACCTGGTTTAGTTCAGACGACCTGGCCAGCGGCGCGCCCGTTGCCCTGCTCGGCGACACTGTATGGCATAATCTTTTTGATGCCTCCGGCACCAACCCGGTCGGGCAAAGCATCCGCATTCGCGACGAAACTTTCCGCGTGGTCGGCGTGCTGGCCCCACAGGGCGGCGGCTTCGCCCAGGACGACGTGGTAATTATCCCGGTCACAACGGCCCAGATTCGCCTGAAAAACACGCCCAACATCGATCAGATTCTCATCCAGGTCGACAGCGCGGACAACGTCGCGCAGGTCGCGCAGTCCGTGAGCACCATCCTGCAGAAGAATCACAGGATTCTCGATTCCAACGCGGACGATTTTGTCGTCCAAACTTTCTCGCAGATCTTACAGCGCGTGGGACAATTTACGCAGATCCTGACCCTGCTGCTGGTCGGAATCGCGGCCATCTCGCTCACCGTGGGTGGCATCGGTATCATGAATATCATGCTCGTCTCCGTGACTGAACGCACCTGGGAGATCGGCATCCGCATCTCGATAGGCGCGCGCAGACGGGATATCTTAAACCAGTTCCTGGTTGAGGCACTGGCTCTCTGCCTGGTTGGTGGGCTCGTCGGACTGGGCCTGGGTCTGCTGATCGGTCTGAGTATTACCAGAATCAGCCAGTTACCTTTTGTGATTACGCCGCTGACCCTGATCCTGCCCTTCGCCGTCTCAGCGGGCATCGCCCTGGTCTTTGGAATCTACCCGGCGGTTCTGGCCGCGCGCCTGGACCCCATTGTCGCCATCCGCACCGACGAATAGCGAGGAGGAAACAATGAGTAGTTCGATTCACACCAAAACCAGCCAGGCCACGCCAGCGCCAACCTCTCCCGCCGTACCCGCCGTGTACAGCGGGGAAACGCCACTGGAGGGACTCTTCCGGGAGCTGCGTTCGGGCAAGGGCGCCAGGCGCAATCTGGCAGGCACAAACCTGGGGAACGCTCTGGAATCGGTCGTGGCCAATCGCGTGCGTTCTTTTTTGACCGTGCTGGGCATCGTCATTGGCGTCGCAGCCGTGATCGGGGCAATCACCCTGGCGCAGGGGGTGGGCCTGTTCTTCAGCAACGCCATCGGCGGCCTGGGCTCAAACACCATCCTGCTCTCGGGATATCCATCGGTGCTCCAGCAGCGCGGCGCGCCCTCGCCTACTAAACGCACCCATCCCTCGCTGACCCCCAGCGATCTCCAGTACCTGAGCCGCTTGCCGCACGTCATAGCTGCCAGTCCTGTGCTCTCCACCAACATGCAGGTCGTGTATGGCAACCAGAACTGGCGCACCGGTATCATTGGCACCAACACCGACCTTCAGACCATCCAGAGCTGGCAGGTCGCGCAGGGGCTATGGTTCAGCTCCACGCAGGACAGCGGGGCACAGCCGGTCGCCGTGCTCGGCGACACCGCTGTGAAAAACCTTTTTGGCAACACCGGCATCAACCCCATTGGCCAGCAGATTCGCGTTGGCACGCAGACCTTCCGCGTCGTAGGCGTCCTGGCCCCCAAGGGGGCTTCGGGCTTTGGTGCGAGCGATAGTTCCATCTTTGTCCCTTTCAGAGCCTTCCAGACCCGTTTCACCAACTCGACCTACCTCGGCCAGATCAATCTTGAAGCCGACGACCAGAGCAGCGTCAACCTCGTCGTACAGGAACTCACCACCGGCCTGGAACTCCAGCACCATATCCCGCGCGGCACCCCTGATGACTTCGCCACCAATACCGCCGGACAGCTCTTACAGCAGGCCAACATCGCCACACAGGCCATCGCCACGCTCCTGGGAGGCATCGCGGCCATCTCTCTGACCGTGGGAGGCATCGGCATCATCAACATCATGCTCGTCTCAGTCACGGAACGCACGCGCGAAATCGGCATTCGCATGGCCATCGGCGCGCGGCGCGGCGATATCCGCAACCAGTTTCTGATCGAAGCCCTCGTCCTCTGCCTCGCCGGTGGCTTCATCGGCATGCTGCTCGGCATCCTCATCGGCTGGTTAATGGTCGGCGTCCTGATCTCAGCCGTCGCCAGCGGAGGAGGTGGCAGCAGCGTCCCCGTCGTAATCACCCCAACCACCCTGATCCTGCCCTTCGCCGTCTCAGCGGCAGTCGGACTCATCTTCGGGCTCTATCCAGCTCTGCGCGCCTCGCGCCTGGACCCCATCGCAGCGATCAGGAGGGCAAGGTAAGGGCCTGTGTGCTTGCTTAGCCACAAGTTCTTATTCGGGAAGCAGAAATTGACGCTTTTCCAGAAGTCAGGTAGACTTAGCATATTGATTTGCTAAAAAAAGCTGCACATGCCGCGTTTTCCCTGGCTAAGAGGCTGATGGTGTGCAGAAAAGGGAACGCGAAGAGAGCGGACTTCGCCTGGCGTCTGGAAAGGGGTGTCATATTATGGACCCGACGATTGTACAATACGTATTATTTATCCTGGTGGCGCTGGGTATCATCGGCGCGGTCGTGGCGCTGAATCGCTGGCTCTATCGCCATAGCAAACCAGTCGACCCCGGCGCGCCCAACACATGGACCCGATTCGATACCCGGCGCAGGGATAGCCGAGAAGAAGTGCCCGCCAACCTGTTTCTGGACAACGACGAAGAGGAAGAAGTCGAACTCCATGCCCGCGCCCGCCAGAACGGCCACAACTCCAACGGCCATCATCCCCAGAATTAAAGGCAAGCTCCAATATCATTCAATAAAGCCAGATTGCCGTCGCTCCATTCACTGGATTTGGTTTATCAGAAAAGAATTGGAGGCAAACTTCCTCTTGTCCACAGGTGGAGCTTGCCCCCCTGGCTAGTCTGGCGGGTATACTAAGAGAGACTCTTAATCGAACGCAAAAAGAAGGCAGGAGACGTATGGAGACGACATTTACCCTTGAAAGCATGCTGGATAACCTTGAGCCCTTACGCGAGCTTGAGCACCAGTTGAAACTGATACATGGCCTGAAGATTTTCTTTGTTGAGCCGGAAGATACAAACGCTCCGGTGTTGATCTCGGTTGGTGTTCACGCCAGGAGCGAACAGGCGGAACTGGCCATCAGGCGCATTGCACACGAACTTTTTGACTTCCTCCACGCCAGCGCCGAGGAACCCGGCCCGCGCCAGCTTACGCTGGTCACCATCGAAGGCCAGAGCTTCGAGCTTGAGCCATTGAGCAGCGACGAAATCAAACAAATCATCACCGAAGCCTACGAAGGGCAATAAGGGAGGCAAGCTCCAACCCCTTTCTGGCTTACCAGAAAGGGGTTGGAGCTTGCCTCCCTCTTATGATTCTTTGCGTTCTTCTAGCAGGCGGGCTACTTCATCCATAACATCCTGAACAGTCAGTTCAGGGGGCAGGAGCGGAGGCGTGGCGGGTGATTCAACGCTCTCTTCCCCGGCGTCTTCGTATTCAGCATCAAGGTCGCCTTCGAGCAAGCCTTCGTCCTGAAAGAATTCCTCTTCACAGGCTTGCAGGGCTTCATGAGCTGAGATATTGCCATAGAGAATACGCGGGATCAGACTGTGATACATTGCTACAGTTTGTACCAGCGCGCGAAACGCCAGTTGAAATTGCTCGAACGTGATACCGTCATTCGCCAGTGGCATCGACTCCTCCAGCCGCACCTCCCCATCATCCAGGTCCAGGCCAAATTTTCCCAACGCGATACGATAGTTAACAGCCATCAAGGCTTCCAGGCATTGCAGGCGCTTCCTGCGTGTCACTGTGCCAATGTGCGGAGCCACCAGCACCAGTTTACGCGCCTGATCAGACTGTTGAAGACTGATAATCAAACGCCACTGCCCATGATTGCCATGAAAGGCAAGCTCTACAATCTCCTGCTCTTCGCTCAAGCTGGCTATCTGTAATCCCATACGCGTGAGATAGTCTACAATTTGGGGAATTCCAAAGCTGTCGGCCATAGGTTGCTCCTTATTTTCTCTGACGCAACAATCAACCGCAGTGACGCGAGGTGGGTGGGCTGCTATAGAGTACCACCATGCTGTTTCATTATAGCATATTCTTCGCCAAGTTGCTTTTTCGTTCAACTTCCACCTTGAAAAAAGGGAACAGAGAGCGGGGAATGCATGTCGGATGCGATGTGTTCTGGTATATTGAAATCCTTTTAGTTAACCCGATGTGCAAGTTTTTACTTCAACCTTCTCGTTTGGTGTGTGATGCGAATTGCCAGCCTGCGGCTGGCAATTCGCACC
>DASVMX010000618.1:0-4733 GCA_036384215.1 Ktedonobacteraceae bacterium | reverse complement strand
TCAAATGATAAGAGGAGTACAGCGGCCCGCGGGCCGCTGTCCTCCTCTTCTCATTTCATTACGCTTGCTTATAGTTCCAGACTTTTGCTTTTGACGATTTCGCGAATATGCTCGATGAAACCGGCGAGCGGCTGCGCGCCGAGGTTTTCGTTCGTGCGCAGGCGGACGGCGACGGCTTCGGCGGCGGCTTCTTTGTCGCCGACAACGAGCATGTACGGAATCTTTTGCAACTGGGCGTCGCGGACTTTGGCGTTCATGCGCTCGCCGCGTATGTCGACTTCGGCGCGAATGCCCGCGGCTTTGAGGTCCGCGAGGACTTTGGCCGCGTATTCGTTGTGGCGGTCGGCAATCGGAATGATCATGGCCTGCACGGGAGACACCCAGACCGGGAAGGCACCGGCAAAGTGCTCGATGAGCAGAGCCATGAAGCGCTCCGTCGAGCCTGTGACGGCGCGGTGGATCATCACCGGGCGGTGCGCCTGGCCGTCTTCGCCAATGTATTCTAGCTCAAAGTTCTCCGGTTGGATGAAGTCGAGCTGGACCGTGGCACACTGCCAGTCGCGGCCCAGAGCGTCCTTGACCATGAAGTCCGTTTTAGGACCATAGAAGGCCGCTTCGCCGATCATCTCTGTGTATTTGATGCCCTTGTTCTCGACCGCTTCGCGCAGGGCACTTTCGGCTCTATTCCAGTTCTCGTCGCTGCCCACGTACTCCTCTTTTTTGTTGGGGTCGCGCAGGGAGAGCGAGATCCAGTAGTCCGTCAGGCCATACGTCTTGAAGACCTCCAGCGTCAGGTCGATGGCGCGGTTGAATTCCTCCTGAATCTGGTCGGGACGCAGGAAGACGTGGGCGTCGTCCTGTGTCAGGCTGCGCACGCGCGCCAGGCCCGTCAGCGTGCCCGCCTTCTCATAGCGGTACAGCGTGGCGAACTCGGCATAGCGCACCGGCATCTCGCGATAGCTGTGCGCCTGCGTCTTGTAGAGCGTAATGTGGTGTGGGCAGTTCATCGGTTTCAGGATATAGGCATCATCCTCGGACTGCTCCTGCTCACCCATCATAAGCGGAAACATGTCCTCGCGATAGTTGTACCAGTGCTTGGACGTCTTGTACAGGCGCACGCGGCCCAGGTGCGATGTCCAGACGTGCTGGTAGCCGTAGCGCTCCTGCGTTTCGCGCACATACGACTCCATCTGATGGCGCAGCATCTCGCCGTTGGGCAGGAACATCGGCACGCCGCCGGGCAAGTTTTCGCTCATCACAAAGAGCTTGAGTTCGCGGCCCAGCTTGCGGTGATCGCGTTTGGCTGCCTCTTCCAGGCGCCAGAGATACTGATCGAGATCCTCCTGCGAGAACCAGGCCGTACCATAGATGCGCTGGAGCATCGGGCGCTTCTCGTCACCGCGCCAGTACGCGCCGGCAATCTTCATCAGCTTGAAGGGGCCGACCTGGCTCGTATTCTCCACATGCGGGCCGCGGCAGAGGTCCAGGAACTGGCTCTGCTGATAGATGCCGACCTCGGCGTCCGTCAGATTTTCGATCAGCTCGACTTTATAGACCTGCCCTTTGGCCTTAAAGTATTCCAGGGCCTTCTCACGTGGCCAGCGGTCCCGCAGGAAGGAGTGCTTGCCAGCGACAATCTGCGCCATGCGCTGCTCGATATCGGGCAGATCTTCGGGTGTCAGCGGGCGTGGCAGATCGAAATCATAGTAAAAGCCATCCTCAATCGCGGGTCCGATAGCGAACTTCGCGTCTGGAAAAATCTCCTGAACCGCCTCGGCCATCACGTGGGCAGCCGAGTGGCGCATGCGCTGAATCGGCGTATAGTGGACTGTTTCCAAAATTTCCGCTTCAACCGACATGGTAAGCCTCCTTTACAACAAGCAAAATTTTATGCAATAAAAAACCTTCTCATCCCACCTGGGACGAAAAGGCTAAACAAGCTTTCCGTGGTTCCACCCGTCTTTCGCGTCTGCTCCGCGCCAGTTTTAGCTAGCATAAAGATCTGGCGAGCAAACAAACGCGCTCTCGCGGCCTGTAACGGGGCCGAGTCGTACACATTACTGTCTCTGTGCAGGCGTGCGAGGGGTACCGCTTTCCCGGTGTGTACGGAGCGCTTTCAGCCGCTGGCGCTTCCTCTCTAGTGAACTCCTGGCAAAGGACATGTCTCGCATATGCCGTAATTACTTGCAAGCAACTATAGCATAGTTGCTCCCGAAAGTAAAGAGTTTGGGGTGAGAAACAGGGCTATGTAAAAGTCCACTCTCGCCGCCTGCGGCGGCTCGCAAAAAGCAAGAGAAACGGTTTTTTGCGGGGACACCCCGCCCCCCCGGCAGAGGGCAGCCGCATACGGGGGATGAAAAATGCAGCCGCCCTCTGCACACCCGCGTTGCCGACTTTTACAGAGCCCTGGGTGAGGAACGATTGTCAGATCGTTTCTCAGGGGGTTATACAAAAGAGATGTTTGAGGCCTCGAAGAGACCGAGGTCTATACGGATGTGCAATTCGCCGCGGCGGTTGAGTTCCTGTCGAATCAGTTCGCGCAGGCGCTGGAATTTGGTTTCGTTGTGTTCTTCCCGAGGGATGGCAGAACGGATAAAGGCGACCAGTGGCTCAGCTTCTTTGATGACCACGGTGTTCTCCAGGCGCTGGCGTTCGATGCGCGAGAACCAGGGTGCGAGCTGGCACGCGCCGTTTTCCAGACTAAAGCTGACCACGTCTCCCCACGGTGGGATATCGGCGCCTCTCATCAGCGCACTCAATTCCACGAGGGCCATTTCAGTCACCGTCGCCGCATAGAAGAAGCCGTCGGGTTTCAGGACGCGCCTGATCTCTGAAAAAGCGCGGACGCGGTCCGGGACATGGTAGAGCATCAGATTGGCAATTACCGTGTCGAAGTGTGAATTCTCGAAAGGAATTTCCTGCGCGTCAACCAGTTGAAAATTAAAGTGCCGGCCACTATGGCAGAGATTGACATGCGCATCCTTGAGCATACCAGGTGAGAAATCGGAGAGCATGATGTCCCAATCCGCCGGAATATGCTCCAGGTTTCTCTGCCAGAGATAACCAGGGCCGCAGCCGAGTTCAAGCACGCGGCTCTGAGGAAGCTTCTTGATCCGGCTAAAAATCCACGTGTACCAGTCAACCGGCTTGGTGCTCAGGCTCTGGATCATATGCAGGCGCGTGTTAAAGTTACTGGCGTCTTTGTACTGTTCTTTTAACAGGTAATGCTGGTCAGTTGTCTCGAATTTGTTCATCGTTTCTTTCCCTCGCAATCCCTGGCTCGAAAGCACTTCCAAAAGTCCGCTCTTTTCTATAGATACTATACCACTATTCCTCTATTATCTGCGAAGAGGCAGGCAAGCTGCCATTTTTAGAGGCGGTGAGAGGAGAGGTGAGCAAAAATTTGCAGCTTGCCTGCCTCTTCGCAGAAGTACTGGCGAGGGAGAGAGGAGAGGGGTGGAGAGAGGGCAGAAAGGACCGGGAAAAAAGCCGTTCCGGTAGCTCTGTACAAACGCAAATTGGCATGCTATCATTGATGCCAACGTGAATACGCAATCATAGAAGGGGCGGGAACGCTATGCATTTTAACCTGATTAACTGGCTCTTCCAGGACCCGTGTACGGCCACTGGCTGCTATAGTGGTGGGCCGGCGCCTGAAACTTTTCATTTCTATCCCCTGTGGATCATTTTCTGCGCTCTGGGCCTTGTGGTCACTTTCTACTACTCAGTAGAAGGCCGCAAGCGTTTTACCAAAGGGCGCCCGTGGGCCAAATACATGTTTGACCGCTATTTCACCTGGCTGGCGATCATCTGTATTATCGGCTTTCCCTTAATTGGCTCGCGCGCGGCTCTGTATCAGTTCTTCTTTGCCTGGCGTTTCTGGCGCTACGCGTGGCTGGTGGCCCTGATCGTCTGGGCGGTGTTGTTCCTTGTCCATCGCCTCCGCAAATATCCCCAGGAGCGCGAGTACTACCAGCACCTCAAGAAACGCGAGCAGTACATGCCCAAGGGCAATAAGCGCAAAGCGGCCTCTTCACGCTCATAGTGGTAACGGGTTTGCTCAGGGAATGCCAGTAGAATCTGCATTCATCAGGTCAGATGTAGCAGGTATAATTCTCGCCGGGGGGCGCAGCAGTCGCATGGGGAGCAACAAGGCGCTGCTGCCCCTGCCGGGGGAATCTTCTTTTACTTTTGTGGAGCGTCTCGCCTCTCTGCTCTCTGACCTCTGCGCGGAACTGCTGCTGGTCGCGCGCGATGAGCAAAGCGGCGGGGAGTATGCTTTTCTCTCTTCCAGTGTCCAGCGCCGCCTGGTTTATGATCGCGTCCCCGACCAGGGCCCACTGATGGGCCTCTATAGTGGCTTGCTCGCTACCTCCTGTTCACACGCGCTGGTGCTGGCTGTTGATTTGCCTTTCGCGCGTCCCGAACTGCTTGCCTGGTTGCGCGCCTTCCCTCTTGGCGCGGAGGCGCTGGTGCCGCGCGTTCAGGGCATTCCCCAGGTGCTCCTGGCCCGCTATCCGCGCTCATTCTTGCCCATTATCGAAACCTGCATCCAGCAAGGTCGCCGCGACCCCCGCGCTCTGCTCCAGCACGCGCCTGTGCGTTTTCTCGCAGAAGAAGAGCTGCGCGCGGTTGATCCCGATTTGCGCTCGTTTGTGAATATTAACACCCCGGAAGATTTGCGAAAAGAGGTATTGTGGCACAAACGAGACGAATGAAAATTGTCAATTTTC
>DASVMX010000617.1:0-6050 GCA_036384215.1 Ktedonobacteraceae bacterium | reverse complement strand
GCTCGCTTCCAGGCACCTCGCTTCTTATCAGAGATCGGTTTATGCCTTGCGGTTTTGTTTCTCGGCCAGTTCTTTGACGCGTTGAACATCGTTGATGTGGCAGATCACGGTTTTGTCGTCCATTTCTACCACGACCACGTTGTCCAGACCGATGGTGAAGATCTGGCGCTGTGTGTTGTTGTAGACAAAGATGTTCTGGCTGCCCAGATCTTCATGGGTGCCCATGCGTTTGACGCCCTGTTCATCGGAGGGGAAGAGCGCGCCATATTGCTCCCAGTTGCCGACATCGTTCCAGCCGATATTCGCCGGGATAACGGAGAACTGGCTGGTTTTTTCCATGATGCCGTAGTCAATTGAAATAGAGGGGATAGCAGGCCAGATTTCGTTGAGCGCGGCTTCTGCTGCGGGTGTGCCCACGGTTTCCATGATATGGTCGATGCACTGCATGATTTCGGGCTGATGGGTGCGCATTTCGCGCAAGATGGTTTTCACCTGCCAGATAAACATGCCGCTGTTCCAGACATAATGGCCGTCGGCCAGATAGTCTTGCGCGGTGGCACGATCGGGTTTTTCTACGAAGCGCTCGCCGGAGAAGACCTGGTGGCCAAAGCCCTCGTCGAGATCTCCGGCGTACCGGATATAGCCATAGCCGGT
The DNA here is from genome assembly GCA_036384215.1 of Ktedonobacteraceae bacterium. GTDB lineage: Bacteria > Chloroflexota > Ktedonobacteria > Ktedonobacterales > Ktedonobacteraceae > Paraktedonobacter. Next base: position 5,396 of record DASVMX010000617.1, on the reverse strand, counting down.
TTCAGGAGCCGTCGGCGTGATACCCAGCGTCACCAGTTGACCCTGACTGGCGGCTTTGTAAGCCAGTTGCAGCGCCTGTCTGAACGTTTCTACCTCACTAATCACATGGTCGGCTGAGAGCGTGATCATCACCGCTTCCGGGTCTTTACACGCGATTGTAGCCGCGATCCAGGCGATAGCGGGCGCGGAGTTGCGACCCATAGGTTCACGCAAGATGTGCGCGGGGGAAAGGATTGGCAGATGCTCCTCGACCAATCCGGCCATGCTACGCCCGGTGACAACCCAGGTCTGCTCAGGTCCGGCCAGAGAAGCGACACGCACCAATGTTTCCTGTATCATACTATTGCCGTTTGGCAACGGCAGAAATTGTTTGGGAAAGCTCGGGGTACTGAGCGGCCAGAGGCGCGTTCCACTTCCGCCGGCCAGAATAACAACGTTCAGATGATTCATAAGCTGCATCCTCGCACATGTTTCTAGAAAAGAGCAGGGGAACGTTTTCAAGTTAAGCCTTGCTGCTTATAGAACCCTGTCTCCTGTTGTCAGGAGCATAGCAGAGCGAGGAGAAAAAGACAAGGGGGACTATGACCATAGCGGTCGGGGCGGCGTTTGGCCATGATTGTGCCTGTAAGACTACCCACTGAACTTCCCACGAGAATGATTTTTTTCTGGCCCAGGTGGTTACACAAAAGTAGTAATCACCTGGTTTTTTGCGAGTTTACGTTGATTGCTTTCTTCAAGAAGAACCGCCTCGTGTTGTGCGGAAGATCATGGTGATGCGCTCGGCGTCGCGGGGGTCGAGGAGGCCGCGCAGGGCGTCGCCGACGAGGTTGAGGCTGACCAGGACGAGCACGATGGCCAGGGCAGGGCCGAACATCATCCAGGGGTCGCTGGCCAGGAAGGTCTGGGCGTCATTGATCATGGCCCCCCATTCTGGCGTGGGAGGCTGTGCTCCCAGGCCAAGAAAACTGAAGATTGATTCGTCGAGAATTGCCAGTGAGACAGAGATTGTAGCCTGGACAAGCAGCGGACCAAAGATGTTGGGCAGGATATGGCGGGTCAGGATTTTAAGGGTGTGTGTGCCGGCGCTATGGGCGGCCATGATGTAGTCCTGGCTAACCACCTGGAGCGTCTGGCCGCGCGCCAGGCGGGCGTAGATTGGGACGCGCACGATGGCCAGAGCTATGGCGAGGTTGATCAGGCTGGGGCCAAGGGCCGCGATGATAGCCAGGGCGAGTAGCAGCGAGGGGAAGGCCAGGAGAGCATCCACAAGGATGGCTATCAGTTGATCAACCCAGCCTTTGAAATAGGCCGCGAGCATACCCAGCAGCGTTCCGGTGAGTCCGCCGAGGAGAATCGAGATCAGCCCAATCGAGAGCGAGACGCGCGTGCCATAGATAATGCGGCTCAACTGATCTCGCCCCAGCGAGTCGGTGCCGAGCAGATGAGCCCAGGTAGGCGGCTGCGCGGTGATCACCGGGTGATAGGCCAGCGGATCATATGGGCTGACCAGCGGCGCGAAGATGGCGGCCAGGATAAAGGCAAGCAGCACCAGGCTGAACCACCAGCGCGGATTGTGGCGAAATTCGCTGAGTACCCGTTTGAACCAGGGCGATGCCGCGATTGGTAGGCCCGCGGGCTCTTCGCTTTCAGGCAAAGAAATTGACTCTGCCATATATGCCTCCTCCTATGACCTGTTGAGACGAATGCGCGGGTCCAGAAAGACGTAAGAGATGTCGACCAGGAGATTGATCAGCATATAAGAGAAGGCCGCGAGCAGCACCACACCCTGGACCACTGGATAGTCCTTCGCGAAGGCGCTGTCAACACCCAGCTTGCCGATGCCTGGCCAGAGAAAGATGCTTTCGATCACAAACGCTCCACTCAAGATCGCGCCGACCTGGATGCCTATGATAGTGAGCAGTGGCAGCAGAGAGTTGCGCAGGGCGTGGACATAGTTCACGCGGCGTTCGGACAGGCCTTTGGCTCGTGCAGTGCGGATATAATCGTGTTCCAGCACCTCGGTCATGCTGGCATTGATCTGGCGCAGATTGCCCGCGACTGTGCCTGTGCCCAGCGCGATCATAGGCAGAACAAGGTTGCGCAGGTTGTTCATAGGGTCATCGGTGAAGGGTGCATAGCCGCCTGGCGGGAAGAAGCGCAGTGTGACGGCAAACAGGAAAATCAGCAGCAGGGCCAGCACAAAGTTGGGGATGGCCGTGCCAACCAGGGTGGAAACGTTGATCAACCATTCAAGCCAGTGGTTGCGATGCGTCGCGCTATATACCCCCAGCGGAATGGCCAGCCCAACCGAGAAGATCAGCGCGGCCAGGCCCAGTTCCAGCGTCACCGGTAGACGCTGGAAGATGGCCTGGCTTACTGGCTGCTGGAGCTGAATTGAATCCCCCAGGTTCCCATGCAGTGCCTGTCCGAGCCAGAGCACAAATTGCTGCGGCAGCGGCTTATCCAGGCCGAGCTGGCGCTGCAAGGCCGCCACCGTTTGAGGAGTTGCCTCTTCGCCTAACAGCACCCGCGCTGGATCGCCTGGAACCAGGTGGATCAGCATAAAGGTCACAAAACTGACCAGCAGCGCCACCGGTAACATAAAGAGCAAGCGCTGGACAATATAGCGGGCCATGCGGGTTTGCTCCTCTAACTCAGATACACATTGGCGAATTCCATGATCGTGGTTGGCAGAATCAGGAAGTTTTGCACCCTGGTAGAACTGGCCTGGATGCTGACTCCGTGATAGATGAAGACATACGAGCTGTCCTGGGCGATGATCTGCTGCGCCTGGATATAATCCCGCGCGCGCGTGGCCTGGTCATTGGAAGCTCGCGCCGTTTCCAGCAGCGTGTCCACCTGGGCACTGGAGTAGAGCATGTTATTGTTGCCGCCGCCCGTGTGGAACCAGGAGAAGGTATTGCCATCCGGGTCAGGACGCCCACTCCAGCCGAGCAGAGCTGCCTGGAAGTGATGCGCTTGCGTATCAGAAAGCAGCGTGGCGAAGGTTTCCTGCTGGATATTGACCTTAATGCCTACAGGCTGTAGCTCTGACTGGATGAACTGCGCCTCCTGCGTCAGAATGGGCGAGCCGCTGGAGATGAGCATAGTAAACGTTATTCCCTGAGCCGCGCCGCCCATCTGGAGTTCGGTTTTGGCCTGGTTGACATCGTAATGATAGGGCGCGAACGAGCTGTCAAAGGCCCAACTGCCAGGCGAGAGTGGTCCCTGCGCGACCACGGCCACACCTTTAAAGACCGTGTTGACAATCTCGTCGCGATTCACCCCCCATTCAATTGCCCGGCGTACATGCACATTATTGAGCGGGGCAACCGAGACATTCAGCTCAATGCCGAAAAAGCTCAGGCCTGGAATCTGGTGATAGACCAGGTTGGAGTTTGCCTTCGCCTGGGACACAAAATTCGGGTCAACCGAGTCAGCGACATCGATTGTGCCGGTTTGCAGATTTGTAAATTCTACGGTCCCATTGGTAATGCCGTGATAGGTCACGGACTGCAGGTATGGCAGTACATTGCCCTGCGCGTCCTTCTGCCAGTAGTGCGGATTACGTACGATGGTCAGGTGATCGCCCTTGACCCATTCTTTGAACTGAAAAGGCCCGCTGCCAGCGTTCACCGGACCGTTGGCCAGACCCTTGCCCAGGTTTTGCACCGCCGTGGGCGAGAGGATCATGCCCGAACGGTCTGTTAATGTTGCCAGCAGAGGCGCAAAGGCTTTTTTGAGATTGAATTGCACGTGAGAAGCATCGGCGGCCACGACTGATTTGATCGTTGAGATCTCGCTAAAACGCGGCGAAGCTGGCGTATTGAGGATACGGTTGATGTTAAAGACAACCGCGTTCGCATCCAGGCTACTGCCATCAGTGAATTTCACATCTGTGCGCAGGGTAAAGACGAGCTGGGTAGGGGTTGCATAGCTCCAGGACGTGGCCAGGTCTGGTTGAATGGTATTCTGCGCGTCCACCCTCACCAGCGTGTCATAGAGATTCAACATCACCTGGCGATCCACCAGAGCGGTCGAGAGCAGCGGGTCCAGGGTTACAGCATCCGCATTCAAACCGACATTCAGTTTACCGCCGAACTTTGAGTTTGTGGTGTTCGCGGATCCGCCTGAACCGCAGGCGGCAAATAAAAAGGTCAGGAGAAGCGCAAAGACCGGAAAAATACTCCACCTGACGCGTGTGGAAAGGTCTTTGCCAGGATGTCGAGTGATATACCGCATAATCAGCATCCCTCCGTTGGGTTGATTCGAGCGCTCGCGCCGTCCTGGCGCTCCGCTCCTCTGCGTACATCAATTGCATTACAAGAGCAAAATACACGGCATACATCCATGAGTCAGGCTCACAAAACCTTCAGCAGTTGGGATAAGTACACTCTCCATTGTTGCCAGAGTACAATGCATGAAAACGAATTGTCAAGCTGATGGAGATTTCCTGGATTTTAACGGTTTCGTGAGAAAACAGTCTGCGGACCTCCTTTCTGTGGCATTTATCAGAATAACAGGCCCACTCTCTGTTTATACGCTAGAAAGTTACAGATAGAGAGCTTGTATGTTGCCATGCTGTCTGGCGCAAACCACATGACCCTCTTGTGAATGTCGCGACGCAGGCAGGCAACGTCGCTATATTCACACCAATTATTCATAGAAGTGCACTGGAGAGGTATGCTAAAAAGGGAATTTTGTGTTTTCCAAAGCAGCAAAACGGTAGATAGGAACTGCGGATGGCTGGTTGCCGCGAGACCATGGTACATTGCACTCAAATGTGTGCATTGGGCCGTTTGTCTTGATATAATACTGTTTTGTTGGCTCTATAGAAATTGCTATTGTGTCAATTTGGATTTACTCTTTCTTAAAGATATGGTCAGGATACTGTTCTCTCAGCGTAAAAAGTAGGTTTGATGATCAAGGATAGTCAAGAAAACGAAATAGTGCCGTTGGAAAGCTTTGAAGCGCCGTCCAAACGCGCTTTTGCGGGGCTGCGCCCGCGCCATTTGAGCGCGCTAGAGATGGCCGAGGGAGCGCTGCTGGCGGATATCGGCGTGATTTTTCAGGTGTTTATCCGGTTTTTGCCGGTTGGCGGGACGATTCTTCAACTCCTGGTTCCGGTTATCTTTGCTGTGATTGTGCTGCGGCGCGGCTTTTACGTGGGCTGTATGAGTCTGTGTGTCGCGCTGTTTGTGGTGTGTATTGTGATTGGACCGGGGGGAGCCCCTTTCTTCTTGCTGGAGAGCGGCGCGGGTCTTTTCCTTGGCCTGACGATGCGCCAGCGCTTCAACCAGGTACTGACCTTTGTGGTGGGGGTCATGAGCGGTGGCGCGGCGTTGTGGGCGGTATTGTTGTTTTACGTTTTTGTAGGCGGCGGCGCCACTTTTCTT
>DASVMX010000616.1:0-1988 GCA_036384215.1 Ktedonobacteraceae bacterium | reverse complement strand
ATCGCGTAGAACTCGTTGCCCTGCCCGCGCAGCACATCGGCACTGGTAAAGGTCATGATCTGAATGATAGCCAGCAGGCAGGAGCAGAGCGCGGTACCAACAAAGAGAGAGATCTTCACACGCGCCACCGGCACGCCAATGTTGCGAGCCGCGTTCTTATCTCCTCCGACACCAAAGATCCAGTTGCCGAAACGCGTGCGCAAAAGCAACCAGGTTGCCACAGCTCCCAGAGCCAGCGCCCACAACATTTCAATCGGGAACTGTTGGCCTCCTCCCAGCGCGGTGGCGAAAATCGCGTGTGCAGAAGCGAAGCCCGGCGCCTGGTCGACGCCATTCACTACAGTCAAGCCGGTCAATACTACGGTCATGCCAGTGGTCATACCAAGCAGAATATATGAGGTACCCAGCGTGACAATAAATGAAGGCAGGTTGGTACGCAACACCAGGTAGCCGTTGAGCATGCCAATCAAGACCGCCAGCACCAGCGCCGCGACGATAGCTAGCCAGACATTCAAGCCATATTGCGTGGTTAGAATAGCGATGGTCATACCACAGGCGCCCACGGTCGAGCCAACCGAAAGATCAAATTCGCCCCCGATCATCAACAGAGCTACCGGGATAGCCTGAATAGCGAGTTCAGACGCGACACTCAAATAGCTCGATGTACCCCGCACAGTGACAAAACCGCTGCTGCCCGCGACAAGCGCAAAGAAGATCCACACTGCCGCCGAACCAGCCACGGCTCCTGTTTCAGGGCGTACCAGAAACCTGCGGAGTGGATTCGCGCGCTGCGCTCGCTCGCCCACGGCGGCACTGCCAGCGCTCTCCCGCGTTGCATTCATGCTTCTCCTCCGAAATATACGCATGGTTGGAGCCTGCGCGAGACCTGGGCCTCCCGGAGGCCCCAACCACAGCCTGTTTAGCGCGTACCCTGCGCTGTTAACTGGATCACCTGGTCAACGTTGTCCTTGGTGACAAAACCAGGGCCGGTTTGCAGAACATCGTTGGCAATGGTGTTGAGATTGGCCTTGTAAAGGGTCAGCAGCACGATTGGCAAATAGCCCTGCTCATACTGCTGCTGGTCGATGGCAAAGAGCATCTGACCGGCTTTGATGGCGTTCAGCACATCGGACGAGAGATCGAAGGTCGCCAGCTTGATCGTGCCCAGCTTGCTCAGATCCTGGAGCGCCTTGATGGCCGGGCTGGCGCCCGTGGGACCAAGGGTCAGGATGCCGTCGATGCTGGAATCGTGCTGGAGAGCGGCCTCGATGGTCTGCTGGGTCTGTGTCGGATTGCTCAGGTTGACGCCGATCTCCGTCACTGTCCCGCCACTTTCAGCCAGACCTTCTTTAAAGCCCTTACAACGCAGTTCGAGGGCAGCATTTCCCACTTCCTGGTTGACACAGAGCGCGTGCTTGACGCCAGCCGCGCCCATCTTCTCGCCGCCGCCAATCCCGGCCTGTTCCTCGGTCTGGCCAACATGGACCAGCACACCCAGGCTCTTCGCGACATCCGAACCCGAATTGATCGAAATCACCGGAATGCCAGCCGCGACAGCCGCCTTGATCGACGGACCCAGCGCCTTGGCGTCGGGAATCGAGACTACCAGCCCGGCGGGATGAGCAGCCACGGCAGTATCGATCAGGTGAGCCATAGCCACCACATCGAAGGTCGCGGAAGTCGGCGACTCGTACAGCGCGGTCACGCACATATCATGGGCAGCCTGGTCAACACCCTTCTTCACCACTGACCAGAAAGGGTCCGAGGCCTGACCATGAGTAATCACATAAAACTTCAGATTCGCGCGCGACGCGGGGCAGCCAGACGACGGGCTCGTGGTCTGGTTGGTATTGTTATTTGTGCCTCCTCCACAAGCGGCAAGGATGAAAAGCAGCACCATTGCTGGGATAAATTTGAGAAGCTTACGCATATTGCCCTCCTCTTGAGTTGCAAAATACATCGTTGGACATCACGCCGTACCGGCACAC
>DASVMX010000615.1:0-3175 GCA_036384215.1 Ktedonobacteraceae bacterium | reverse complement strand
ACGAATGACGCGTCATTCGTCGCCCCCGCTCCCTGTCTCCTCCACCTATGGCTGAATTGTTTCACAATCGCATCTTGACAGCGATTTCAGTCATTGGGTATACTTGTTTCACAATCGCATACGATGTTAAACGCCGGGAAGAGTAGATCTCTGGCAAACTGATAGAGAAGAGAGGCCAGCGGCTGGAAGCCTTTCGCAGTGGTCAGCGTCGAATGTCGCCTGGAAACAATGCAGAAGAAAGCCACGCTCACGCGTGATGAGTAGATCGAGCACGGGTTAGCCCGTTATAGCGAGGCCTTGATAAACTCGGCAGAATGAAGAAACGCGACTGTTTGGAGCAGCTTTGTGAGTGAAGCACCGCTGCTTGCGCGCGTTGGCGTTTCTCACAATCACCTGATCCGTGTTCTGATTGACGAGCCGTCGAGGTAAAAAGTGCGCCGGGACAGTAATGTGCCGGTGAATTGAGGTGGTACCGCGAAATGCTCGACCCTTTCGTCCTCATGTGGGGATGAAGGGTTTTTTTTATTGGTCGCGTAGCCACAGGCGTATCCGGGCTCTGGATGTATGGCGCGGATATGATCCAGGTGGGTCGAAGGCTACGTGTCATTGGCGCCGGAACTGTCTCGAACGGACGGGGCGCGGCGCGCGAAAGGAGCGATGGACGTGAGTCTATCCAGGCGGTACGAGCCGAGTAAGGCGGAACCAGCTCTGCGCGATTTCTGGCAGAGCGCGGGCATCTATCATTTTCACCATACTGACCAGCGGCCAGTGTACGCCATCGATACTCCGCCGCCCACGGTGTCGGGCAAATTGCACCTGGGCCATACCTATTCGTATAATCATACCGATTTTATGGCCCGTTTCTGGCGTATGAACGGCTACAATGTCTTTTATCCCATGGGCTATGACGACAACGGTTTGCCCACCGAGCGGCTGCTGGAGAGGCGCGATGGAATTACCGCCGCGCAGGTGGGGCGCGCGGCCTTTATCGAAAAATGCCTGGAGGCGAGCGAACAGGCCGAGCGGGATTACCAGGAACTCTGGCAGCGCCTGGGCCTTTCGATTGACTGGCGCTACAGCTATCGCACGATTGACGAGCAGGCGCGCAAGATTTCGCAGTGGTCGTTTCTGGATCTGTACAAAAAGGGACTGGCCTACCGCCGCGAGGCGCCGACGATCTGGTGTCCAGAGTGTCGCACCGCTATTGCCCAGGCTGAACTTAATGACCTTGAGCGCGAGAGCGAGTTTGTGAAGCTGGCCTTTACGCTGGAGAATGGCGCAACGCTGCCCATCGCTACGACGCGTCCTGAACTGCTGCCAGCCTGCGTGGCGGTGTTTGTGCATCCCTCGGACGCGCGCTACGCCGCGCTGATCGGTTCACAGGTGCGTGTGCCGCTGCTCGATTTCAGCGTGCCGCTGCTGGCCGATCGCAAAGCCGACCCCGCGAAGGGCACGGGCGCGGTGATGTGCTGTACCTTTGGCGATGGGATCGACGTGGAGTGGTGGTATACGCATAAGTTGCCGCTCAAACAGATGCTTGAACGCGACGGGCGCATGAACGCGAGCGCGGGCGAGTTCGCGGGTCTGCCTATCAAGGTGGCGCGCAAACGGCTTGTAGAGCGCCTGGAAGAGAGCGGGCAGGTGTTAAAGCGCGAGCCCGTGTCTCAGTTCGTGCGCGTGCACGAGCGCTGCGATACTCCGGTGGAATACCTGGTGGCGTGGCAGTGGTTTATTCGCGTGCTCGACTTCAAGCCGCAACTGCTGGAATTGGGCGAGCGGATTAACTGGCAGCCCGCGCACATGGGTGCTCGCTATCGCGAGTGGGTGGAGAATCTTGGCTGGGACTGGTGCATTTCGCGCCAGCGCTACTTTGGCGTGACGTTCCCGCTCTGGTATTGTCGCCAGTGTGGGGAGATCATGCTGGCCGAGGAAGAGCAGTTGCCGCTTGATCCTGCCGCGCAACAGCCCGCGCGCCCATGCGCCTGTGGCGCTATGGATTTCGCGCCGGAAGAAGATGTGATGGACACCTGGGCCACTTCGTCGATGTCGCCGCAGATTGTGGGGCGCTGGTTCAGCGAGCACGAGCTTTACGAGCAGGTGTCGCCCTTCGCGCTTCGTTCCCAGGCCCACGAGATCATCCGCACCTGGGCTTTTTACACCATTGTGAAGTCCTTCCATCACTTTGGAACGCTGCCCTGGCGCAGCGTGGCCATCTCTGGCTGGGGACTGGCGGCGGCGGGCGGCGAGAAGATCAGCAAGAGCCGCGGCGGCGGTCCCATGGCTCCGCTGGCTATGATTGAGCGCCATTCCGCTGATGCACTGCGCTACTGGGCCGCCTCCACCGGCTTTGGCAAGGACGCAATTATCAGCGAGGAGAAGATCAAAAACGGCAGCAAGTTGATTACCAAGCTCTGGAACGTGGCCCGCTTCAGCGAGCGCTTCCTGGCAGATTATCGGCCCGCGCGCGCCGATTACGAACTGACGCCCACCGACCGCTGGCTACTGGCACGCCTGAGCGCTTTAAGCGAGCGCGCGAGCGATCTCATGCGCGCCTACGAGTATGCCGCGGCCAAAAGCGAGATCGAGACTTTTTTCTGGCACGACCTGGCCGATAACTACCTGGAGATGTGCAAAGAGCGGCTCTACGGCGAGCCGGGTCCACTGCGCGAGGGCGCGCGCTACACGCTCTATCACACTTTGCTCAGCGTGCTCAAGCTCTTCGCGCCTTTCCTGCCCTATGTGACTGAAGAGATCTATCGCGGCCTCTTCGCCGGACTGGATGGCGCGATCTCGCTGCATCTCACACGCTGGCCGCAGCCCGATCCAACCTGGAGGAGCGAGGAGGCCGAGGAAGCGGGTGAGATATTACTCGCCGTGGCCACCGCGGTACGGCGTTACAAAAGCGAGGCCGGCATCTCGCTGGGGGCCGAACTCAAGCGACTGCTCATCTCCACGCGCACCACGCGGCAGACCCTCCTGCTCGAAGCCGCAGGCCTGGACATTCTGAGCGTGACCCGCGCCCGCGAACTGCGCGTGGGAGCCGGCATCGAGCTGGATGGCGCCCGTGAAATCGCGCGCCACGAGGGGGTGATGATCATCGGTCTGGAATAATCACGCCATCACTAACAGGTGGACCAGGCTCAAGAGGGTCAGAAAATGAATTTCATTCATTTTC
>DASVMX010000614.1:0-2795 GCA_036384215.1 Ktedonobacteraceae bacterium | reverse complement strand
CGGCTCACCTGGTTGAAGATGCAGCCAGCCAGGCCATATCTTCAACCAGGTGAGCCGCGCAGCGGCGTCTTCTCAGGGGATTGTCGGAAATCCCACGCCAGCTAATCTCCAAATCCCGCGTAAGAAGAAAGTCTTCGTGCGGGCGGAGGCGTGGTCGGACCAGCGAAAACGTAGAGTAGCAGAGCAATGCCCGTAAACACCAGCAGACTAATAAACCAGCCCCAGCGGCGCAAATGGGCCGTGCGCACCAGCGCGCCAAGCCAGGAGGCCAGACCAGACAGGCTGGCCAGCGCCAGCACAATCAAGCCAGTGAGTATGGTTATGCCCCTGACTGTACGCAGGATGCTCCCAGGCAAAAACACCCCCCCCGGCAGAGGCGGTCTGCCTGCGTATCCCTGCGTCAGCAACAGACCGCCAATCAGTAGAGCCAGGATGCCAAACAAATAGAACAGGCGGCAAAGAGACTTACTCATGGAACCTCCCTCTCTTTCTCTACAAAAAACATCTGAACAAATCTATCTTACCCATCTATTCCAAGCTCCAGCACATCTCTCGCCAGATTGGAGCAGCGCGAGACGAAAATCCGGCGAGAGATGTGCTATTGCCTTGACTTTCTACTCCTCTGGACCCTATACTTATTGTAATCGCTTCCGGTAGCGGTAACGAAAGCGCTAACAAAGCGAGACGCAGATGCATAAGGAAGAACATACTGGCATGTTTCGTTTCAAGGAGGATAAGTCTGTTTATGAAAACACTTTCTCGACGTATCTGGGCTCTGGCCATTACCAGCTTTCTGGTGCTCGCCAGCCTGGCCACGGCTCTGGGGATGTTCAGCGGGAGTATCTTTAAAGCTCACGCTGCTTCATCCTGGCCCTCTTCTTATTTCGCCCCGTATCAGGATGTGACGATTGACCCGTCGCTTCAGTCGGTGACGCAGAGCACCGGGCAAAAATACTACACGCTGGCCTTTATTACTGCCAATGGCTGTCAGGCCGAATGGGGCGGCACGGTTCCGCTCAGTCAGACGGGTTCTCAATTGCCTCACCTGGATAGCGATATCAGCTATATCCGTGGTCAGGGCGGAGATGTGATGGTCTCCTTCGGAGGCGCGGCGGGTCAGGAACTTGCACAGGTCTGCACTAGCGCCAGCAGCTTGCAGGCGCAGTACCAGGCTGTGGTGACAAAATACAGCCTGACCCACCTGGACTTCGATATCGAAGGCGGGCAGGAAGGCGATTCGACGACCTACGACCGCCGCAATATCGCCCTGGCGGCTCTCCAGGCGGCTAATCCCGGCCTGACCATCGACTTCACGCTGCCATCCGATACAACCGGCCCGACCAGCGAGGATATGGGCCTGTTGAATAACGCCAAATCTCATGGCGTGAACTTTAGCGTGGTCAATCTGATGACTATGGATTACAACGGACCCGACAGTCAGATGGGCCAGGAAGCCATTAACGCGGCCAACGGCCTCTTCAGCCAGTTGCAAAACATGTTCCCCTCGAAAACGTCCAGCCAGTTGTGGTCCATGGTTGGCCTGACCAATCTTATCGGCCAGAACGATACCGCGGGCGAGATCTATACCATCAGCAACGCCCAGCAAGACCTGACCTTCGCGCAGCAGAAACAACTGGGCGAACTCTCCTTCTGGGAAGTCTCGCGCGACAACGGGGGCTGTCCCGGCAATACCAACGACCTGGACACCTGTAGCGGCCTCTCTCAGAGCACCTACCAGTTTACCAACATTTTTAAGGTCTTCACCACCAGCGGTGGCACGGTGACGCCTACGCCGACCGCGACCAACACACCGACCTCGACGCCAACCTCGGTAACGGGCGGGATCACCAACGGTGGCTTTGAGACCGGCGACTTCACGGGCTGGACGCGCAGCGGCACCACCTCGATCAGCAGCACTGCCCACAGCGGCAGCCACGCCGCAGAACTGGGCACCAGCGCGCCTACCAACGGTGATAGCTCAATCAAGCAGACCTTCACCGCACCCAGCGGCGCGACCGGCCTGAGCTTCTACTACGACGTGCGCTGTCCCGACGATGTGACCTATGACTGGGCCACTGCCTCACTCAAGGACAACACCGCGGGCACGACCTCGACCATCCTGCCCAAAACCTGCACCAATGCCACAACCTGGGTCCAGGTCTCAGCCAGCGTCACCGCGGGTCATTCGTACACCCTGACCCTGACCAGCCACGACGAAAATAATCCCGGCGATCCCACCTACACTTTGTATGACGATGTGACACTGACCAGCTCGGTTTCGACGCCTACTCCCACGCCAACCCCGGTAACGGGCGGCATCACTAACGGTGGCTTTGAAACCGGCGACTTCACGGGCTGGACGCGCAGCGGCACCACCTCGATCAGCAGCACTGCCCACAGCGGCAGCCACTCCGCCGAACTGGGTACTAACGCGCCCACCAACGGCGATAGCTCGCTCAAGCAGACCTTCACCGCGCCCACCGGCACAACCACGTTGAGCTTCTACTACGACGTGCGCTGTCCCGACGACGTGACCTACGACTGGGCTACCGCGACCCTCAAGGACAACACCACCGGCACCACAACCACGATCCTGGCCAGAACCTGTACCAGCAGCACCACCTGGGTCAAGGTCTCAGCCGGCACCACCGCGGGCCATTCGTACACCCTGACCCTGATCAGCCACGACGAAAACAACCCCGGCGATCCGACATATACCCTCTACGATGATGTAGCACTGAGCTAACCACATAGAGGTCTGTAACATAGATCGGGCCAGCCTGGACGGTGGAACC
>DASVMX010000613.1:0-2265 GCA_036384215.1 Ktedonobacteraceae bacterium | reverse complement strand
GGGCAGCGCCCCTGACGGAGCGCGAGGTGTCCTCGCAAAAACCTTTTTTCTTTCATTTTGCGCCGCCGCAGGTGGCGCAAAATGAAAACTACCAGAGTAGGACGTGGACCCGGCTGAAGAAAGGAATATCTCGATGTCAGTTGCGTTTTCGGTATTGGTCTTGCGCGTGGCTCTGGGCTTGATTGTGGCGGCTCACGGTTCGCAGAAGCTTTTTGGCTGGTTTGGGGGACAAGGATTTGCTAAAACAAGCGGGTTTCTGTCTTCACTTGGTTTCCGGCCTGCCTGGTTCTGGACTCTGCTGGGCACACTGGGCGAGTTTGGCGGCGGATTGCTCCTGGCGCTGGGCCTGTTGAATCCGCTGGCGGGTGTGGCGATTTTCGCGGCGATGTTGATGGCGGTCTTGAAGTTCCACTGGAGCAAGGGCTTCTGGGGCACGCAGGGCGGCTATGAGTATCCGCTCGTACTGGGCCTGCTGGGCGCAGTTCTGGCCCTGGTCGGCCCTGGCAGCTACTCGCTGGACGCGCTGATTGGCTTCTCGTTCGCGGTCCCCGTCGTCTGGGTACTGCTGGTCCTGGCCGCGCTGGTGGTGATTGTCGGCGTTCTCACCAGCCGTCAGCGCGCGGCGGAAGCTACTGTGTGATGCGACTAAACGCGTGCGTGGCGTTTAGTCGCATCACACGCGTTTAGTCGAACAGCGATGGCGCTTCCAGCAGTGGGCTGAGGGTGCGCGGGCGACCGTCGCGCTGGAAAAGATAGGGATTGAGCACGCCATCTTCGTCGGTGGGAGTGAGTTCTGCCTCTGCGATAAAACGCGAGGGAACGGCGTCGCTGCTGCGGTAGCGCAGGATGCTGGAAAGGAAGAGGATCTTCTGTGCGCGCGTGAAGGCGACGTAGGCCAGACGGCGCTCTTCGGCCAGGCCCGAAAGGTTGATCGGGCCGTCGTCCTCGAACATGGTGTACGAGCGACGGTGGGGAAAAATCCCCTCGGTCAGGCCCATGACGAAGACGACCGGGCTCTCCAGCCCTTTGGATTTGTGTACGGTGAGCAAGCTGACGCGGTCCTGTTTGTTTTTGCTGCTGTCCTCGGCCTGCTCTTTGAGCCGGGTCATGCCGTGGAGAAACTGGCGGATGGTGTGGTAGCGACCAGCGATCTGCTCCAGTTCTTCCAGTTCGTCGAAGCGGCCTTCCAGTTTGCCGTCATCGCGGGGTTTGGGCGCTTCGGCGTCAGCGCCGTCGTCATCCTGGTGTTTGCTGTCGATGTGGCGCAGGTGCTGGTCGTAGGCCAGTGTGCGCAGCAGGCGCACAGCTCTGGCGGGGTTGTTGTGGCAGCCCTCCTGGACGCGTTTGATCAGGTTGACAAAATCCTTGAGGCCGGGCTGGTACTCCGAGGGCAGCAGGTAGGATTGTTCCTCGCAAAACTGGAAAAATGGGCGTCCACTGGCGTATGAAGCCAGAGTACCGTAGAGCGAGGGCGTCAGGCGGTGCGAGGTCTTGCAGGTGCGCATGAAATAGTCCTGCGAAGGGATGTTGGCTACCGCGCGGAAGGCGGCGTTCTGCTCTCCACAGACAATCGGCGTAAAGACTTCGTCCCATTTGCGGGAATTGGGGCCGGAGCGCTCCTGCAGGTATTCCAGGTGCAGCCGCTGCCCGTCTACCAGGGCCAGGAAGGCCAGCATATCGCGCGTGGTGCGGCGCTTGAAAAACGAGGAGCCGCCGAGCGCGCGATACGGTACGGAGGCACGCGCCAGGGCCAGTTCCAGCGAGGCCAGGTGATGATTGGTGCGCGAGAGCACAAAGATATCGCGGTACGAGAGGCTCTCGCCGCCCAGCTTCCACTGGCGCGCCAGTTCCGCGATACGTTCGGCGATCCCCTCGGCCTCGGTCTCCTGGTCATCATAGACGGTCACAATCACTGGCGCGCCGTCTGGCAGGGTCGGCCTGAGCTGTTTCTCGAAGCCAGGGGTGATATCGTTGCGAGCAATCAGACTATTCGCGGCGCGCAGGATCTGCGGCGTCGAGCGATAGTTCTCCTCGATGGGGTAGATTTTTCCCTGTGGATACATCGCGCGAAACGAGAGGATCGAGGCCTCCGGACTGGCTCCCCGGAACTGGTAGATGGCCTGGTCGGGATCGCCCACGACGACTACATTCTGTTTGGGCGCGGCCAGATACTGCACCAGGCGATACTGCGAGGGGTTGGTGTCCTGCGTCTCGTCAACCTGGAGGTATTGATAACGCCCCTGCCAGCTCTTGCGAAAGGTCGGG